>JBJTBK010000274.1:0-7098 GCA_046091245.1 Nevskiaceae bacterium | reverse complement strand
GTACGCGACTGCAGAAAGCGCAAGGCATCGAAGACAGTCCGGAGGACCAGTGCAGCGTGCCGCCAATCCGCAGGTCGACCTCCAGTTGCAGCACGCGCGCACCGCGCTCGGCGGCGCGGATCGCGAGCGGCAAACCCGCTGAGCCAGCGCCGATGACGATGACATCAAAGCGGGGGCGGGAATCAACGGTCGGTGCAACGCGACGACGGTTAGTCATGAGCAGCGGTCCTCGAATGCAACGGCCAGATCTCGAGAGTACCGTGTTTGTCGGAACCGCGGATAATGGCGCACATGAGCGCGGCCGAAGTCGAGCAGCTGCACCGCGACCTGTGGGTGTGGCGAACGCCGCACGGCGTCCGTCGCGAGTTCATCGATGCACGCAACGGCCGCCTGCACCTGCGGCTCGCCTGGCCGGGCTCAGCGTGGCATGAGTCGGCGCCGCTCAAGTCGACCCCGCTCAAGTCGACCCCGCTCAAGTCGGTCAAGGTCCCGCTCATTTGCTTGCATCTGTCGCCCAACTCATCGCGCGTCTATGCGCGTTTTCTCGCCGAGATGGGGCGCGACCGACTCGCGGTGGCGCCGGACACCCCCGGTTTCGGCTTGTCCACGGCGCCGATCGACGAACCGTGCATCGAAGACTATGCGGCGTGTATCACCGATCTGCTCACGCACCTCGAACAGCGCTACGGCTGTCGGCAGTTCGACGTCATGGGTTATCACACTGGCTCGAAGATCGCCCTGGCGTTGGCCCGTAGCGAACCCTCGCGGATCCGGCGGATCGTGCTGGTCTCGGCGCCGGTGTACACCCCCGAGGAGCTGGCGAAACAACAAGCGAGTCTCGCCGTTCCCGCAGCCGATGCGTGGGCCAGCGACGGTGAGGCGCTGCGCCGGCGTTGGCTCGAGCATTGGCGTTGGAAGGATCCGGCTGCACCGGCGGCATTCGTGCAGCGCGAGGTGGCGGAGGGTCTATTGAATCAGGCGGAGGCGCCGAGGGCGTATCGTGCCGCCTTTGCGGTGCAGCATGCAGAGTGGCTGCCGCGGACGCGTCAGCCGGTGCTGCTGCTGTGCCCTGACGATGATTTGCGTGAGGCGACGCTGCGCGCCCGGCCATTGCTGCAGCACGGACGTTTCGTCGAGTGCCGCGGTTGGGGCCACGGGTTTCTGGATGTTCGCACCGAGGCGGCCGCCGAGTTGATTCGGGGGTTTCTCGATGAGCCGCAGGCGAATCCGTCGATCGAGGCGGTAGCGAAGCCCGGTGCGATCGCGCCGGCGCCGCCCGCCGCACGCATTCAACGCGCCTTCCACGACGGACCTTACGGCCCGCTGCAGTATCGACGCGTCGACCCCCTCTCGCCTGCGGCGGTGCCGCTGCTGATGCTGCACATGAGTCCGAATTCGGGGCGTATCTTTGAGGCCGCATTGCTCGAGATGGGGCGCGATCGACTCTGCGTCGCGCCCGACACGCCGGGATTTGGCGAGTCGGAGCCGCCCCTCGAGCCGGTCGGCATCGAGCAGTTCGCCCGTGCCATGCTGTCTTTGCTCGATCATCTCGGTCTGGCCAAAATCGACGTCATGGGTTATCACACCGGCGCAATCACCAGCATCGTTCTGGCGCTACTTCAACCCTCGCGTATTCGCAAAGTCGTGCAGGTTTCTTCGCCGGTATTCACGGATGATGAGTTGTCGCAGCTGCGTCGAGACTACGCGGCCCGCGCATTACGTGAAGACGGTGGCCACCTCGTCGAGTCTTGGCAACACCTGCAGCGGTTTTACGGGCCTGAGGTGCCTCGCCAGGTGCTGGCACGCAACTTCACCGAGGGGTTGCGTGGCGGCCCCGCGGCCCATTGGGGTCATCGCGCCGCCTTTGCGCACGACTTGCGTCATGACCTGCCGCGAGTGCAGCAGCCGGTGCTGATCGTCAACCCGGCGGATGATCTGGCGGCGCACTCGCCGCGTGGCCTCGCCTTGCTGCCAAACGGTCAGTGGCTCGACTTGCCCGATCATGCGCACGGGTTCATCGACGTCATGCCGCAGCGCTTCGGCGAACATCTACGCGCCTTCCTCGATGCGACCTGAAGGACTTATAGTGACTGTCGGTGACCTGCCGGGTTGCCGCTGAACGCTGCGGAGTCGCTCGTGCTCGAATCATTGTCGGTATTGTTGCTATTCCTGCTCGGCGCAGCGGCGGGCGGTGCCATCGGGTTTCGCATGGGCCGCCAGCGCCCGGCGCCCGAGCAGTTGGAGCAAATTGCGCAGTTGCAGGCCCGACTGCTTGAGCTCACCGCGAGTCACGCCGCCTTGAGCGCCACGCTCGAGCAGGAGCGCAGCGTCGCCGCCGAGAAGGCTGCGGAGCTCGCCACAGCACGCGAGCAATTGGTCAATTCCTTCAAGGCCCTGTCGGCCGAGGCGCTACAAGTCAATAACGAGCAATTTCTCAACCTCGCCCGTACGCAACTCGAGCGGTTTCAGGCAGAGGCCAAACTGGATCTCGAGGCGCGTCAGCAACAGATCGGCGAGTCGCTGAAGCCGATCCGCGAGTCGATCGGGCGTTTCGATGCGCAGGTGCAGGAAATCGAAAAAGTCCGCGCCGTCGCGTATCAATCGCTCACCGTTCAGGTGCAACAACTGATGCGGGAGCAGGTGTTGTTGCGAGGCGAGACCAACAATCTCGTCGGTGCCCTGAAGCAACCGACGGTGCGCGGACGCTGGGGCGAAATCCAGCTGCGTCGGGTGGTCGAACTGGCGGGCATGCTGGCCTACTGCGATTTCATCGAGCAGCACTCGGTCACCACTGAAGAGGGGCGTTTGCGGCCGGACCTCATCGTCAAACTGCCGGGCGGGCGTAACGTCATCGTCGACTCGAAAGTGCCGCTTGCGGGCTATCTCGCGGCACTCGAAGCGCCGGATGAGGCCACGCGTAGCCTGCGCTTGCAGGAGCATGCCAAGGCGGTCAAGGCGCACATCACTGCGCTCTCGCGCAAGGGCTACGCCGAGGAGATTCGTCAGAGTGCGCAATTCGTGGTGCTGTTCCTGCCGGGCGAGGTGTTCTTCAGCGCGGCTCTGGAGCAGGACCCCTCGCTCATCGAAGCGGGCGTCGATCAAGGTGTGATGATCGCAACACCCACCTCGCTGATCGCGCTGCTGCGGGCGGTTGCGTACGGCTGGCGTCAGGAGCAGATCGCGCGCAATGCCGAGCAGATCAGTGCGCTCGGTAAGGAGCTCTACGAGCGACTCGCGAAGATGGGCGAGCACTGGGGCAAGGTCGGTTACAACCTGCGCCAGGCGGTGGATGGTTACAACCGTGCGACGAGCTCACTTGAGAGCCGCGTGATGGTGACGGCTCGTCGCTTTCGCGATTACGACGCGGGCCTCGACACTGAAAAACTCGCAGCGCTCGAGACAGTGGAACTTACGCCGCGACTACTGCAGGACGAGAGCGCGAGTTCTACGGCTTCGCCACCGTCGTCGTAAGTTCAAGTACGCGCGCTTGGCCGCGCCCGCGCGGGTCTGCAGCAGCCGTCAGCTCTCCAGCCGCGGTGCGATGGATCACTTGCATGTCGCCGAATTCCCAGCTGTTTTGGCGCACGTCGTAGCCCATTGCGATCAGCTCACTGCGAGTGCTCTCCGGTAAATTGCAGCAGCGACTGACGATGATCAGCGTGCCCGGTAGCAGCTGATGATGGAAGCGCGGCGCGGCCACCGCCTCAGCTGCGGTCATGCCGTGATCGAACAGGTTCACAAGCGTTTGGAACACTGAAGTGAAGATTGTCGAGCCACCTGGTGTGCCGAGCACGCCTTGGACGACGCCGTCCTTGAGAAGGATCGTTGGCGTCATCGAGGAGAGCATCCGCTTGCGCGGTGCGATTTCATTGGCTGCGGCGCCGACCACGCCGTACAGATTCGGCACGCCAGGTTTGACGCTGAAGTCGTCCATCTCGTTGTTGAGCAGGAAGCCTGCGCCACGTACCACCACGCCGTTGCCGAAGCTGCCGTTCAGCGTGTAGGTCAACGAAACAGCGTTACCCGCGGCATCGAGGATCGAGAAGTGCGTGGTTTGCAGGCTCTCTGCGAGCCCGGGTTTCACGCTGGGCGGGGGCGAGATCGCTGCACGATTGATCTGCTGCGCGCGACGCTGCAGGTACGTCGGCGCGACCAGTTCACTGGCGGGGACCTTCACGAAGTCCGGGTCCCCGAGATATTCGGCACGATCGGCAAACACACGTTTTTCGATCTCGGCGATCAGGTGCACATATCGCTCCGAGAGATACGGCGCATCCTTGAACTCTGCAGCGAGCGAATCCTTCATGCCGAGCAGTTGCGCAAGCGCGATGCCGCCCGAACTCGGCGGTGGTGCCGTGACCAGCGTGTAGCCACGCCAAGGCTGCTGCAGGGGTGCACGCCAGATTGCGCGGTAACCACGCAGATCCTCGCTTGAGATGAGACCGCCGCCACGACGCATCTCGGCGACGAGCAGTTGAGCGGTGCGACCCTCGTAGAACTCCCGCGCTCCGCGCTCAGCGATCCGCTGCAGCGTGGCTGCCAACTCCGGTTGACGGAACGGCTGCTGCGCGGCACCGTCCTGACTGAGTGTGCCGAAATAGTCACGGAAATTGGTCTTGCCGTCGTAGTCGGCAAAGGCTTCGCGTGTGCGCTCGATCAACTGCGGATGCGGTACGAAACCTTCGCGGGCAAGACGGATCGCGGGCTGCAGCAGCGATTTCCACGAGCGCGTACCGTACAAGCGATGCGCCTCCCACAGTCCCGCGACTGTGCCGGGAACACCTGCGGCGCGATGCCCGATGAGGCTTGAGTCCTTGATGTAGTTGCCTTGCGCATCGAGATACATGTCGCGGCTCGCCCGCTCGGGCGCCGCTTCGCGAAAGTCGAGGAATCGATCGGTACCGTGTTGATGCAGGGTAATGAAGCCGCCGCCGCCGAGATTGCCGGCTTCCGGATAAGTGACCGCGAGCACGAAGGCGGTGGCGACCGCCGCATCGATCGCGTTGCCGCCCTCGCGCAGCACGGTCTCGGCGACTTCGGCGCCATGGCTGTCCGGAATCGCGATGGCGGCTGGGGCGGCGCGCAGCGGTGTAGCGAGACACAGCGCGAGCAGCGCGTAAAGAACCGCGGCCCGCAGACCGCACCGAGAGCGTTTCATGGCGATATGTTCGCACACCGTAAGAGCGTCGGGCATGATATGGCGATGCGATACGCTAAACCACTGATGATGACCGTACTGCTGTGCATCGCTTGGCGCGAGCAGCCCGTGCTTGCCCAGGGGCAGGACTCGACCCCGGGCGAGCGAAATCTTCGCGTGATGGCGGAGTTGCTGCCGGGGCTTTATGACAACGTCAATCAGAGCTATTTCGATGGCCGTCGCAAGCTGCCGCCGGCCGATCGGCACCCGCGTATGTCGACGACCATCACGCGCATCGAAGCGCCGAAATTCGGTCGTCACGTCTTTCTCTGGGTGAATCGCACGGAGACCAGCCAAGGACCGTCGACATCCTGGCGCATTGCAACCTTAAGTGCCGGCCCCGGGGCTGACGAAGTCACGATGCGTCATTACTTGCGCATGCAGGGCGAGATCACGCCTGCCGAATTCGCAAGCCTGCGCCCGGCAGACCTGCGGCGCACCGAGGGCTGCGACTACCTCTTCAAGCGTCGCGCCGATCACTATCGCGGCGTGCAGGCAGCAAAGGCCTGCAGGTTCGAGTGGGACGGTGAGCAGGTGTACACCGACAATGAGATCTCGCTCTCGCAGACGAGTCTTTGGTTTCATGATCACAAATGGGTGATCAAGACCGGCAAGCGCATCAGTGGCGTGGCTTCCGGTGAGCCGTTCTGGTTAGAGCGGGCGAGGGTGTTCCATTGCTATGCGGACGTGCCCGGTGTGGGGGGCGGTGTCGATGTGCCTTTTGAGCGCTTTGATAACATCTTGTTGAACGATAAGGGCGGCACGCACTGGTTTCGCTCGAGCGCCGTACCGGCGCGCGGTCTCGAGTCCCGCGAGATCGCGCTGAACCTGCGGGCCGTCACCTGGCATGTACTCAACGAGGCCAATGATTACTTCAACCGTAATTCGCTGGTGTTGTCGGTGCTCGAGCGGTTGCCCGACGGCAGCATCAGGGAGCACGGCTACGCCTTTACAGATCCGGATGCCGAGCGCATCGCCATCAATCTGAAGTGGATGCTCGGCAACTGCGCGATCACCCCGCGCAACGAGGCCCGGCCGCAAATGTGACGCGCTAAGCTTTTAGGCCAGTGCTGTCAGGTCGACGCTCTCAGGGACACGCCATCAGGGGCGCGCCATCAGGGGTGACGAATCAGCACCTTGCCGATGTGATCGCCCGCTTCCATCTCGCGAAATGCAGCGATCGCCTCTTCGAAGGCGAACGTCTTGTCGATCACCGGTTGCAAGCGGTTCGCCGCCATCGCGCCGAGCAGGTCTGCGAACATCTGCCGACTGCCGTTGCTGATGGCCTTGAGCATGAGATTCTTTTGGTAGAACCCCGGCATCTTCGGTAATTCTTTGGGCAAGGGCCCGGTGCCAATCATCACGATGCAGGCACCGGGGGCGCAGGCGTTCATCGACTCGTCAAGTGTCGGTCGACCGACGTTTTCAAGCACCACATCGACGCCACCGCCTGTGAGTTCCGCGACGCGGGAGCCCCAGGCTGGTGTATCACGATAATTGACGGTGAGGTCGGCGCCGAGCTCCCGCATGCGGGCGAGTTTGTCGTTGCGCGAGGAGGTGACGACGACACGGGCACCCGCCTGCTTGGCCAGTTGCATGCCGATCGTCGAGACACCACCGGTGCCGAGCGACAGGACGGTTTGACCGGGTCGTAGCCGCGCGATTTCGAACAGAGCATGCCACGCCGTCACGCCGGAGGAGGCGAGCGTGGCGGCAGCCTCGTAACTGACCTCGGCGGGTAGTCGCACCAGCCCGCGTGCCGGCAGGATGACCCGCTCGCCGAGCCAACCGTCGAGCGTGTTGCCGATGTCGCGCTCGTACACCGACGGACGCCAGCGCCCCTCGGTCCAGTCGGGGAAATGGCAGCTCGTGACGCGATCACCCACTGCGACCTCGTCGAC
>JBJTBK010000273.1:0-8376 GCA_046091245.1 Nevskiaceae bacterium | reverse complement strand
TGCCTACCCTCGCCACCGTGAAAGATCTGGTCCGCGCCGACCTCAGCGCGGTGGACGCCGTCATCCGCGCCAGCATGAAAAGCACGGTTGGCCTCGTCGACCAGGTCGCCGAGCACATCATCTCGGGCGGCGGCAAACGTCTTCGCCCCCTGATCGTGCTGCTCTCTTCCCGGGCCTGCGGCTATCGCGGGTCCAGCCATATCGACGCCGCCGCCTTCATCGAGTTCATTCACACCGCCACACTCCTGCATGACGATGTGGTCGATGGATCGTCGCGCCGCCGCGGGCGCGATACGGCCAACGCCGTCTACGGCAATCAGGCGAGCGTCCTCGTGGGCGACTTTGTCTACTCGCGCGCCTTGCAGAGGATGGCTGCGATCGGTTCGCAGCGGGTCATGGAGATCATGTCCGAGGCCACCAACGTGATTGCCGAGGGCGAGGTCCTGCAGTTGATGAACGCCGGGGACCCGGACACGACCCAGCAGCGCTATCTCGAAGTGATTTATCGCAAAACAGCGAAGCTCTTCGAGTCGGGGGCGGAAGTCGCTGCCGTGATCGCCGGCGCGAGCCCCAGCCAACAACGGGCACTCGCCGACTACGGCAAGCACCTCGGCACGGCCTATCAGTTGATCGACGATGTGCTCGACTACCGCTCGAACCCCACCGAGCGCGGCAAGAACCTGGGTGATGACCTCGCCGAGGGTAAGCCGACCCTGCCGCTGATTCAGGCGCTGAAGAAGTCGACCGACGCCGGTGTCCGCGATCTGATTCGCAATGCCATCGAGCATGGCGGCCTCGATCAGCTGGATGTGATCGTCAGCACAATTGAATCGACCGGGGCGCTTGAGTACACTCGCGCCCTCGCTCAGGACGAGGCCGACCAGGCGTTAACAGCGTTGCAAGCGCTGCCCGAAACGCCCTACAAGCAAGGCCTCGCATCGCTCGCCCGGTTCGCCGTCGAGCGGTCTGCCTGACGCAGCCGATCAAATCGGGATGTAGCTCAGCCTGGTAGAGCACTACGTTCGGGACGTAGGAGTCGGAGGTTCAAATCCTCTCATCCCGACCATCTCCCGCTTAACGATATGCACCTGATCTTCACTAAGGGACGGGGCAAGTTCGATCGGATGGATGTCTTCGTCAACGGCGTCTGCACGAGCACCGTGCAGTGCCCGAAACAAGGCATCATCCCGCACGATATGCTGCACTTTGCCGTCGAAACGACGCTGCAACTTCGGGGCTTCATCACCCGAACACTTGAAGGCGACGCGAGTGGATTTCGAATGACTTCCACTGCCGAGAGCGATGGCGTGGAGCGACTGGTGGAGGTTTTGCAAGCGGACGGATGGGCGGGTTGGACGAGCGAACCCTCGGCGCTACTCGATCTTTACCGCGTCACCTGCGAAGCGC
Organism: Nevskiaceae bacterium; assembly: GCA_046091245.1. Lineage (GTDB taxonomy): Bacteria > Pseudomonadota > Gammaproteobacteria > Steroidobacterales > Steroidobacteraceae > UBA964. The sequence goes on along the minus strand of JBJTBK010000273.1, from coordinate 6,969 downwards.
GTCGCTGCCCGCCCCTGCCGATCGGCGAACCAGAGATTCTGGCGGTGCGCGATCGTATCCACACACTGACGACAGAGTGGCAATCCGTGAAGATCGGCGAGTCGATCGAAATCCCTTTATAACGTGTTGACTCCGAGGCAACCTTCTCTCGATACCGATAAACCCCGAGCGCTCGCCCAAAGACAATAACCGTGTCCCGCGATGATGACTGAACGCGCCATCCAACTCGTAGAGAGTTTCTACGCCGACATTTGGAACCGCCACGACAAGTCGGCGATTCCGAAACTGCTCTGCGCCAATTTCACCTTTCGCGGCTCTCTCGGACCCAGCAAAGTCGGTCACGACGAGTTCGCCAGTTACGTTGATTTCGTTCACGACGCCCTTGGCGCTTATCGCTGCGACATTCAGGACTTGGTGGTCAGTGACCACAAAGCATTCGCCAAGATGCTGTTCTCAGGAATACACCGCAAGACATTTTTGGGCTATGAACCCACATCACTGCGTGTTGAGTGGGCGGGCGCTGCGCTGTTCACTTTCAACGAGGGGATGGTTGCAGATCTTTGGGTATTGGGCGATTTACATGGACTACATCAACTGCTGGAACGAAATCGCGTTCGCATTATCAAGTGAATGGAACCGATGTTTGCGTGGGCGCTGCGTCGTAGCCACCGCGAATCGACCGAGCGGCCGCCACTCAAGACGACCGCGACCAAAACCTTGCGATGCCCCACACGACCAGCACCGGCATCGACAGGTAGACCGGCAAGAAAAGCACTCGGCGTCCGGCGTCACCCAGGGCTGCGATCGAAAGCGCGTAGGGGGCATACGCCCTCGCGCCACAGCACGCGCATGACGCGAAGGAGTATATCCTCGGGCCATGCCCATCCCGCCTGAACACCAGTTGAGGTAGCGTGCCGACATGCTGAGTTTCGTTGGTCTGTTCTTGGGGCTTACCCTGCTCATCTACCTGACGGTGCGTGGCGTTGAGTTGCTGATCGCCGCACCGTTGTGTGCGCTCTTCGTCGCCGCCACGAGCGGCATCGCCTTTTTTCCACAACTGGCTGCTGAGGGTGCCCCCGCGTTTACGAGTGCCTACATGGGCGGATTCGTGGGCTTCGTGCAAGCGTGGTTTTTCATGTTCCTGCTCGGTTCGCTGTTCGGCAAAGTCATGGAAGCGAGCGGTGCGGCCGACGCGGTGGCCGCGTGGATCGTCCGTCGCACCGGCCCACGCCACGCAGCCCTCGCCGTGGTGCTCGCCTGCGCTGTGCTGACCTATGGCGGCGTATCGCTGTTCGTCGTCGCCTTCTCTGTGTTCCCGATGGCGCTTGCGCTTTTCAAGGTGGCGGATCTGCCGCGACGGTTTATTCCGGGTGCTCTCGCCTTTGGCTCAGTGACCTTCACCATGACCTCGGCCGGATCGCCGGAAATCCAGAACTGGATCCCCATCAAATACCTCGACACCACACCCTACGCTGCGGCCGAGGTGAGCCTCATCGTGGCGGTGGCCATGGCACTCGGTGGCTATCTCTGGTTACGTCACATGATCCATCGCGCCGTTACAGCGGGCGAACGATTCGAAGCGCGCAGTGATGACCCCGTCGTAGAGGATCGCGAACTGCCTTCGCTGTGGCGTGGCGCACTGCCGCTGATGGCGGTGCTCGTGGTGTCGTTCGTGTGGCACGACTCGCTCAAGGAATCAGCCTTGATCGTGTCGCTCGGCCTCGGCGTGATCACCGCGATCGTGCTGAATCTTCGCCACCTGGCGGGGCGCTATGCAACGGTGGCTGCCGGTGGCGCGCTCGGTGCGCTCATTGCGATCGCCAACACCGCAGCCGTCGTGGGCTTTGGCTCGGTGGCCAAGCTCACGGCCGGTTTCCAACTGGCCGTGGCGGGCATGACTTCTCTGCCCGGCGAACCGCTTATCGGTGCAGCGATCGCCGTGTCAGTGATCGCGGGACTCACGGGTTCGGCTTCAGGCGGTCAGAGCATCGCACTGCCGCTCATCGCACCGCATTACCTCGATATAGGTGTCGAGCCTGAGAGCCTGCACCGCGTGGTTGCCATCTCCTCCGGCGCGCTCGATTCGCTACCTCACAACGGTTACGTCGTGACCACGCTACGCGGCATCTGCAAAGAGACCTACGCTGCCGCGTACCCCGCGGTGGGCGCTCTGACGGTGATCGTGCCAGCACTCGGCACCTTGCTCGCGGTGGTGCTGCTCAGCGGGTAGTTCCCTGTTGGACCGACGTGGAACACTGTCACCTGCGACCGGACCACCCGCGCGCTGCTGCGGCGTTCATCTCGTCGATGGACGCCTTTCCTCCCGTCTTACCCGCCAGCATGCCGATGAACCGGTCGATGGATTGGATGGGCTGCGACGCGCGCGCCTTACTTCGACCATTGCGTATATCCCGTGCTTTAGTCATTGGACTACCCCTCAACGAGGCCCAAAGTAAAACGAAACCAACCATAGCTTTCAAGTCGTCACGTCCATCCCGCGTCCTCAGCGAATCAACCGCAGAATGAGCGGGTAACGCACCGTTTCGCCGCGTGCGCTGAGCACCGCCGCCCAGATCGGCATGCCGAGACTGATCACGATCAACACCGGTACGAACAGAAATCCGATGAGCACCAGCATCGTCGCGAAGGTCAGCAGCCAGGCCAAGGCCAGCGTGATCTGAAAGTTGAGGGCCTCTTTGGCGGCGAGTGCCAACACGTCATCGCGCACGGCACACGCGAAGTAGACGATCAAAGGCACCAAAAACGCGCCGATCACTCCTGACAGATGCACCAGCACGATGAGCGTCTGTACATCGTTGGCTGAAAAGGCGGACGTCGGGGTTGCAGCGGCTGCAGCGGTAGCTGCTGGGCGGGCGGATGCGTCAGACGAGGAAGGTGACAGGCCTGACGTGTCGTGGGTGCTCATGGTGTGACCTCGCGGAATGTGAAAAAAGCGAGGCGACGCTAGCACTCAGTCTTCAAACAGCCCTAGCCGCAAACTCCCTCAAAACGCACGATTTTCACGCTCACTGAAGGCCGGGCGAGCGCGGCAGCGCCGGATCGTCGGGGTTGATTCGTTGCCATGCGGCCAGCGCGTCTCGCGCGGCCTCCTCGTTGCCGGCCTCGCTCTGCCAGAGGGCCAAGGTCAAGGACAAGTCACGATCGCCGTACCGCTTCGTTCCCGCGGCGAGCACGCGCAGCGCCTCGGGGCGCCGGTTCGCATCATCGAGTGCCAGAGCATAAAGATAGACTTGGCGTGCCGTCGCGGCGGGATCACGCGCCGCCCGTTCGAACTCGCGAAATGCCTCCGGCTTTTTACCTTGCCGTACCAGCGACAAGGCCAGAGCCTCACGCAAGATCGGCGAGGCAGGCTCGACCGTGCGACCGTCGCGGAGCAAAGTCTCGCCTTCGGTCTCGCGTCCTTGCGATCGCAGCAGCTCAGCCAAATTGACGCGAGCAGGAGCGAAAAGTGGATCCTGCCGGATCGCTGCCCTGAACTGCGCATCGGCAGCAGCGCCCTCACCTCGCTGCCAGAGCAAATTGCCGAGATTGACACGCGCCTCAGGCTGGCTGAGATCCGCGCGTAACGTTGACTCGTACTCAGCGATCACCTTCGAGTAACTCGCACGCGCCTCGCTGCCGAGCTGCGCAGCGACCGGCACCAGCAAGCGCGCCGCCTCGAGGCGCACGGCACGCGTGTCATCGCGCAGTCGTGGTACGAGCGCCGCGACGCGCGCGGCGGGGGCGACACTTTCGTGCCGACTGACGGCAACGTGCCGCAGCAAGGCATCGGCATCGACGAGGCCGCGTTGCAGCACACTTTGGCCGGGCTCGCTCGGGTAACGCTCCAAAAGCTCAAGCGCCGTGGCGCGCACGATGGCAGGCTGCGACACATCGCTCACAAGCCCGAGTAAACCGCGTGCAGCACCGGGCGTGGCCGTGCGTCCTGCATGCAGAAACTCGCCGTAGTGCGTGCTCGCGCGCCGCGAAGTTCCATGCCAGCGCTGCACGGCCTCGAGCGCCCACTGGGGCGATTGATCGGCGTGACAGCTCCCGCACGCATTCGGCGCGCCGGTACTCAGCGTCAACTCGGGTCGCGGAATCTTGAAACCATGATCGCGCCGTGGGTCGATCACCATGTAGGTCGTCGCAGGCATATGGCAGGCCACGCACTGCGCAGCGGCGCTACCCACCTCGTGCCGGTGGTGCTCGGGGCGCTCATAACGCGCCGGCGCATGGCACTGCGCACAGGTCGCGTTACCCTCATGACGGAGCTTTTGCGAGTGGGGGTCGTGACAATCGCTGCAGGTCACGCCGGCCTGAAGCATGCGACTCTGCAGGAATGACCCCCAGATAAAGACCTCGCCCTGCTGCTGCCCGTCGGCATGGTAGAGCCCCTCGCGCAGAGTCACGGGCAGATAATGCTGCATCAGCGCATCGCCCGGACGCGCGCCTTCAGCGAACTGACTGCGCCGCGCATGGCACGCCGCGCAGGCATTGAGTTCCTTCGCGGTATCCCGCAATCGACTGCGCCGTGCGTTGCCGCTTGTGGCATCGATCGGCCAACTCACGCCCCGCCGCTCGTCAAAAACCACCGCGAATCCCTTGGTCGACGGCGCGCGTGTAGCCGGGCGCGGGCCTTGCGTCCATTCGAGATGCTTGGAGGCGGGTCCGTGGCAGGCTTCGCAGCCTACCGAGATTTCGGCGAAGCGCGTGTCGAAGGTGTCAGCTTCAGCGTCATAACCCTTGCGCACGTCGGTGGAGTGGCAATCGGCGCACATGAAATTCCAGTTTTGCGAGCGCTTCGTCCAATGCAACTCGTCGCGATAATCGATGCGCTCGTTGGGGTACTGACGGAACCAGCGCTGCCCGCCCGACTCCCGCGGCCGCGTGTCCCAGGTCAGCGCCAGAGCCTGCAGTCGGCCGCCGGGCAGTTCGACAAGGTACTGCTGCATCGGATCGATGCCGAAGGTGTACTTCACTGTGAAGTCGGCGAGTTGACCGTCGGGTCCGTCGGTGCGGACGATGAAATCTTTGCCACGCTGCGTAAAGGTCGAGGTGATGCCATCTTGCGTGTACGTCACGCCCGAAAAATCACCGAGCACGGTGGTTGGCGTCGCGTGCTGCATGGCCTTGGCGTGGTGCGACGACTGCCATGCGGCATATTCCGCCTCGTGGCACTCGACGCAGCGTTGGCTACCGACGAAGCTTGCCGCGGCGGGTGGCGTCGTGGGTGGCGCTTGTGATGCGATCTCTGGGCGAAACCCCGAAAGAGCGACCGCTGCAATCCCGCCGATGAGTAGCACGACACTCGCCCAAAGAATGGGAGATTTCAGGAGCTGTGCCGCGCGCGGATTCATGCACCGACTCGGGTGACAGAGGTGCCGCGCACCTGATCAAGCAAGCCCTCGACATCCGCAGGCAACCGATCGCCGCGCCAGGCCACATGCCCATCAGGCCGTACGAGTACGCGACGTCGCTCGTAGAGACGCGCAATCACCGCATCGTTCACCAGCTCCAACTGCAGCGGCATACCGAGCCGCTGCGCCGCAGCCTGCACCTCTGCATCGGCTTGATCCATCGCATCGAAGCACAGCAGTACCGGGTTGTGGCCCAAAAGATCGAGCATCGAGCGACCATCCGCCAGCCACGCATGCGGCGCCCGCATGCCCGCCCAGCTCGAAGGCGTGAGCTGACTCGGATCATCCGGGGGCTCGGCCGTGCCGTCCGGCACGATCACAGGTGAATCTACGTAGCGGTAGCCGAGGTGGGTACCGGCGCTGTTGAACTGACGCGCGAGCCAGCGGATCTTGCGCGCAAGTTCGCCTCGTGCCGCTTCGGCTACAGGCGTACTCCCGCCGATGTGCTCTGGCGTTTCGTCCATCACCATGTCGATCTTGTCGGAGTTGGTGGCGGAGATGAGGCTATTGCGGATGGCAATTGGCTTGCGCTCGATCTCGTAGCTCTCGAGGAGCCCCTCGCCGCCCCATCCGCGCAACACCGCATCGAGCTTCCAAGCCAGATCGCAGGCATCACCGATACCGGTGTTCATGCCCACGCCGCCGGTGGGTGCCAACAAATGCGCAGCGTCGCCCGCAAGAAAAACCCGCCCCACTCGCCACTGACGCGCCACGGATTGGTGATGGTGCCAGTGCATGGTCTGCAGCAACTCGAACTCGAAGGGCTTACCCATCGCACGATGCAAGATGGCGGTCGCATCGAGTTCCTCGGTGCTACGCGTCGGGTCGAGAAAGTAATACTGATAGTTCCAGAGCTCAGCGCCATCGATCGCCGTGAAGACCCCAAAGCTGCCCGGGTTGAATACAAAATAAAGATTGGCAAGACCTAACCCGTGTGCAGACAAGAAGTCCTTGCTCCGAAAAAAGAAGCTCACGTTCGAGCGCATCCGACCGCGGCCATTACGACGGATACCGAGACTGCGGCGCAGCTCGCCACTGCCGCCCTCGCACACCGCGAGATACTGTGCCCGAATGTGCTGCTCGTCACCGGTGGCGAGCTCCACCAATTCGGCTACCACATGATCCTCGTGTTGGGCGAAACCGTCGCAGCGCCAACCATGACGCATCTCGAGTCCGGGCAGCTGCTCCGCATGCCTACGCAACACGGGTTCGAGCGCTTGCTGGCCGATTTGCGTCTTCGAGTAAGGCGACCACTGCAACTCGCGAAAGCGCTGCAGCGCTGCCTGCTCCCGCCGCCGCCCTTCGTTGATCGACGGCGAGCGAAAGCGATGCAGCTCCTGACCCGCGAGCTGCGTCGTGAACACGATGTAGTACGGATGCTCATTCGGGATGGCCGCGGCAAAGATCTGCTCATCGAGACCCCAGCGACGAAAGAGCTCCATGGACCGCGACCCGTGCAGTGTGGCCTTCGGGTGCGCGCTGGGGCCATCCCGTTGCACGACGAGCACCCCCCGCTGGCCCCGCGGGGCGAGATCGATGGCCAGCGGCA
>JBJTBK010000272.1:0-7723 GCA_046091245.1 Nevskiaceae bacterium | reverse complement strand
CCGCGATCGTCGCTCGCGCTGACGTGCCGTGCCCCGCACCGCGCTGCCCCGCGTACTGCACTTCGTCACCGGCGGTTTCACCGGCGGAGCGACTCAAGTCGCCGTAAAACTCGTCACCGCAGCCGGCGAGCGCGGCGATGCCGAAGCCTTGCTCGTGGTGCGCCGCAAGCGCCACACCGACTCGCGTCGCATCGACGAACTGCGCGAACGAGGACTGCCGATCGCCACGGTGCCCGGCTGGTCGCACCTCGCAACGGTGCTCGCGCTCGTACGCCTGTGCCGGCAATTCCGCCCGGACGTGCTGATCGCCCATGGCTTCAGCGAACATCTTTGGGGACGCTACGCGGGCTTGCTCGCCGGCGTGCCGCATCTGGTCCACGTCGAGCACAACACTCGCGAACGTTATACGCGCTGGCGCCTCGCTCAGGCGCGCTGGCTCGCCGCCCGCACCGCGCGGATCGTCGGCTGCAGCGAAGGCGTGCGGCTGCGCCTCCTCGAACTCGGTTTCCCTGCTGAGCGCGTGATGGCGATCGACAACGGCATCAACCTCACCCCGTTCCTGAGTTCAGGCACACGCCCTATCGCCGAGCGCGATGCCTCGATCCTCATGGTGGCACGCTTCGCGCGACAGAAGGATCACGCTACGCTGCTGCGCGCCATCGCGCTGCTGCGCGAGCGTGGTCTACAACCGCCCGTATATCTCGCTGGCGGGGGGCGCGACAGTCATCGGCGTGCGGTCGAAGTGCTGGCACGGCAACTCGGCATCGAGGATCAGGTGCACTGCCTCGGCGTGGTGCGCGACATCCCGCAGCGTCTTGGCAACACGTGCATCGCCGTGCTCTCTACGCACTACGAAGGCATGCCGCTCGCCCTGATCGAGGGCATGGCCGCGGGCTGCGCGGTGGTCGGTTCGCGCGTCCCCGGCGTACAGGAAATCATTGATCCCGGCGTCAACGGGTTACTGGCAGAGCCTCGCGATGCGCCCTCTTTGGCCGCGGCGCTCGAGGCACTGCTGCGCGATGACGCGCTCGCGGCGAAACTCGGCGCCGAAGCCCGTCGCCAAGCCTTCGCGCACTACGATCTGTCGCGAATGGCCGAGGAGTACTCAGCGATGGTGGCGCAGATCCTGCGCTAGTCTTCCGCGATCATCGTTCGCAGCGTCTCGAGGGACTCGCGGCGGATGTCCGCCGCCAACTCGGCGAGTGCCGCCTGCATCCGGCCATAGTCCTCGCCGCTCATCGTGATCGCAGCGCGCATTGCCTCGGCCAGCTCCTCGTTGTGTTCGTAGACGAGGCTCGTCTGTGCGGTGAGTCGATGCGGCTCGGCGAACTTGCGCGCCACGAGCGCGGGTTTGGCAAAACCGTACACCAGCTGGAAATTCCCACTACTGCCCGTGGTGCCGTAGAACTCGTGCGCAGGATTCTGCGGATCGAGCAGGCTCAGCAAGAAATCCGCACGCTCCATCTGCGCATAGAGCTCACCGAAACTCACGCGCCCGGCCACCGTGAAGTACTCACGCAACTCGGCAGGTACGTCTCGAAGATTCCCCTCACCGACAAATACGATGTGGAACCCGCGCTGACCGGCGGCATGCAAGGCGGCCACCGCTGCGAGCAGACCTTGAATGTTGCGGCTGCGAGCCCGCAACGCACCGACGACGATGAAGTTCACGCGCTCCGCGCTCTTGCCGCGCAGCGGCACCTCGCCAAACCAATGCGGGTTGACACCGCGACTGCGTAAGCCGCGGTACTCGATGGGTCGCAGACTGATGACGTTCCGGTCGGTGATGCCCGCTTCCATCGGCACCTTTACGTCATGCTCGACGAGCAGCAACTTCTGCCCCGGGGCACGTGAACCGAAAAGACCGTACTCCGAGACATAACTACGGTTGAAGCCGATCTTGCGCGCCGTGCTGATGAGGATGCCGCGCGCACGACCGAGGCCGTGCCGCGCGAAATGACGCACGATCGCCGCCTGCGGTATGCGATTGAGCGTGAGTCGCGGATGCGTGAAACGCTCGAAGAGACCCTCGTCCAATCGCTGCGGCGTGAGCAAGACGGACACGTCGTAACCCAGTTCGAGAAGGTAGTGCGCGTAGCCCGGCACCACCTCGGCGTGTGAATGACTGCAGGGCTCCCAGAGAAAAAACGTGTTGTCCGTCACCTGCGGCGCGGGCGCGCGATCGAACGCACCGCCGACCCAATACTTAAGCCGACTGCGTAGCGGCAAACATCCTGATTTCATGAGCGTCAAGTGTACACGCACGCCGAGGCACGCCGCGCCGATCGCTTGACGTGTCCCCGGTGATCAGCTGATGCTTGCGATCTGCATGCAAACTTCTCTTGATGCTGTTCTGCCGCTGGCGCTGCGCGATGCCGAGCGAGCGCGCCTACTCGTCGACTCACTGGCCCGCAACCTCACGGGATTGCATCGCCTATGGGTCGTCTGTCCTGACCCCGACGTCGCGCAGATCCGCTCGATTCTGGCGAACGACGCGCTGCCGTTTGAACTACACGTGGAACCCGAGCGCAACATCGTCCCTGAGTTCGCCCTCAACATCCGCATGAGCGGCTGGTTTCGTCAGCAGCTCATCAAGCTCGCAAGCTTCGAGCACGTGACGGAGGGGCTCTACCTCACGCTCGATGCCGATGTGCTCTGCACGCGTCCCGTCACGGCCGCCGAGCTCATCGGCGATGGTCGCGGCGCCTGCGTGTCTTTTCCGGATGAAACCTTTCGCTACTGGTATGACCGCATCGAGCAGGTCATGCGGATCCGCATCCCCAAGGGTCAAGGTTGCCACAACGTCACGCCCGCCCTACTGCACACGGGCGGCATGCGGGCGCTGGCCGAGGCCATCGATGCGAAGCTCGCTCGCGGGGAGTACTCGCGCGGCCTGCGTGGCCTCAAGCAACGCTGGTGGCGGCACCAGTCTCGCAGCGATGCCCGCTATGCGCCCTGGCGCGTGTTCCTCTCAGCCGCCCGCCCCTGGACCGAATACGCGTTGTATTTCAGTTTTTTGGAACACAGCGGTCTGTTTGACCGGTTCCACGTGCGGGCCGAGCACTGCATCTACGACAACGAGTTGTCGCTCTGGCACGCCGATGATCGGCAGATCCCGAGCAACTGGAACCCCGCCCCCGCCTTTGCCGGCCCGGGGCCGCCGTGGTTCCTGGTCGCGCAGTCCAATACCGGGATCAGCGCCGAGGCCTACCGGGAGCGCCTCATTCCCCTACTGCGGGGCACCGAACACGTGCCCACACACAACTGATATCGTTATAATCGGCCGCCATGGGGTCGACCGAATGGCGGCCTCGGTTCCGCCAAAGCTTTGTTTAGTCACTGTCTAAAGAGGATTGTCACCATGAAGACTCCGATCATCATCAAGATGGCTGCTGTCGTTGCCGTTGCCGGTCTCGCCGGTTGCACCGACCTCAAGCCGCTGCAGGCCCAGCTCGACCGCCTGAAGACGCAGGTCTCGAGCCTGCAGACGCAGGTCGCCGCCGCCAAGAGCTCGGCCGATGCCGCCAACGGCGCCGCCGCCTCGGCCGCTTCGGCTGCCAATGGCGCGCAGTCGACCGCCAACCAGGCGCTCGCCGCCGCTCAGGCCAGCCAGTCGTGCTGCGATGCGACGAACGAGAAGATCGATCGCATGTTCAAGCGCTCGATCTCGAAGTAATCGCGCGAGGAACGAATCGTTCCAAGAACGCCGCGTCCGAAAGGGCGCGGCGTTTTCTTTTGGCTACGTGTTAGTAGCGGATCAGCCCCGAACCCCAGGTAAAGCCGCCACCAAAGGCCTCGAGCAACAGCAAGTCGCCGCGCTTGATTTGCCCGGAGCGCACGCCGGTATCGAGCGCGAGGGGCACTGAGGCCGCCGATGTATTGCCGTGCTCGTGAACCGTCAGGATCACTCGATCGAGCGGGATGTCGAGCTTCTTGGCCGTTGCCTGGATGATGCGAACGTTGGCCTGATGCGGGACGAGCCAATCAATCGCCGACTTGTCGAGGTTGTTGGCGGCAAGCGTCTCATCGACGATCGAGCCGAGGGATTTCACCGCGACCTTGAACACCTCGTTGCCAGCCATGTGGATGAACATCGGCGTGCGGCCGGTGGCATCCGGCGCGAACCCCTTCGAGGGGCCGACCGGACAATAGAGCAGATCCTTGTAGGCGCCATCGGATCGCAGGTGCGTCGAGATGATGCCGGGCTCCTCGGCAGCCTTCAGCACCACGGCACCCGCGCCGTCACCAAATAAAATGGCGGTGCCGCGATCCGTCCAGTCCACAATCCGGCTGAGCGTTTCCGCACCCACGACGAGCGCACATTTCGCATCGCCCAAGCGGACGAATTTGTCGGCAATGGAGAGCGCGTAGATAAATCCCGAACACGCCGCCTCACCGCCCATCGCCGGGAAATTGTGGACGCCGAGCCGCTCCTGCAGCAGCGTGCCGCAGTTCGGAAACACCTGATCCGGTGTGGTGGTGCCAAAGACAATCAGATCCAGATCCTCTGGCGCTACACCCGCGGCCTGCATGGCCCGGCGCGCCGCCTCGAGACCCAGATCAACCGTCGTCTGCCCCTCCGCGGCGATGTGCCGCTGGCGTATGCCGGTGCGTTCGCGAATCCACTCATCCGAGGTCTCGAACATCTTCTCGAGATCGTGATTCGTCAGCACTTTCTCGGGCAGGTAACTGCCCGTGCCGGCAATCTGCGAATACATCAACTTCAAAGTCTCTCTCCCGAGGCCAAGGCGAGGCTCACGTGCTCGATCAGCTGCCGCCGCACGGCAGTTGCGGCACTGGCGACGGCGCGAGCGAGCGCGACCCGATCGGCACTGCCGTGACTTTTTACCACGATGCGCCGCAGACCCACCATGACCGCACCGTTGTACTGTCGTGGGTCGAGCGAACTCGACACCCGGCGTAGCACCGGCTGAGCAATAAGCCCGGCGAGTTTCGCGCTGACACTCGAAGTGAACTCCCGACGCAGGCGGCCGCTGATCAGGCCGGCCACGCCCTCCATGGTCTTCAATGCCACGTTGCCGGTGAATCCGTCGGTGACGACAACATCCACTTCGCCTGTGAAAACATCCTGGCCTTCAACGAAGCCGCGGTAGTCGAACACCGGGCCTTCGCCCCCAGCGGCCCGCGCGCGCAGACGCCCATGGGCTTCCTGTACGAGATCGTGTCCCTTGCTCTCCTCGGAGCCAATATTCAGCAAACCCACCCGCGGCCGAGCAATGTCGTGCACGTCGCGCGCAACGATGGCGCCCATCACGGCGAACTGTTCAAGTTGCAGCGGCGTGGCACGCACGTTGGCGCCAAGGTCAAGCAGATGGGTATGGCCGATCGCATTAGGCACCGCCGACATGATCGGCGCCCGCTCGACGTCGGGCAGACACTTGAGCACGAAGTGCGCGATCGCGGTCAGCGCACCGGTGTTGCCGGCACTCACCGCAGCGTCCGCGCGCCCCTCCTGCACGAGATCGACGGCGATACGCATGGAGGACTGTTTCTTGCGACGAATGGCCTCGCGTGGCGCATCGGTCATCAGGATGACTTCGCTCGCAGGCACGATCTGCAGCCGCTCTCGCAGCGCAGGCCTGCAGCCTTCGGCGGTGAGCGTACGCTCAATGAGGTCCGCATCACCGACCAGCGACAACTGCAATAAGGTGTCACTCGCTAGCGCAAGCAGCGCCGCGGGCACACATTCCTGCGCACCGAGGTCGCCGCTCATCACATCGAGCGCGAGGGTGGTCATGATCGCTGCTCCCTGAGGGAGCCGGCGGCGCCGAGCGCGCCGCGCACCGTTCAGCTCGCGGCTTCTTCGTCGGCCGGCTTCTCGATCACGCGCTTGCCACGGTAGAAACCGTCCGGCGTGATGCGATGACGGAAATGGGTCTCACCCGACTGCGGATCAACCGACAGGGCGGGCTTGGCGAGGCGATCGTGCACCCGGCGCTTGCCGCGGGTGGACGGCGTTCGGCGACTTTTCTGGACTGGCATCTCGGACTCCTGACTAATTCTTTGTTCGGGCGAACTGTCTCACTGACCGCGTTTCAGGAGCTCGCCCAGCCCCGCAAACGGCAGTTGTGCAGCCTCGACATCCCGCTGCGGAGCGGCAGTTTCAACCACCAATCCGCACTCGCGGACATCTTCGTGCCGCGGCACCAACGGCATCGCGAGCAACAACTCTTCCTCGACGAGTTCGCTCAGCGCAACTCGCCCTTCGGCCGCGAGCGTGGGTTCGAGCCCCATCTCGTTGCCCTCGCCAACCTCAGCTTTGGCCGGATCGGTGACCAACCACAGCGTCGAGTGCGTATCGCAGTCGATCCACACCGGCTGCAGACAGCGCTGACAGCGCAACGGTACTCGCGCTTGCACACTGATCCGCGCCACCGGCTGGCCTCGCTCGCGCGCAAAATCGATGCGTGCGTGGGCCTGGCCTTCGCTGCGCGCGAGGTCGGTGGCGAGCCGTGGCAAACTGGCCAGCGCAACATCACCCTCACGCGACTCACCCACGTCGGCCAGACGTTCGACATCAACAGGTCGTGTCCAGTCGGCCGGCATGGGGCGCGTATAATAGGGGCCACCCCCCCTCGAGTCAAAGCAAGTGTCTGGTAAGCCTTTGTTTCTCCTCAACCGCCCGCTCTGGCTGGCCTCGAGTTCGAAGTACCGTCGCGAACTGCTCAGCCGACTCGGTCACCCGTTCGAGTGGCGCGCCCCACAGATCGACGAGGCCCCCCTTCCCGGCGAGTCGCCGCGAGTGCTGGCCGCCCGCCTCGCCCTCGCCAAAGCGAAAACCCTCGCCCATGACGAACCCCGAGCCATCGTGATCGGCTCGGATCAGGTCTGTGCCTTGGGCGAGGAGTGCCTCGGCAAACCCGCCTCAGCCACTGCCCAAGCCGAGATGCTGGGGCGACTGTCTGGGCAGCGCGTCACCTTCTTCACCGCCGTCGCGGTAGTCGGCCTCGAGGCAGGCTTGTGGCAACAGCATGTGGATGAGACCCACTGCGAGTTTCGCCGCCTCACTGCCGCGGAGATCGCCGCCTACGTGGCCGCGGAGCCTGCCACGGATTGCGCCGGTGGCTTCAAGTGCGAGGGGCTCGGCATCAGCCTGCTCGAGCGCATGGCGAGCGATGACACGACGGCGATCATCGGTCTGCCGCTCATCTGGCTGGCGCGCTGCCTGCGAGCCGGCAGCGCTCCCGAGTCTTCCAACGCGACGGTCTGAGCGGCGGCGGCTTTTTAGCGTGAGCGAGTCGGTCGATCACGCGAGCCAACTCACTCGGCAGCGGCGCATTCACACTGACTTCCGTGCCGCGATCCGGCCACGTGAATGACAGACTCGAGGCGTGCAGGAACATGCGTTCGAGACCGAACTCGCGCATCTGTTCATTGAACTCTGCATCGCCGTACTTCGGGTCCCCTGCGACCGGGTGACCCGCGTAGGCCGCGTGCACGCGGATCTGGTGTGTCCGACCGGTGAGTATCGATACCTCCAGCAAACTGGCGATGCGGCCAAAGGCCTGAACCGGGTGAAAGTCGCTGGTCGCGGCCTTGCCACCCGCCATGACTTTGACCGTACGCTCACCACCCACTCGAAAATCGGTGCGCAGCGGCGCATCGATGCGCTTCTTGCCGAGCTGCCAGCTGCCGCGGGCCAGCACGAGATAGCGCTTCTCGAAGCCCTCACCATCGCGCAGCCCGGCGTGCAGCATGCGCA
>JBJTBK010000271.1:0-12865 GCA_046091245.1 Nevskiaceae bacterium | reverse complement strand
GCCGGCGGCCCCACAGCGCTTGGGTTAACATCCAGGGGACGGTGGACCAGACGATCCAGCGGCGCGTACGGCCTTGGGCCATCTTGTTTCTGTCGGCACGTCAGGTAGATAATCAGCCCGCGTAGCGTAGCGAAACGGAGTGGCCTATGGCCCTGAAGGCGGCGTTGATTTTGGGCGGCAGTCGCGGCTTGGGGCGCGACGCCGCGCGTGCGCTCGCGGCCGCGGGCTGGGCTGTTGCCGTGGCTTCGCGTGACCTCGAGGCTTGCGCGAGGGTGGCGGCTGAGATCGGTGCGGGAGCTCGGGCGTTCGAAGTCGACGTCACTGATCACGCGAGTGTCGTGCGGTGTGTGACGGCGGTCGAAACCCACTACGGTCATATCCACGCCGCGCTGGCCAATGCGGGCAAGATCCTCGGGGCCGGGCCACTCGACGGCATAGCGCAGCAGGATTTTGCGGCGGCGGTGGCGCTCAACATGGGCGGTGTGTTTAACGCGATCAGCGCAGTCGTGCCCGCCTTGAAACGAGCGGGCGGCGGTAGCCTCGTGATCAACGCCGCCGTCAGCGGGCTGCGCGGTGCAGCAGGCATTGGCGCCTACAGCGCAGCTAAGGCAGGCGGCATCATGCTCGCGCAAGTCGCAGCGCAAGAGGCCGGTCCGTTTGGAGTTCGAGTCAATGTGATCGCGCCGGGCTTCATTGGTACCGAGGCGTGGATGACCAAACTCGGTGTGCAGGCGGAGGCTCTCTCGAGCCGTGTGCCATTGCGGCGTATCGGTCGCGGCGAGGAGATCGCGGCGACCATCGCCTGGTTGATGTCGGATGCTTCGTCCTATGTGAGCGGGGCGGTGATTCCGATTGATGGTGGCATGACGGCAGGGTGAGAGCGGGTACAAGCGGAGGCAAGGTTACGATGAAACAGACATCCCAAAGAATGCGGTACGTGCTGAGTCGTGTGGTGGCGCTCGCCATGCTTGCAGTCAGTCCAGCGCTGCTGTCCAAGATCCCGCCTGGTGTGCCCACTGATGATGGCTTCGCCGAAGTCGTGGTCGCAGTCATCGATCTCGAAAAACGGGTGAGTCAGTTCACCGCGGCAACGGGTTGGCGGGAACTCTCACGCGGCCGTGTCGATCCTGCGGTACTGGCCAGTTGGGGTTTGCCGCGCACGGTCAGCGCGCGCGAGGCGCTGTTGGCTGAACCGGGAACGGAGCGCGGACGAGTGCGATTAGTGGAACTGCAGGGTGCGGGTGCTGCGCGGCGGATCCGCTCGTCGGCCTTGCCCTGGGAAAGTGGCGGCTGGGCTGGCGTCAACGTGCGTGTGGTCAATATTGCCGAGGCCTTTGATGGATTGCAGCGCCAGGGTTGGCAGGGTTTCAGCGATCCGGTGAGTTTCGATGTGCCACCGTTCCGCGTACGCGAGGCGATGTTGGTGGGGCCGGATGGTTTTGTGCTTGGCTTGCTCGAGCGGGTGTCTCCGCCTCTGGAGGGTTGGAATTGGGGCTCGCGTATCTCGCGGCCCGTGACCGTCTTTGCCACGGTAGCCGACACGGCCAAAGCGCGACAGTTTTTCGAAGGTGACCTCGGTATCAAGGTGCGTTTGCAATACGACGGTCCCGCAGCCCCGCCCGGCATGAATCTCTTTGGTCTGCCGCACGATCACACTCCGAGCATGACGCGCATCGTGGACTGGCACCAGGCTGCGGGTCGGGACGAGGGGACGATCGCCTCGATTGCCTTTCGCGGTGTCGTCGGTCGACGCTTCAACACCGACAGCGCGCCGCCTAATCTCGGACTCTTCATGGTTCGGCTGTTCGTCGTGGATGCTGCGGCGCGATGCGCGGCCTTGCAGGGTCGTACTGTGGGCAAGGTTCGAAGCGGCTACACGGCCGAGGTTCAACCCTACGGTCGCCTCAACGGCTGCGTAATCGAGAGCCCCGATGGGGCGTGGGTTGATGTGGTGTCTCTGGCACCTCGGTGATCACGCACCGAACGATCATTGCCTCGCCGATTGCTCGAGTGAGAGTAACGACGCTTTGCGCTCGAGGCCTCCGGCGTAGCCAGTCAGAGATCCGTCGCTGCCGATGATCCGATGGCAGGGCACCATGATGCTCACGGGGTTTCGGCCGATAGCGGATGCGACCGCGCGCACGGCTGTGGGTCGCCCAATACGGCGTGCAAGCTCGCCATACGTGGTTGTACGACCTGAAGGAATGCGTCGCAGGGCTTTCCAGACGGCCCGTTGAAACTCAGTGCCTAGCGTCGAATCGATGGGTGTATCGAAACGTTTGCGCTGCCCGGCAAAGTATTCTTGTAACTCCTCGATCGCTTGTCGAATCACTGGATCGGAGGATCGGCTCGGCCAGTGAGAGGCGTCGGGGCCGTGTTTCTGACCTTCGAACCACACGCCGCGCAGCCCACGCGCGCTCGCTTCGAGCAGTATGGTCCCCAAGGGACTGCGCCAGCGGCATCTCGCGAACGCATCACCTGCAGTTCGTGCGGCTGAGTTCATTGAGGTAGTCGCTTGCGGTAGCGCGCGGTCATCAGTTCGAGCTTCGCCGCGAGTATATCGCTTTGCATCGTGTCGGGGTTACCGAAGACCCGCCACCGATTCGCATCGACCGCCGTGGCCTGCCATGGCGCCACGCCGGGTATGGTCGGATCACCACTGCGCGCGAACGCCAGCCAGTGCCGACGCAGGCGCTCGCCGAGTTGGCGCGTGGCGTCCGGCGCCTTGGCATAGGAGTCGAACAATAGCGAAGAGTCGTAGCCGTGCGGTGTGCCCGGCCACTGCGGGCGGCGTTGTTCGGGGGCGAGATCGACGTAATACAACCACGTCTTTTGGTTAACGCGGGTGTTGGCGTGCGCCAGCAGACTCGCAGAGAGCAAATAACGGTAGTCACCGAACATCCGGCGCACCCCGAGAGCCGGGTCGAGCGTGAAATCGCTGGCATAGGCCTGGCGCAGCGCTGCAAAGTCATCCCCCAGCATCGTCGTGAATTCTTCGATGCTGATGCGCGACTCGGGCATCACCGAGCCCTCGTAGCTGTTGCCGCCCGTCAGCAGCGGCACCTTGGCGTGTTGCCCTCGCGCAAACACGATCGCGGGTTCATCGGGCAGTGTGCTGCCATCGACGATCGGCAACTGAAACCCCTGCACGGCATCGACGAGTGCTTGCCCATCAAGGCTGCGGAGGTCGGAAACTTGGGTTTTAGCTGGCGAGCTGCTGTTGGCCTTGGCGCGTGCGATCAGTTGCTGGCCCAGAGTCTCCGCCGAGTCGATGGCGCCGAGGTCCTGCCCTCGCGGGGCAGGGGAAGGCGCGCTGCGGCTGCGTGGTAGCGCCCAGGTGGCATAAGCGGACTGGGCGATCGCTTTATGAAAGAGGCCCGCTGCACGCGGACTCGCCATCAACAGGGCGACCGCCTGTCCGCCCGCTGACACGCCGAAGATCGTCACGTTCTGCGGGTCACCGCCGAAGGCACGCGCATTGTTTTGCACCCACTTGAGCGCCGCGACCATGTCGAGCAGGCCGAAATTCGCGCCGTCACCCGGGAGGTCGGGGTGGGCGATAAAGCCGAGCGGGCCCAGTCGATAGTTGATCGATACCACCACTACGCCGTCGCGTGCGAGGATCTCGCCGGGGATATTCCCCGACCCTGAGCGAAACCCACCGCCGTGAATCCACACCATGACGGGTCGCTTCGCACTGCGCTCGAGGCTGTTCGTCCAGACGTTGAGGAACAGGCAGTCCTCGCTGGTCTGGGGCATGGGCGCAGAGGGGGCGCCGGGTTGCAGACAGGCCGCAGCAAAGGCTGTGGCAGACGTGGTTTCTTTGCTGGCACGGGCCGGTTGCGGCGCCTGCCACCGCCGCCGGCCGATCGGTGCCTGCGCATATCGCAGGCCTTTGAACGCCCAGGTCCCGTCGGGCTCTTGGATGCCTTGAACTGTGCCGGTGGTCGTACGAACTATCGGCTCGTCGGCGCTGAGCGTTGCCGCGGCGATGGCAACCAGGCCAGAGATCCACCACGATGCTGCAGACCGCTGCCGACGAGTGCTCATGAGTCAGATCTCTACTTGCCGCCCGGACTCCAGTATACGTTCCGCGGGGATGCCGAAGTGACTTCCCGCTAACTCGGCATTGCGTGACATGAACGCGAACAGCGCTTTCTGAATGCGCGTCATCCCCGGACGACGCGACGTGACGATATCGTCGCGGCCTACGATATAAAGGGCACCCTTAAGCTCGAGATCCTTGAAATGTCGCCGGGCTTCCTGCATTAGCGCCGGAACATCGACATGATCCATGAAGCCCACTGTGCAGACGATGCGATAGACACCGGGTAACAGTTCCTGAACGCGTGTACGCGAACCCGCCAGTACGCGGGGTGATGTCGCAGTCTGTACCGTCAACAATACGGTCTGGGCGTGTAACACGCGGTTTAGCTGGACGTTGCGCACAAGTGCGCGGGGGACCAACGTCGAATCACTGGCGAGGTACACCGCCGTCTTCTCGACCATGGCGGGCTCGATCTGGTCGATCAGACGCTGGAATTCCGGCAATGTGAAATCGTCGCGTCGAACCTTGGCAGCGAGCACGCTGCGACCCTGACGCCATGTCGCCATGACGAAAAACAGCAACAGGCCGAGTGCCAGCGGGACCCAGCCTCCATCGGGCAGCTTGAGCAGATTGCCGGCGATGAACCCGAGCTCAATGAGCAGTACGAACACGATGACGGCCATCAATGCTGAGCGGTATCGCGGAGTGGTGGAGAGCAGCAAGGCGAACATGAGGATGGAGTCGAGCGCCATGGTGATCGACACGCCGACTCCGTAGGCTCCGGCGAGCGCAGAGGAAGAGCCGAAGCCGATAACCAGCATCAGCGTGGTCAGGCACAGCATCCAGTTGATGAAGGGCACGTACACTTGACCGATCGCTTGCTCGGAGGAGTGCACGATGCGCATTCGAGGCAACAGGCCCAGTTGCTCACATTGCCGAGTGATCGAGAACACCCCTGAGATCACGGCCTGAGAGGCGATGACCGTGGCCGCCGTCGCAAGGCAAACGAGCGGCAGCAGCAATTCGCGCGGAGCGAGCAGGAAAAACGGATTTTGGATCGCGGTAGCATCACGCAGCAGCAGCGCGCCTTGACCAAAATAGTTCAGCAGCAGGGCCGGCCACACCAGTAGTAACCAACCTCGGGTGATGGCCTTGCGACCAAAGTGCCCAAGATCGGCGTACAGCGCTTCGCCCCCTGTGACACAAAGAAATGCCGCACCAAAAATGGCGAGTGCCACGAGCGGGTGTTGGTACAGCAACTCCAGCGCGTAGCGAGGGTTGATCGCCACCAATACTTCGGGAGTCTGCAGGATGGAGTGGGCGCCGAGTGCCGCCAGCACCAGAAACCAGGTCACCATGATCGGGCCGAATGCGCGGCCGATGCGCGTCGTACCTTTTTTCTGGATGACGAACAGCGCGAGCAGGATGCCGAGCGCCAGTGGGACAACCACCCCTTCGAACGAGGGCGCTACGAGTTCCAGACCCTCCACGGCACTCAGCACCGAGATCGCGGGGGTGATGACCCCATCGCCGAAAAACAGTGCGCAGCCGATCAGCCCCATCGCCGAGAGCGTCCCGGCGATGTTGAAGTGGGTTCGCGCTAGCGCGAGCTGCGTCAAGGCCAACACGCCCCCTTCGCCGTCGTTGTCCGCACGCAGCACGATCGCGACGTACTTCAGGCCAACCACAAGGGCGATTGCCCAAAAAATCAGCGATAGAACCCCGAGCACATCGGGAAGCAATAACGGATTAAGGCCCGTCTGCATGACGGCGCGAAGGGCGTAGAGCGGGCTTGTTCCGACATCACCGAACACACTTCCAATCGCGCCGATGACCAGCGCGGGAGTGACGGACCGGGGGGAGGCGGACCTCATGAGGCAACTCGAAGTGCTACCCGCACTTCACAGAAGTGCCGTCAGTATATCGCAAGCCTGCGAACGTCGGCGCTCGCGACTTAGCGCTCTGCGCTGGGCGTGTACTCGTAGCTCGAGCCCACACCGAGAGGCAACTCCATTGCCCAGAACAACAGCAGGAACGCAGTCCAGCTGACGATGAAGGTGATGGAGTAGGGCAGCATCAACGCCACCAAGGTGCCGATGCCGGTGCGTTGGACGTAGCGCCGGCAAAACACCACGATCAACGGAAAGTACGGCAGCAGCGGAGCGATGATGTTGGTCGAGCTGTCGCCGACGCGATAGGCCGCTTGAGTGAGATCTGGTGAAACACCAAGTTGCATGAGCATGGGCACCATGATCGAGCCGATCAAAGCCCACTTGGCCGAGGCCGAGCCGATGAGCAAGTTAACGAGGCTGGTGAGCAGGATGATGCCACCCAGGGTCACGCCGAGCGGTAGCGCGGCATCGCGCAATGCATTGGCACCTTTGAGGGCGATCAGGGCGCCGAGATTGGATTGCCCGAGCGCGTAGATGAATTGCGCACAGAAAAACGCCATGACGATGTAGTAACCCATGCCCGACATGGCTTTGGTCATGCCGGCGATGACATCTCGATGGGTCTTGATGGTACCGGCAGCAACCCCGTAGGCGATGCCGGGCAACAGGAATCCAAAGAGTTGAGTGGCACGATCGACTGCATCAGCGGCGCCCCGGCTGTGAGCAGCAGGCGCTCGCCGTCTGCGTTGGGCGAAGCCGCCCAAGGTGTGTTGTCACCGAGCAGCGTCATGGCAAAAGCGCTGATGGCCAGCAGCATGACAAGGAAGGCGATGCGCAGACCTGTGCGCTCTTTCGCCTGCAGCGGCTCCTGCGTGGGCAGGTTGCTCGGATCACCATCGATTGGTGTACCACGCAGGCGCGGTTCGATGACAAGATCCGTCAGCGCCCAGCCCACGAGCACGATCAGCACTGCCGAGGCGGTGGTGAAGTAGAAATTATTGAGGGGGTTGATGACGACTGAGGTATCAACCAGTTGTGCTGCCGTTTGAGTGAGGCCTGCGAGCAGCGGATCGAGGCTGGAGGGAACTCCGAGCGTGGCGCTGAATCCCCCTGAGACGCCGGCGAACGCGGCGGCGATACCGGCGAGCGGGTGCCGACCGGCCGCGTAGAAAATCACCGCTCCGAGCGGGATGACCAGCACATACCCTGCATCGACCGCGACGTGACTGAGGATGCCCACCGCGATGAGCGCGGGGGTGAGCAACTGTCGCGGTGTGACCGCCATGGCAGCGCGCAACATGGCGTTGATGAACCCTGTGAGCTCGGCCACCCCCACCCCAACATGGCGACGAGGACCACACCGAGTGGGGGGAAATTCGTGAACGTGGCTACCATCGTCGCCATGAAAGCCGTCAAAGACTCGCCGGCCAGCAGGTTGCGGATCTCGAGGGGTTTGCCACTACGAGGGTCAATTTCCGTGAAGCTCACGCCCGACAGCCGGCTGCCCACGAACCAGCCCACCACCATCCGGGCGAGCAACAACACGGCCGGGTCCAGCAGGCGATTTCCTACCCGTTCGACGACATCGAGAGTGCGCGAAAGCCAGCCGCGGGCATGCATGTTTTGAGAGTTGGTAGTAGGGTCTTCCATGACGCCAATGATTTTAGCAGGTCGCGCCGACACCAATGAATACAGCGCCCAACAAAAAAGGGGCCTGAGGCCCCTTTTCTGTGTCTACGCGAACGACTTAGCTTAGAACTTGTAGCTCGCCGTGAGTCCCACTTGCCGCGGTCGCGGCAGCGAAATCGCAAAGCCGCGGGTCGCAAAGCCACCGAAATACGACGGGATGCCCTGGCCATCGATGTAGCGAAGGATGTCGAGTGCAGTGTCGTCATCGTTGAGATTGCGACCCCAGAGCGCGACATTCCAAGTGTCGGTTTCCAAGCCAATGCGGGCGTTCAAGTACCGTCGGCTGCCCGTTTCGATCAGGGTGTGCACCTGCGCAAACTTCGAGCCTTCAGCGGTGACGTCGACGCCTACCACCAGGGACATTGTCTCGGTTAAAGGGCGCGTATAGCGCGTGACTACGTAGGCGTTCCACTTCGGCGATCGCGGCGTGCGCTGTCCCGCGACATTGCCGAATTGGGCGTTGTCTAACGCGACGAGAGCGGCGCATGCGGCGGCGTTCGCAGCGGCGGTGGCGCCGAGCGTGCCGCAACCGGTCGGGTTCGTGGCTGAGATCGCCGTCAGGTTTGCAGTTGTGCGGTTGCTGTACAACGTGGCCTGATCCGCGTTGATGTACGCGTCAAATGTGGCGTCGATGAGCGAGCCGCCAATGCTGACGTCAAAACCGCGAGCCAGTCGTGCAGTCATCTCGAGCTCGATACCGCGAGAACTCGTTTTACCGGAGTTCTCTACGAAGGATGTCGCAATGATGCTGTTGCCAACCGCGCCCACGATGTTTTGCGTGAGCTGTTGATTCAGCAAACTGATGTCGTAGGCCGTTATGGAGGCGCTCAGACGCGATCCAAGACTAAACTTAGCGCCGATTTCGAAGACCTCGGACTCTTCTTCCTTGATTTCAACAGGCAAGCCCTGCGCAATCAGCAACTGAATGGCTGTACCGCTGTTGAATCCGCCGGGTTTGGTCCCTTCGGCGTAATTGGCAAAGAATGTCAGATCGTCGTTCCATTTGTAGCGTGCCGTGACGCGCGGCGTGGTGCTCTTGAAGCTGGCTGCGAGTGGTGCGCTCGCCGTTCGTGCCGTGCCGTTGGTCGGAAAAGCGTAGGACTGTTGATCGACTTCTTCCTCCGCCTGACGAACTTCGGCCGTCAGGGTCAGCCGCTCAGTCAAATCGTACTCGACGCTACCAAACCACGCCTTGTTACTAATGTCGCGGTAGGTCAGCGAGGACGTCCCGTTCGGCACAATCAGTCCGCCGTTCGGGTAAATTTTGTCGTCGCGGATTGAGTCATCGTTCGCCGAGAAGTAATAGCCGCCCAGCGACCAGCGCAAGTTGCGGTCTACGGGAGAGCTCAGGCGCAGTTCTTGGGAGAAGTCCGCCCGCGTCTCGCCACTGATTCGTTGAAAAGCGCCGTCATTAGAGAATTGGGCAGCCAGGGAGGAGGCGGCCGCCGGTACATCAGACGGCGATAGACGTCCGACCACGTAGCCGCCATACGAGACGTCGATCTGGACTTCGTAATCTTCTTCGCTGTACGCGCTTGTGGAGACCAGTTGGTAACCGTCGCCGAAGTCGAGTGAGGCCGTCAAGGCAGCGCGGGTGCGCTCGCGTTGGTTGCCTGGGTTAGGCATCTGTGCCGTCAGTTGTTTGACAGAGAGATCCTGAATTGGAAGCGCGACACCGCAGTAGTAACCTCGCGAGCGCGGACGCAGCACTGGGTCGGCCAACTGGCAGTTGTTGCGCGTTCGGCTCTGCAGCCCTAAGGCCGGCGGCGCATCGTCGTCCTCCGACCAGCTCAAGAGGCCGGTTACCTCGAGGGCGTCGTTAGGCGTCCACAGAAGCTTTGCCGTTAGGGCGTCGGTGCGTTCGGCGCCAAGATCGTCGCGTTGGTCGAGCGGGTTGTCGTAGAAACCACCGATCTCGTTGTGAGTCGCAGCGAGATAAAAATACAGCTGACCATCGACTACTGGGCCAGATATCCAGCCCGATACGTCGCGCTGCTCGAAATCGGCTACGGTCGCCGTGAGGCTGCCCTCAAATTCTTTAGATGGGCGTTTAGTCACGTAATTGATTGCCCCGGCGAAGGTAGCGCGCCCATACAGTGCGGCTTGAGGTCCTTTGATGACCTCGATCCGCTCCAGATTTGCGGTTTCCGTGTTGGTCGCGCTTCCAGATAAGTACACACCGTCAACGAAGTACGACGCATTGGGTGCGCCGAGAATATTGGACTGACCGCGGATCGTCGGCCGTTCTGAAGAGTTACGTCCGAAAGACGCGATATTCGAAAATCCCGGGACGTAGAGCGCGAGGTCTCTTGAGTCGCGAATACCCAGCTGTTCGATGGCTGCACCGGACACGGCGGTCACGGTGAGCGGCACGTCCTGCAGCGACTCCTCGCGTTTGCGGGCGGTCACCACGATTTCCTGTAGTTCGAGAGAGTCCTCGGCGCCGGCGCCCTGTGCGGCGGCGGGCGGAACCGTCAGAATGGCAGCAACGGCTGCGCTGACGGCAGTCAACGTGGCACGGTTGAGGGATTGCGTCATGGTCGATCCTCCGATCGGGTCAGTCATCAATTTGTTATATGACTATAACAAGTCGCGACTGGGATGAAAATCACTGGATTCAGGAGAGTATTCGGAATGTCGCGGGTTCGTGGCTGGTGGGCGCTGTTCGTTGGCCTGTTGTGGGCGCCGATGCTCTCGGCGACCGAGGTGCGGGTAGCCGTGGCCGCCAACTTCGCCCGGCCAATGGCGCAGCTTTCCGCGATGTTTGAGCGCGCTTCGGGCCATCAAGTGATCGTGGCCTTGGGTTCCACGGGTGCTCTACAGGCGCAGATTCGGCACGGCGCACCGTTCGATATGTTCATCGCGGGCGATGCGGCCGCCCCTACGGCCTTGCTGCAGGCGGGACTCGGCGTGTCGGGAACCCGCTTCACCTATGCACAGGGTCGACTCGTGCTCTGGAGTCGCGACCCCGGCAGGGTCGATGCCGCAGGCGAAGTGTTGCGACGCAACGACTGGCAACGGCTGGCGGTGGCGAACCCTGCGCTCGCGCCGTATGGCAAGGCGGCGATGGAGACTCTGGAGCGGCTCGGTCTGCAGGAGGCGACGCGCAGCCGCCGGGTGCAGGGCGAGAACATCGCGCAGACCTACCAGTTCGTGGCGTCGGGCAATGCGCAGCTCGGGTTTGTGGCGATGTCGCAGGTGATGATCGGGGGTCGCATCAATCAGGGTTCGTCGTGGATCGTGCCGCGGCAATGGCATTCGCCCATCGCGCAGGATGCCGTGTTGTTACAACGCGGGCGCGACAACGCCGCGGCGCTCGCCTTGCTTGCGTATCTACGCAGTCAGGAGGCGCGAGAGGTGATGCAGTCGTTCGGTTACGAATTCTCTGCTGCGGGTTCCGACTCGGCGGAGGGAACGTGAGCCCGACGGGCTTCGGCAGCGAGGAGTCGGTCTACAGCGCGGTCATCTTGACGCTGCAGTTGGCGACTTTGAGCACGCTGATTTTGCTGATCATCGCGACACCGATTGCATGGTGGCTGGCCCGCACGCCCTCGAGATGGCGATCGCCGGTGGCGGCGCTTGTGACCTTGCCGCTGGTGTTGCCGCCTACAGTGCTTGGCTTCTATCTGCTGGTGCTGATGGGCCCGGACGGGCCGCTCGGCCGTCTGACCGAGGCGTTGGGGCTTGGGGTGTTGTCGTTTACCTTTACCGGGCTGGTCATCGGCTCAGTGATCTTTTCTTTGCCCTTTGCTGTGCTGCCCACCCAGCGAGCTTTCGAAGGCATGGGGCCGCGGCCGATGGAGGTGGCAGCGACGCTGGGTGCACGACCCTTTGATGCCTTCTTTAGCGTGGCGCTGCCGCATGCGCGCCCCGGACTGATCAGCGCGGCAGTGCTGGGGTTCTCGCACACTGTCGGTGAGTTCGGTGTCGTGCTGATGATCGGCGGCAATATTCCGGGCGAGACCCGCGTGATCTCAACGCAGATCTACGGTTATGTTGAAGCCATGCGCTACAGCGAAGCGCACTGGCTCGCCGCGCTGATGGTCGTATTCTCCTTCGCGGTGCTCTTTCTGCTCTCGTCGATTCGCTCGCGCGCAGGGCGACTCCTATGACGCGCTCTGTCGACGAAGGGTTATCGCTGCAGCTGAAACTTCAGCTGGGAGATTTTTCGCTAGAGATCGACACCGCGCTGTCCGCGCGCGGCATCACGGCGGTGTTTGGCGCCTCGGGCTCGGGCAAGACGACGCTGCTGCGCTGCGTTGCGGGGCTCGAGACTGAAGCCGAGGGGCGCGTGTCGCTGGGCGAGACGGTGTGGCAGGACTCGGCGCGGCGGTGGCTCGTGCCGACCTGGCAGCGCCGCCTCGGGTATGTGTTTCAGGAGGCGAGTCTGTTCGAGCATTTCGATGTGCAGGGCAATCTCGACTATGGCGTGCGTCGATCTGCTGTGCCAGCTCACGCGTCGACGCTGACTGCGGCGATCGAGCTCTTGGGTATCGGCAGCTTGTTGCAGCGCATGCCGCAGGGGTTGTCAGGCGGCGAGCGACAACGCGTCGCGATTGCGCGCGCGCTCGCAAGTCAGCCGCGTTTGCTGCTCCTCGATGAGCCGCTTGCATCACTCGATGCCGCACGACGACGCGACATCCTGCCTTGGCTGGAGCGACTGCGGGACGAGATTGCGTTGCCGTTGTTGTACGTCACGCATTCAATGGAGGAGGTCGCACGCCTCGCAGACCATTTATTGGTGCTTGAGAAAGGACGCGTCAAGGCGAGTGGCCCCGCCGGTGAAGTGCTGGCGAGTGTGGACAACCCGAGCATCGTCGGCGAAGAGGCTGGCGTGTTGCTCGCGGGTCAGATCGCGTTGCGCGATGAGATGTGGCAGTTATCGCGCGTCGATTTTCTCGGTGGTTCGCTATGGGTACGCGATCAAGGCTGGCAGGCGGGACGATCGGTTCGGCTGCGGGTATTGGCCCGCGACGTGAGTCTCGCCATCAGTGAGCCGCGTGATTCGAGTATCCAAAACCAGTTGCGTGCCGTGATCACGGCTGTGATCGCCGACGATCATCCCTCGCAGGTGTTAGTGAGGCTCGACTGCGGAGGCAGCGCATTGCTCGCCCGGGTCACGCGGCGCGCGCTGCAAGCGCTGCACTCGGCGCCCGGTACGGCGGTGTGGGCCCTCGTGAAAGCGGGGGCCGTGATCGGCTGAAGCGATCGCTTCAGTAAGGTCGCCGCCCTCAGC
>JBJTBK010000270.1:0-6578 GCA_046091245.1 Nevskiaceae bacterium | reverse complement strand
GATGCGCGCGGTGGTGCAGCCCTGTCGGTTCGCCAGATCACCGGTAAGCCCATCGTGTTTGTCGGCGTCGGCGAGAAGCTCGATGCGCTGCAACCCTTCGACTCCGAGCGAATGGCCGGCCGCATCCTCGGTATGGGCGATGTCGTAGCCCTCGTTGAACAGGTACAGGGCAAGGTCGATGCGGTTGAGGCCGAGCGTCTCGCGCGCAAGGTTGTGGGGGGCGGGCGGTTTGATTTCTACGATCTGAAGGGCCAGCTCGAGCAACTGCAAGGCATGGGTGGGCTCGATGCGCTGATGGACAAGTTGCCGGCCCAGCTTGCCCGCGGCGCCATGCCGGCTGCGGTGGGTGACGCCCAGGTCCGACGCCAGATCGCCATCATCAACTCGATGACGCACAAGGAGCGGCGTAAACCCGAGCTGATCGACGGTTCGCGACGGCGGCGGAGCGCGGCCGGGTCCGGTACTCAGGTGCAGGATGTGAACCGGCTGCTGAAGCAGTTCGCGGATATGCAGCGCATGATGAAGAGCATGAAGGGCGGCAAACTCAAGCGCCTGCTTGGCAGCCTAAAGGGCGGCGGTCTGCCGCCGGGTTTCCCGCGCCCCTGAGCGCGGCGCGGGCCTTCCATCAAGTCCCTGATTTCTGTAGACTCCGCGCTCTTTTTCGGCCCCCCGGCTCGGTGCTAGGGGTGCGATGACCTTAGACCGAGAGCGTGTTGACCTATGGTGACGATTCGACTGACCCGGCGCGGTGCCAAAAATTCGCCTTTCTACCACGTCGTGGTAACTGACAGTCGCAAGCGTCAGGGCGGTTTGAGCCTCGAAAACGTGGGCTTTTTCAACCCTGTGGCGCGCAAGAGCGAGCCGAAGCTGAAGCTTGACCTCGCGCGTATCGACTACTGGCTGAGCAAGGGCGCCAAGCAGTCTGACCGCGTGAAGACGCTGGTCAGCGACTTCCGCAAGCAGGCGACCCAGGCGGCAGCCTGAGTCCCGCGTACACCCGCCGCGCATGACTGCGGAGTGGGTGGAGCTCGGGCGCCTCGGGCGCCCGAAGGGCTTGAAGGGCTGGCAGCACCTGCAGTCCTGGACTGATCCCCCCGAGGCCCTATTCGATTACGAAGGGTGGCAGTTGGTGGGTCCGACGGGGCGGGTGCCGGCCCAATGCGCCGAGACCCGGGTCACTGGCCAGGGGCTCGAAGCGCGGTTGGAAGGAGTAACGACCCGCGAGGCTGCAGAGCAGCACGTGGGTCTGAAGATTGAAGTACCGCGGGCGGCGTTGCCGCCGGCGGCAGAGGGAGAGCACTACCGCATCGACTTGGTCGGCTACGCGGTACGCAACCTCGAAGGGGTGGAGTTGGGGGTGCTCGAGCGGTTCGAGGACTTCCCGGCGAACCCGGTGATGGTGGTGCGCGGTGATCGCGAACGCTGGTTGCCGGTTACGCCGCAGCACCTTCGGCAGATCGATGCGGACGCGCGCTGCGTCACTGTCGATTGGCCGGCAGATTTTTGAGGTCTGGGGCGGTGCGAATCGCGCTGGTCACGCTGTTTCCCGAACTCGTTCGGTCGGCAGTGGCGCATGGGGTCTTGGGTCGTGCCTTGCAGCGCGGTCTGGCCTCGGTGGAGTGTGTGGACCCGCGCGAGTGGGCGACGGATGCGCATCGTACCGTCGACGATCGACCCTACGGGGGCGGTCCAGGGATGGTGGGTACACCGGTGCCTTGGGCGGCGGCGATCGATTCTGTGGCGGCGCTGGGGCTGCCGCGGATTCACCTCTCGGCGCAGGGCGAGAAGTTTGATCAGGCCATGGCGCGACAGTTCGCAGCCGGGCCTGGGTTGGTGCTGGTGGCGAGTCGCTCTGAGGGGCTCGACCAGCGGGTGATCGACTCGCGCATCGATCGCGAAGTGTCGCTCGGGGATTTTGTCCTCTCGGGCGGCGAGTTCGCGGCGCTGGCGATCATTGACGCGGTGGTGCGGTTGCTCCCCGGGGCGCTTGGCGATGAGCGCTCGAGCGAGGAGGAGTCCTTCACTGCCGGTCGGCTCGATTGGCCGCATTACACGCGACCGGTGGAGTGGGAAGGTCGGAAAGTGCCGGAAGTGCTGCAGGGCGGAAACCATGCGCTCATCCGGCGGTGGCGACTGAAGCAGTCGGTCGGACGCACCTTCGTGCGTCGACCCGAATTGCTGCAGCCGCTGGGTTCAGGTCGCGCGTTGTCCGCAGAGGATAGTGCGCTGTTGCAGGAATATCTGGCCGAGCGAGAGGTGAAAGACAATGGCTAACGTGATTGCCGAAATGGAAAAGCGCCGTGCCACGCGCGTACTGCCGGATTTCAAGCCGGGTGACACCGTGGTCGTCAACGTCAAGGTGGTCGAAGGCGACCGCGAGCGCGTGCAGGCCTACGAGGGCGTGGTGATCGCCAAGAGCAACCGTGGCTTTAACTCCTCGTTCACCGTCCGCAAGATTTCGCACGGTGAGGGCGTCGAGCGCACGTTCCAGTCGCACAGCCCCACCATTGCCGACGTCAGCATCAAGCGTCGCGGCAACGTGCGTCGGGCGAAGCTGTACTACCTGCGCGACCTGTCGGGCAAGGCTGCCCGTATCGAAGAAAAGGTCTGATCGACCGTTCATCTGCTGCACACGCCATGCGAGGCTGATCGCCTCGCATGGCGTCGCGATCGGCCCGTTGCTAGACTTTCTGGCATCCTCATAGCGGGATGCTTCGTTCCTGACAAGGAAGCACATGGGTCGGTTTCTTGCCGCACTGTCGGCCTCATCGGTTCTTTTTGGTCTGTCGGT
Source organism: Nevskiaceae bacterium (assembly GCA_046091245.1). Taxonomy (GTDB): domain Bacteria; phylum Pseudomonadota; class Gammaproteobacteria; order Steroidobacterales; family Steroidobacteraceae; genus UBA964. Next base: position 3,787 of record JBJTBK010000270.1, on the reverse strand, counting down.
CGGTCTGCCGGCCGCGGCGGTTGCCGCAGCCCCGGATCTGTCGACGTTGCGTTTGGCCGCGGGCGTCAAGATCGAGGTCTGGGCCGACGGGGTGGCCAACGCGCGTTCGATGGCTCGCTCATCGCGCGGTACCGTGTTTGTCGGCACCCGCACCGGGGGCGGTCGCGTCTACGCCGTGCAGACGCGGGCCGACGGCTCGCGCGAGGTGTTGACCATCGCGTCAGGCCTCAATACCCCGAATGGTGTGGCCTATCGCAAGGGCTCGCTCTACGTAGCCGAAATTGATCGCATCCTGCGCTACGACGACATCGATAACCGCCTGCAAGCGCCGCCAGCGCCCGTCATCGTGACCACCTTGCCCGCTGAACGCCATCACGGCTGGCGGTACATGGCCTTCGGACCCGATGACAAGCTCTACGTGGCGATCGGCGCACCCTGCAACGTCTGTGATCGCGACAAGGAAGGTTACGCAACGATCGTGCGCATGAACCCGGACGGCTCGGGCCGCGAGGTCGTGGCCCGCGGTGTGCGTAACTCGGTTGGTTTCACTTGGCATCCGCGCACCCGCGAACTGTGGTTCACCGATAACGGGCGCGACATGTTGGGTGATGACGTGCCGCCCTGCGAACTCAATCGACTCTCGAAGCCCGGTGAGCATTTCGGCTTTCCGTTCTGTCACGGTGCCGACGTGCGCGATCCGGAGTTTGGCGCGCAGGGTCGGTGCGAAGCGATTACCCGCCCGGTACAATCTTTGGGTGCCCACGTCGCACCGCTCGGTGTGCTCTTCGATCGCAGTGGCGATGCCATCATCGCCGAGCATGGGTCGTGGAACCGCAGCGAGAAATCCGGCTACCGTCTCACTCGTGTTCGTCTGCAGGGTAATCGCGCCGTCGCCTACGAGGAGTTCATTGGTGGCTGGCTGACGCCCGAGGGTAAGATCGTTGGGCGACCGGTCGACCTGCTGGCGTTGCCGGATGGTTCCATGCTGGTGTCGGACGATCTGGCGGGCGTGATCTACCGTATTTCTTTTAATCGCGACGTTTAGGCGAGGGTTATCTCGATGCGCAAATTTTTCGGTTTCGTGTTCAAGGGGCTAGACAGCCTGCGCAAGGTGCTGCACCTCGTGCTGCTGCTGGTGATATTCGGCTTTGTGGTCGGCGCCATGAGTGGCTCGATTCCGAAGTTGCCGCAAGATGCGGCACTCGTGATCCAGCCTGAGGGCGAGATCGTCGAGCAGCCTACCGGCGATCCGCTCGAGCTCGCCATCGCCGAAGCGCGCGGCCTCGGCCGCGGCGAGACCACCCTGCGCGACATCACCGACGCCATCGAGGCGGCGCGTGATGACGATCGCATCAAAACGCTGGTCCTGGACTTCGATGCCATGACCGGTGCTGGGCAGCCGACCCTTGATGAGTTTGCGCGGGCGGTCGGTGACTTCCGCAAGTCGGGTAAGAAGGTCGTTGCGTATGCGACGGGTTATTCACGCGATAGTTACTACGTCGCCGCGCACGCAGATGAGATCTATCTCGACCCGATGGGCGCGGTCATCCTCGAAGGCTATGAGCGTTATCGCAACTACTACAAGTCGGTCCTTGAGAAGCTCGGAGTCGACGTCAATGTTTTCCGTGTCGGCACCTACAAGAGTGCTGTGGAACCTTATATTCGTGACGATATGTCGCTCGAGGATCGCGAGGCGAGCCAAGCATTCGTCAATTCGCTCTGGGATACCTACCTGACGGCAGTGGGTAAGGCGCGAGGTATGGAGCCCGCAGCGTTGCGTACCTACGTCGACACGCTGACCCCGGTCGTCAAGACTGCCAAGGGCGATATCGCCAAAGTAGCGCTCGACGCCAAGTTGGTTACCGCCTTGAAAACTCCGCTCGAAGTCGAGAAGCGTATTGAAGCGCTCTCGTCTAAGGACGAAGAGAAGGACAGCTTCGTATCGGTGTCGCTCAAAGATTACCTTCGCGTTGTTCGCGCCGAGGATAAAATCTCGCGTCATCCGGATGCGCGCGTCGCCGTTTTGATCGGCTCAGGCGAGATTGTCGATGGCAGTGGTGGCGGTGGCGTCATCGCGGGCGATGACATGGCGGAGCTGATCCGCGAGGCGCGCCTTGACAAGGACATCAAGGCGCTGGTGCTGCGTATTGACAGCCCGGGAGGCAGCGTCACGGCCTCAGAGAAGATTCATCGCGAACTGCTGGCTTTCAAAAAGACCAAGCGGCCGGTCGTGGTGTCGATGGGTGATCTGGCCGCCTCGGGCGGCTATTACATCGCTGCCCCCGCAGATGAGATCTGGGCGAGCCCAGCCACCATCACTGGATCCATCGGTATCTTTGGGCTGTTCCCGACGGCACCCCGCACCTTCGACAAGTTGGGCATCGGCGTCGATGGTGTCGGTACGACACCTTTATCGGGTGAACTGCGCATCGACCGACCGATTGGGCCGGCGGCCGGTACGCTGTTGCAGTCGATCATCGAGCGGGGCTATGAGGACTTCCTCGCGCGCGTGGCGATCGGTCGTGGCAAGACGCGCGATCAGGTCGATGCCATCGCTCAAGGCCGAGTGTGGGCGGGGCGTGACGCCAAGCGATTGGGTCTTGTCGATAACCTTGGTTCGCTCGATGAGGCGATTGCCGCCGCAGCCAAGCGCGCCAAACTCACCGAAGGCAAGTACGAACTCGACTATCGTGAGCCAAAGAAAAGCTTCGCACAGGAGTTGCTGGCCAACTTCAAGGTGTGGGGCGCCGGCGTGATGATTCGGGCGTCGGGTGTGGACCCCGCGACGTTGGCGCTCGCGCAGGGCGTGCGCCGGGACTTCGGCCCGGTCGAGCGTGAGGTGGCGCGTTTCAATCGCATGGCTGTCGCCGATCGCTTGTACGCGCACTGCTTCTGCACGCCGTACTGAACGGAGTCAGTGGAATGACGACCACGGCGTCCCGGGCTAATCGACTGTTCATCGCGCTGGCGGGGTTTTTCCTCACCAACGCGTTGATGGCCGAATTCGTTGGCGTGAAGATCTTCTCGCTGGAGGACACGCTCGGCATCGCGCCATTCGAGTGGTCGCTGCTCGGGGTCTCCGGCACATTGAACTTCACCGCTGGCGTGCTGCTCTGGCCGTTTGTGTTCGTGATGACGGACATCATCAACGAGTACTACGGCCTACGCGGCGTACGGTTCATATCCTGGACCGCCGTGCTGTTCATCTGCTACGCCTTTGCCGGAGCGTACTTGGCCATTGGTTTAGCGCCCGCGGGGTTCTGGATCGAGGCCAACCGTTCACTGGGCGTGCCCGACATCCAGTACGCCTACGCCCAGGTCTTTGGTCAGGGCTTGTGGATCATCGGTGGTTCGCTGATCGCGTTTCTCATCGGTCAGTTGGTAGACGTCACGGTATTCCAGCGCATTCGTCGACTCACCGGTGAAGGGCACATCTGGTTGCGGGCGACCGGCTCTACTGCGGTGTCGCAGTTGATCGACAGCTTTGTGGTGCTCTACGTTGCATTCGTGTTGGGCCCGCAGAAGTGGCCCGTGGCACAGTTTCTCGCAGTCGGCACGTTCAACTACGTGTACAAGATGTTAGCGGCGATCGCGCTGATACCCTTGCTGTACGTTGTGCGGCGTCTGATCAAGGCCTATCTCGGCGCCGATGAGGCGGCCCGGCTGCGCCGCGAGGCGCACGAGTGAGTCGAGGTCGGCCGTAGCCTTGTTGCCGCGTCGGCAGTGGCACTTCTCAGTGCAGCAGCGCAGCCAGGCGGCGACGTGCCGCGGCGACCAGAGCTTCGTC
>JBJTBK010000269.1:0-2198 GCA_046091245.1 Nevskiaceae bacterium | reverse complement strand
CCATTGTGGCGCTCGGGGATGTCACCCTTGACGACGTCGTAGCCATCAAAAATATGGCTAATCAGGCCCGTGCCACGGGTCATGGTAAGGAATTCGCCTTGGAAGCCGATCAGGCCGCGTGCCGGGATGCGGTACTCGAGGCGCACTCGCCCGAGCCCTCGCCCGGTCGGGTCACCCTCGACCACCATGTCGAGCAACTCGCCGCGGCGTGTGCCGAGCTCGGACATCACACCGCCCTGCAAACCTTCGTCGATGTCGATGGTCAGGGCTTCGAAGGGCTCCTGCACGACGCCATCGATCACACGTCGCAGTACCTGTGGTTTACCCACCGCCAGCTCGTAGCCCTCGCGGCGCATGTTTTCCACGAGAATGGTGAGATGCAGTTCGCCGCGGCCGGAGACACGAAAGACGTCGGCATCGGCCGTTTCCTCAACGCGCAGGGCGACGTTGCTCTGCAGTTCCCGCATCAGCCGGTCGCGAATCTGCCGGCTGGTGACGAACTTGCCTTCTCGACCGGCGAGCGGCGAGGTGTTGACCTGGAAGGTCATCGACAGCGTCGGCTCGTCGATCTTGATCGGTGCCAAGCCCTCCGCCTGTTCAGGGTCGCAGAGGGTCAAACCGATGTTGACCTCGTCGATGCCGGTGACCGCGACGATGTCGCCGGCCGAGGCTTCCTCAACCGGAAAGCGCTCCAAGCCGCGGAAACTCAGGATCTGGCCGATCTTTCCGGCGCCTCGATCTTCATCACCCCAACGCAGCGCCACGTTGCGACCGCTTTTGAGGGTGCCGCGGCGAATGCGGCCGATGCCGATCCGACCGACATACGGGTGGTAGTCGAGTTGCGAGATCTGCAGCTGCAGCGGCGCGTCGATTTCGGTGGGCGGCGGGGGAACGTGCTTGAGCACGGCCTCGTAGAGGGCCGTCATGTCCGTCGCCGGCTGCGCCAGATCGGGGGTGGCCCAGCCCTGCAAGGCCGAGGCGTAGATGATGGGGAAGTCGAGCTGCTCGTCGGTCGCGCCGAGCTTGTCGAACAGTTCGAAGGTTCGGTCGATGACCCAGTTTGGGCGCGAGCCCGGGCGGTCCACCTTATTCACCACGACAATGGCCTTGTGCCCGAGCGCCAGCGCCTTGCGAGTCACGAAGCGGGTTTGCGGCATCGGCCCTTCGACGGCATCGACCAGCAACAGTACGCCGTCGACCATCGACAGCACGCGCTCGACTTCACCGCCAAAGTCCGCGTGACCCGGTGTGTCGACGATGTTGATGCGCGTGCCCTGGTACTCGATGGCGCAGTTCTTGGCGAGGATGGTGATACCGCGCTCGCGCTCGAGATCGTTGGAGTCCATGACCCGCTCGCCAATGCGCTCGTGAGCCGCAAACGTGCCCGATTGCTTGAGCAGGCAGTCGACCAAAGTCGTCTTGCCATGATCGACGTGGGCGATGATGGCGATGTTGCGGATCGTGCGAGCGGTGGACATGGGGAGCCTGAACGGGCAAAAAAGGCCGCGCAGTGTACTCCGCCGCACTCGCGGTTGCGACCGTCACGCCGCTTGTGAGTAAATCCCCCACGTTGCGGACCCTCTGGTCCATAGGAGTGCATCATGATGAATCGTTTCCTTTGCGGCGCCTTGGCGCTTGCTCTCGTCGGATTGTCCTTGCCGGTCAGCGCTCAGGATGCGCGGGTTGCCGGTCAAGTGAAGTTGCGTCAGTCGGCCTATACCGTGCTCGGTGCGCAGATGGGCATCATGGCGGGCATGGTGCAGGGGCGGGCGCCGTATGACGCCAAGACCTTCCAGGTCGCGGCCGATCGCGCCGCGTTCATGGCGACCGTTGTGCCCGATGTGTTCCCGGCGGGCGCGCTCAATGCCAGCAGCAAGGCCAAGGCGGAGCTGTGGGACAACGCCGCCGAGTTCCAAAAACTCATGAAGGACATGCAGGCGCGCACGGCGGCGCTGGCGACGGCGGCCAAGAGCGGCAACCTCGACACCATCAAGCCAGCCTTCGGCGCCACAGGCGCAAGCTGCAAGGCCTGTCACGACAAGTACAAGGCTGACTGAGGCCATCGGCTGATGTTGGCAGGGTCCATTGAGCGCCCGGGCGGGCGTTTGCACTACGAAGTGTCGGGGCGCAACCACGCCCCGACGCTCGTGCTGCTGCATCCGCTCGGCGCCCGTCGCGGGGTGTGGGGCCCGCAGATG
>JBJTBK010000268.1:0-9828 GCA_046091245.1 Nevskiaceae bacterium | reverse complement strand
CAAGCGGTCCCCGCAGCCGCCCCCGCCCGCGCCCCGCCACCCGCAGCGCTCCACGCAACAACTCCCGACCCTCGGCTGCACACCGCGCACCGCGCGACTCACTCCCCGCACGTGGCCGACAGCGCTCAGTGTTCGCGCCATCGACCAGAACGAACGCATCAAGGCTGGCGTAGTCGCGGCTGTCAGCGCGAATGCCCGAAGCACTCTGCCCAAACGCGGTGCCGGCTCGCACGGTCGCACTCGCATACCCCGTCACCGCCACGAGGCGCCCGACCGCGGCGCGTTGGGCCGCGAGCGTGGGCGGAGTGTTGCTGCCGCCGCGCAAATCGGCGAATCCGAGATCGCTGAAGCGCAAGGTCTTGCCGTCTGCGGTGATGCGATCCGCACGACGATCCTCAGGCGCAGCAAGCCCCACCGTCGCCGCAACAGCGATGGCTTCAGCGAGATCATCGTCACCATCGAGCGGGTTCGCATCGAGGCCATACACGCCATCCGCCATCACGCCGACACCACCCACCGGTGTGCCGTCGAGATACAGCGGGAACCCACCGGGATCCGCCGCAAGTCCAAGCGGCGAGCGTTGCGGCCCCGCACTCGCCGCGCCGCCCTGAAACCGTGCCGCCACATCGGAGCAGGGCAACTGACTGAACTGCACGCCGAATAACGGCCCGCCGGGCGTGAGCACTTCGCCGGGATTGAAATGCGCCTGCACGATCTGGCTTGCCGTACGCGTGCTGAAGGCGTTGCCCTCGCTCGATAAATACGCACCGGTGATGGCCTTGGCGATCGCGGCGAGCGTTGCAGGCACAACCGCGACGTTCTCGAGGCCGCCGTCGATGCGCGCAGCGCCTTGCGTGCTGCGCACGGTCACGGTCGGCGAAGCGCCAGTCATCGCGTACACCGCGAGCACGTTACCCACGCGATCGACCACAGCGATGGTGGCTTTGGTGTTACGCGCTTGCGCTTCGACGATGGCTCGCGCGATCACGGTCTCGACCTGCGTCGCCGTCAGCGCCGTGTTTGAGTTGGCGCAGGAGCCATCGCACGAGGGCGGCGAAACGCCGGCACTTCCGCTCGTCGGAGCACTGCTGCTACTTCCACCGCCACCCCCACAGGCAGTGAGCACCAGCGCTGCAATGAGAGAAGTCGCTCGCCTACGAATCACGGCACGCTCGCCTTGCGCAGCACAGTCTTGAGCGTTGCGGGTTGCCACAGTGGCTGTCCCTTGCCGTGGAAACCGTGGCAATCACTGCATGCGGTCTTCATCGTGCCGCGATGACAATCACGACAGGTCTCGATGACGGGCATCAGCACATCGCTCGCCTGCTTCGACGTCTCGGCCTTGTGGCAGGTGCTGCAGGGCGTCAATGACGTGCCGTGCAGCGCGTGATCGAACTCGGCACCCGGCATCCAGTTGGACACCAACTTGACCGGTGCGACTTTCCAGGCTGGGTCCAAAGCCGTCCCGGCGCGCGTGACCGTATGACAATCAACGCACACGCGTCGCTCACACAGATCGCTCGCCACACGCAGCACTCGATCACGCGCGACCCCAAGTAGCCGCGCGCGCTCAGCCGGCGCCACCTCGACTCCGGGTGGCAGCACACCCGCGGCACGACCTGCGAGCGGGTCAGCGTAGCCTGCGAGATAACGAGCGCTGTAGTGGCCGCTCAGCACACGCAGCACCTCGGTGGGATCACCGTGCGGCACCGTGCGCGCGGGCTCAGCCGGGTCGAACTCGAGGCGGTGGCAGGATGCGCAATGGGTCTCCATGCGAATCGGCTGGAAGCTGCGCCCCTCTTCGGTGGGCGTGTGGCAATCGGCACATTGCATCACCACCGTGCCGCTTGGCGCCTTGACACCACGCACATCTAGATGTGCAGCGTGCGTGAACTTCAGTTCCGAGGCGGGCTGCTCGCTGCGCCACTCACTCAGGCGAAACGGCGGATGGTTCGATGCGAAGTCGGTCACGGGCTTCGCCCCCGCGCGCGCACCATGACGCTCAGGTTCGGCGTGACAGTCGGTGCATACCCGATTATCCGTCTGCACCAGATGCGTAGGTTCGTCGTGCTCGACGTGGCAATCGGTGCAGCGCTGCGCCTTGAATTGCGCGGTAGCCGGATGAGCAGCCGGCACATGGGTGCGCAGATGATCGGCGTGGCAATCCAGACACGACTCGTTTCGCACCCGCTCGAAAGGCTTCACATGGCAACGGTCGCATTGTCCCTCCAGCGAGGCGTGCGCCTCATGCAAAGGACCCGAACTCCACGTGGCATCGGAGGGAACCCCCGCGGTCCACGGCAACACGAGACCCCCGAGCAGCGTGACGAGAAAGAGCGCCCAAGCCCACGGTCGCTGACGCCAGCCGAGGTCGCTGAGTGACAGCTTCGGCGACGCCATCGAGGCGCGCTCGCTCGCGGCCATTGAGGTAGCCACCGCTGCAGGGTCGGGCAGTCGCTCAATGGATAATTGTGGTTCGCCTGCCGCCGTAGGTGCCTCGATGCGTAGATGCAAGGCGCCGAGCGTGACGACGTCGCCTACCGCGAGGCGTGCATCGCGACAGGCCTTGTCGTTGACCAGTGCCTGTGCCGGAGGAATACAGACGAGTTGCCAACCCGTCGCGGTGACGCGAAGTTCGGCGTGATGGAGCTGCAGTTGCGTATCGTTACTCTGCAGGCGCTGATCGGTCGCCCGTCCTACGGTGATGACCGGGTCATCCAGCCATTGCTCGCGCACGGAGGCGGTACCGGCTGTCGTCTGGGTAATGTGCTTGAGAAGAATCCGCATCGCCCGGTTACCAGTAGAGGAACACGCTGACCACGTGGGCAATCAGCGAGCCCAGCAAGCCGAAGGTCACCGGCACGTGCACGTACAACCACACGGATAGCCAGCCGCCCAAACGCGCATCCTGCTGCAAGCGCCGTAGCAACGCTCGGCGTGCACCGATCAGCGAAACGAGGTCCGTCAGCGTACGCGTGCGTGCAGCGGCGTCGCTTCCCGACAATCGGGCACTCAGCCACTCGAGCATGCGGGCTTGCCCGGGGTTGGGCTCGGGATGCAACGCACCACCCGGCAACCGCACTGTCGATCGATCGCGCGCTGAGAGGATCGCCGCCGTACTGCCGCCGATGCGGGTGCCCGCGATGTTGGCTTCGATGGCCGAGCGCTCGTCAGCCGAGGCATTCATCGCCACACGTCGTGTGCGCTCATCGAGTTCCTGCAACTCGGCGAGCATCTGCGCCGAGGTCTGCTGCGCACGGTTCTGTGATAACTGTTGCGGGAATCGCTGATACAGCACGATGCCGAGCAGACCCGAAGCGATCACCACCACCATCAGCACATAGCACAGCGTGTGAATATTCCAGCCGAACTGGAACCCCGCGTGCAGTGTCGCGACTACCACAAGTGCAAGGCCGAGATACACGTGGGCACTCACCCAGCCCTGAAGCGTTCCAAGCGTCGAGCCGTAACTGCGCTTGCGTACGCCGAGCGCGGTGAGCCAAAGAATGAGCGCTGCGCCGATACCCCCGAGCGTGTAGCCGAGCCACGTGCCGCCGTTGGGGGGCGATCGCGGGTCGTGCCAAAGATACAGCGCGAGCGAGAGACCGCAGAGCGCCAGGGCAATCTTGAGGTAGCGCCGCCCGCCGAAATCGAGGATCGACTGATGCATCTCAGCGCTCTGCCGCCTCGCTGCTGACGAACTCGACGAATTCAGCAGGGCTCACCCGCAGCGCCGCCCCCGTCGGGCACGCCCGCACGCAAGCCGGACCGCCAGACTGGTCCGTGCACATGTCGCACTTCACGGCCTTTTTGGGCGCCTTGCTTTGGCCTTCGGCCGCCTCTGGCCGAGCTTCGCTGCCAAACAGCAGCCGGGACCACAGCGAGGGCTGGGGTGGCGGCGCACTCGCCATATGAATCACGCCATACGGACAGTTGCGTTCGCAATTTCCGCAGCCGATACAGTTATCGCGGATGTATACCTCGCCGTTCGGCGCACGGCGGATCGCATCGGGCGGGCAGTCCTTCATGCAATGCGGGTTTTCGCAGTGCCGACACGAGGTGGGCACGTGCACATGAGCAAAGGTCGGCCCTGCGGCTCGATCCAAGCGTGAAGTGCCACCGTGAGTCGCCGCGCACGCCTCTTCGCAGTTGTCACAGCCGATGCACAAGGACTCGTCAATCAGCAACACATCGGTCGCTTCACCCAAGCCTTGGCGCATCAAGAACGAAATCAACTCGCCCCCTGACTCGCTCGATTGCGCTTGTGCGTTGCTGACGATGCGCTTGCGCATCACAGCTTCGATGTCACCGCGCAGCGCCGGGTTATGAGCCATGAGCTCGGAAAAAGTGGCCGCGTCGAGACTCACCGTCTCGGTAGGAACCGCCGCACGCACCGTCGCACTACGCACAGTGCGCCCGAGCAAGCCCATCTCGCCGACGTAATTGCCCGCAGCGACATAGGACAGCGTCACCTCACGACCACCCACATTGCGCGATACCGCCACCGAACCGCTGCGTACGAGATGGAGGCAGTCGCCGGGCTCGCCCTCCTTGAATAGCGCCTCGTCGCGCTTGTAGCGATTGAGTCGCGCCCGCGAGGCAATCGACTCGAGTACCTCAAAGGGTGTGTTGGGCGCGAAACCACTCTGGATGGCACGGATGATGAACAGGCGATCGATCACCGCCCGCACCGAGTCCACCGAACTCATCAACTTGACGATGTCGCGCCGTGGCGATTCGATGAGCACGCAAGCGGCACCCGCATAAACGGTCGCCGAGCGCCGCCGACCCGACAGTAAACTGCCCTCACCGAAAAATTGACCTGTGCCGAGCGTAATGCGCCTCGTCTCCCCCTCCTCGCCAATCTCGATCTGCACACTGCCATCGAGGATGGTATAAAACGAGTTGGTGTAGTCATTGCGACGAAATACGACCTCGCCTTCGCGCATGCAATGCACCGCGCTACCCAAGATCAGCTCGCGAAACATCAGCGGGTTCACCTCGGCAAACACCGCGATGCGATGCTGCATTCGCTGCAGCGTTTCGGTCACCGACAAGCGCTCGGGAAGCGAGGCAAACTTGGCGGCCAACAACGGCTCATCCGCCGGCTCCACGGCTTCGCCCTGGATGTAACCCACGACCTCATAGCCTTGGTTCATGGCCTGCTTGATGAGCGGATAGCCCCCCAAGGCACCGATGACATAGAGACCCGGTACGTTCGACTCGTATTGCGCGCTGAGTTCAGGCAGTGCCGCAGCGTCGGCCGACGGGAAGCGTATGCCGCAGGACTCGACGAACTTGCGCGGCGGCACCGCGCCTATCCGCGCAATGATGCGATGACAGGGCACCGCCGTGTCACCCTCGGGCGTGGCAAGCGTCAGTAGATACGGCGCTTCGGCGCCGTCGGTCGATTGGATCGACACGCAACTCGATTTGTAGAAACAGCCTAGGGTCTGCTCGTCGATGGCCTTGAGAATCAGGCTGAGATTACCGTCCTTGATGCGCGCGAACTCCTCGGCGCGATTGATGATGAACACACGATTCTGTCGCGCCAGGGCCACCGCATTCTCGATCGCGGCGTCGCCAGCACCGACGACGACGATGGTCTCGCCTTGATATTCGTCCGGGTCATCGAGCGTGTACTGCACGCAGGGCAGATCATCACCGGGCACACCAAGCCGTCGCGGATTACCCTGCACGCCGATCGAAAAAATCACATGCTCAGCGTGCAGCGTCTCGCCCGTCTTGAGAGTCAGTACGAACCGACCCCGCTCACCTTCGATGCGCGTGACTTCACTTTGGCAACGCAGGTTCACCCCAAGGCGTTCGAGCCCCAAGCCCCATTCACCCAGGATGTGCTCGCGCACACCCGCGGCAAACGGCAAGGGGCTGCGCAACGGCAACACGTTGGGCTCCGCCATGACGTGCTTGCCTTTCTGGTAACGCTGGATCGTGTTGGCGTGCGCTGGGCTCTGCTCGAGCAGCACGTGCGACACGCCAAGCTCGGCCGCACGCGCGGCCGCGCTCAGGCCGCCGGGCCCTGCCCCGACGATCGCAATCCGGAAGGACTCAACGCTCAAGGCGTCGTCGCAGCTGCCGCTTCCGCCTTGCTGATATAAGCGTCAAGGGCTGCCTGTGCCATGCGGCCACAGCCTTCGATCTCCGATACCGCAAGAATGGCCTCGAGCGTCTGCAACTCCTCGACGCTGCGGCACTTCTCATTGCCGCGCATCGCACCGAAGTTGCGTCGTGGAGGCGGCCGATTGACGAGTGCGGCGAGCGTCGCGCTCGCGGCGCTGTTGCCAGCCTTCGCGAGCCCCGGGACCTTGATGCCGACCTCGGTCGCCTTGAGGATCACGACCTCACCCCCGGCCGAGATCAGCGTCACCACCGCGCCAACGGCGGCCGGCACTGCCGCGCCTGCTGCCAGCGCCGTGCCTTTGGCAATCGAGGCGTCCGTCGAGCGCGCCACGATGTAATCGCTCGCGGCCGCCAGACCGCCGAGCAGACCGAGTGCCAACACGGCACCGTTTCTGATGATGTTCCGCATACGTCCTCTCCTCTGATCGACCCCGAGTCCGATATTACCCCAGCGCCGTCGCCTCGCGCAGTTAGCGCGCCTGCGGCGCACCCACGACCGCCAACGCCGCCCATTGCAACGGATCCGCTGAGCCCGAATTAATTTGCGCGAGCTGCGCGGCGCGCAAAGCCTCAGGCGCCGCATCACCCGCTTGCAGGCGCTCGAAGAACACCTTCATGAGATTGACCGTGTCCTCGTCCGGCAGCACCCAGTGCGACACCATCACACTACGCGCACCGGCATAGAAGAACGAGCGCGCGAGACCCGACAGCGCATCACCACCCGAAGGCAGTCCAGACTCACCCGGCGCAACAGGCTGCGGGTTGCCGGTGTCGCAGGCCGAGAGCACCACGAGATCGGCATCGAGCTTCAAATCAAGGATCTGAGCGGAATCCAGAAACACGCCTGCCTTGTCGGACACCGCCGAGGTCAGCAACGCCGCATCCGGCAAACACCCGGCTGCCTCGGGGAAATCGGTGCCGAACACCCCGTGGGTGGAAAACATCAATACGCGCGCGGCGGCGACCTGCTCCGAATTGAGCACACTACGATCCGTGAACCGATTACGCAGCAGCACGCTACGATCATCCGCGCCGATCACCCGCTTCACCGCCGCCAGTTCAGCGGCAGTGCCCGACAAACGAGGCAACTTGGCGAGCGCTGCAGTCAACAGCGCCTCGCATCCCGAGGGCAAGCGTCGCGCATTCAGTATCGAGCGCGTAATGGCGGGAGCGGCCGCGGCACCCGCCAATGGCAGGAAATCTCCGTAGCCGACGAAGGGCACCGTGCCCTGCGACACACCGGCGGCGCGGGCTGAAACAAAGGCACGCATGCTCGGTACCGTCATCACCGCAAAGCGCTTGACCAGCCAAGCCTCGCCCTCATCGCCGGACTCCCCCGTCAGCAAAACGGAGAAGGGCAAACTCGCGAGCGCTCCGGTCGTCTCGATAATCAGCCGCTCGGGCGCACCGTCGACCATCAACTCATCGCGAATGCGACTGAAAACCCCCTCGTATAACTCGCGCGCCGCCCGCTGATCGAAGTCGACGTCCGGATTACGCACCGACTTCTTGATGCGGCCGACCAACTCGGCGGCCTTGGACTCGCCGATGCCGATCTCGAAGGCGCGCACACTGCCACGATCGATCATGAGCCCAACCCCCGACTGCGAGCCGATCGCGATTCGCAGCAGGCGCTCGCGAGGCCCCAAAGAATTTCTGAAATTATCGATACTGACAGGCTCGAGTGTCACCAGCCCGAAATTCGGGAAGAGCTGATTGACCTGCTGCTCCAGCGTCTCGACGCGCGAGCGCCAGCTCGAGACATCTTCCTCGGCGGTCTGCTTCACATCAGGCGGCGCATCCGCGGGGAGATTGGACAAGCGAGTGAGAGCCCGACGCAACGAACGATCCGCATCCTGCCAGGAACGGATGACGCCACCATTGGGCCCTGCGAGTATTCGCGCTGCGGTCGCCGCCGCTGTCTGAGCGACGGCAGGTGTCGCCAAAGTTTCAAACGCAGCGAACAAGTCGGCCGCTTCCTCGGGCTTGGCGACTTTGGGCAGTCTGCGCGCCAACGTCGTCAGATAAGTCATGGCCCGAATCGGCGCCACGCCACGATTCTCGGTCTGATCGCGATACATCTCGAAAGCTTGCGCGTAGCGCTGCAAGGCTTCCTCCTCGCGTTTGGCCGCCTGCAGCGCCCCGCCAAGATCCATCAACAAATTGGCTTCGATACGCGTACCGGTGGCGATGCGTCGATAACGGTTCAGCGCCTCTTCCAAAATACGCACGGCCGAGTCGGGGCGTCCGTCGGCGATTTCGAGCGCCGCTCGATCCTGCGCGAGACCCGACTGCAGCCAACTGCCGGCCCTCGCGTCCACATTGGCCGCCGAGTTCGCCGCCGCCGCAAGTCCCGGCCGCCCCGCACTCAGGCCCTTGTCGCGTGACTCGGTGACCGCCAGTGCACGCAGCATCTGCGATTCGAGAATGGTGACGCGCGCGGCGACCGGTAGCCTCGCGATCGTCTGATCTGCCTGCACGCGCTCCACCTGCCCGGAGCGTCGCCACGCATCGATGAACTCGCGGGCCTGCGTGGCACGCGCTCGCACGTCCGCGAGCTTGCCGGCATTGAGCGCCGTGAGCGCTGCATAAGCAGACACTTTGGCACGCAAATACAGATCCTCGGCTTTCTCGGCGTTTTGCGCAGCCTCCGCGAGCGCCCGCTCGGCTTCCGGAAAGCGCCGCTGATTGGAGAGATTCAATGCGCGCTCAGACTGCAAATCGGCGCGACCCGCAAAGTCCTCCGGCCACAGTCCCGCGTGGATGCGGATCGCATCGGCAAACTGCAACTCCGCCGAGCCGAACAGCCACATGGAATTATTTTCGAATGCGGCGGCACGAAGGCTCGCGAAGTCACCGAACCCGCCGCCTGAGAGATCATTGCCAAGCACGGTTTCGAGATTCGCGAGCAGCGCGCTGCGCGGCCCACGCGATCGGGCTTTGGTGGGCTCGGGCTCGACGCCTGCAAAAATGCGGATCGCGCGCTCGACGATCGGCGCGGTCGTCGGCGACGAGTCACCCGCGAGCAGACCCCGCGCGCTCGATGCCGCCAACAAAATCGTCGCTGGGCGCTCGCCGGCCCTCGTGCCCCCTGCGCAAAAGAAACTCACCTCAGCCGTCACGCCCTCCGGCGCCCACTCCTGAAGCCGCGGACCCACGCAGAGTGGCGCAATCGCATCGCGCCATCCTTTGAGGGCGTCCTCTTTGGAGCGGCTGCCGAGCACATAAATGCGGCCAATGCCGCCTGCACGACCACAGCTGATGTCGTAAGCGAGATCACGTCGCGGATCACGCAACAGTGGATCGCCATACAAACGTCGCGCCGTGCAGGCACGACCGGTTGGATCGGCCCCCAAGTTGACCGAGGGCTTGCTGATCACATTCGGGGTTGCGGCCCGCGATCCGAGTGCGAACAGCGCGACGACCACGCTAAGCGCCACCG
This sequence comes from Nevskiaceae bacterium, assembly GCA_046091245.1. Taxonomy (GTDB): domain Bacteria; phylum Pseudomonadota; class Gammaproteobacteria; order Steroidobacterales; family Steroidobacteraceae; genus UBA964. The sequence continues at coordinate 245 of JBJTBK010000268.1, read as the reverse complement.
CGGTGAGTCGTCGTGTGTCGCGAATCGCGTAACTCATGGCGAGGGCGGTGGCGTGGGCAGCGGTTCCTGCGGCCAGAGGTCCTCGTTCGCCGAGCCGACACCCGGCTCACGAATGCCGCCATCGGTATCAGGTCGCAGCAAGTCGCGCGAGCCTGCGTCCACCTCGAGCGGCTTGAGGCTCTCCTCTTCTTGCTGCGTGCCCGCGTCGGCGATTTGCGCCGCAGCTTCTTCGGTCGCCTCTTCTT
>JBJTBK010000267.1:0-2976 GCA_046091245.1 Nevskiaceae bacterium | reverse complement strand
CCATGCCGTGTTGGGTCGCCAAGCGCGTATCCGCGGTCACGCACGGGTTGGTGGCGCGGATGTTCTCGCACCACCAGTTGTTGTTCATTTCATTGACGCTGTCGATGAGAATGAAACCCGGCTCGGCGAAGTCGTACGTCGAGGACATGATGACGTCCCACAGACGACGGGCCGGCAGCGTCTTGTAAACCTTGCAGGCGACGAGCCCCGTCTCGCTGACGACGAAGTTCTCGTTGTACGGCCACTCACGCCAAACGAACTTGTTTTGGTCCGTCAAATCCGGCTTTTCGGCGTCGTATTCCTTGCGCAGGATCGGGAACGCGAGTTTCCACTCGCCGTCCTCGCGCACCGTCTGCATGAACTCGTCGGTGATCAGCAGCGAGAGGTTGAACTGCCGCAACCGCCCGTTCTCGCGCTTGGCGCGGATGAACTCCATGGCATCCGGGTGACCCACGTCAAACGTGCCCATCTGCGCGCCACGACGGCCGCCCGCCGAAGACACCGTGAAGCACATCTTGTCGTAGATATCCATGAACGACAGCGGACCCGAGGTGTAGGCACCGGCACCCGAGACGTACGCGCCGCGCGGCCGCAGCGTCGAGAACTCGTAGCCGATACCGCAGCCGGCCTTCAGCGTCAGACCCGCCTCGTGCACCTTGTCGAGGATGTCGTCCATCGAGTCACGGATCGTGCCCGACACCGTGCAGTTGATGGTCGAGGTGGCCGGCTTGTGCTCGAGCGCACCGGCATTGGAGGTGATGCGACCGGCGGGAATGGCCCCACGCCGCAACGCCCAAAGAAATCGCTCGTACCACTGCTCGCGCTGCGACTCGGGCTCGACGTCCGCCAGAGCGCGCGCGACTCGCTTGTAAGTGTCGTCCATCGATTTGTCGATGGGCTCGCCGAGCTTGGAAACAAGCCGGTATTTCTTATCCCAGATATCGAGCGAGGCGTCTTGAAACGGGATCCCGTCGATATCGTTCGATTGCAATTTGATGACGCTGTTCATTCGGCCAGAGGCCCTCTAAAAATTTGTGAAATATCGCGAACGCCCCATGGCCGCAGGCTCACCGGGTTCTTGTTCGTCTTCTCTCCCTTGACCCCGACCCCTCAACGATCCGTGCGGTTGACCCACACACAAGATGTTGTGTCGCGGGAAGGAGCGTAAGCACCGACCCGCGGAGCGTCAAGACTTACGAAAAAAATTTGGCGTCCCGAATTAGGGTATTTAAATCATAACGTTACGAAAAACCCGGCCCTGAAAGACCCCTCGTCCGAGGACCGAATGTCACTCCCGGCGGGTCGCGGCCGGAAAACCACATGTTGTGTTTTCGCCTCTGCACACCCTATCCACAGGTTGTCCCCTTGAATCGGCAAGGCGAATCCGCATATCCAAAACCATCAGGTCGCGCTGCGCGGCCGCTACTGAACGGAGAACGACACCATGAGCCTCGCCCGATTCGATTTTGGAGTGATGAACCGCTTGCACCGCGACCTCGAACAGGTCCTGAGCGACAGCCGCCCGGTCGCCTTGATCCCGCGCGTGGAAGTACAGGAACTTGCCGAGCGCTACGTGCTACGCGCGGATCTGCCCGGCGTCGCCCCGCAGGACATCGAGGTCAGCATGGATCAGGGCGTACTCACCCTGGCCGCCAAGCGCAGCAACGGACAAAACGGCACGGTCAGCTACCAGCGGCGGTTCACGCTGCCTGAAGACGCAGAAGCTAATGACATCACCGCGCGCAGCAGCCACGGCGTGCTCGAGATCGCCATCGGCAAGACCCCGAAGGCCCAGCCACGACGCATCACGGTCGAGGCGGCCTGAGGCTACAATTCGAAGCACCTCCTCCAGCCGTCGGATCTGCGACCCATGAGCACAGCCCACCGATCGACTAAACCCCGCAGATCAACCCTCGGCAGCCTGGCGCTCATCGGCGCCATGCTGCCTTGGGCAACTGCGGTGCACGCCCAAGCGGTCGACGCACCAGCCGACACGGGCGCGCGAACTGTGGCGCCCATGCCGTCGCTCGCACCCATGATCCGGCGCATCTCGCAAGCGGTCGTCAGCATCGGCATCCAGGGCACGGTGAGGGAGCAAGGCTCGCGCAATCCCTTGTTCGACGATCCGTTCTGACGACGCTTTTTCATTGTGCCGCCTGATGCCGGCGCCCGCGAACGCCCCTTCCAATCAGCCGGGTCGGGCGTGGTCGTCGATGCCAAGCAGGGCTACATCATTACCAACGCACACGTGGTCGAGAACGCACGCGACATCACCGTGACGCTCTCCGATCAGCGCGAGGTGCCTGCCAAGGTGATCGGTAGCGATCCGCGTACGGACATCGCGGTGATCCAGATCAAAGCGGGCAACCTCAACCAAATCGTGCTGGGCGACTCCGATAAGCTCGAGCCCGGCGACTACGTCGCGGCGATCGGTAATCCTTTTGGGCTGCAGCAGTCGGTGTCGTACGGCATCGTCAGCGCGCTCGGCCGCTCCGGCATGAGCCCGGATGGCTATGAAAGCCTCATTCAGACCGACGCCTCGATCAACCCCGGCAATTCCGGCGGCGCGCTCGTCAACCTGCGCGGCGAACTCGTGGGCATCAACAACCTGATCCTCTCGGGTAGCGGCGGCAACATCGGCATCGGCTTCGCCATCCCGGTGAACATGGCACGCAGCATCATGGATCAGCTGATCCGGTTCGGCTCCGTCAAGCGCGGCCAACTCGGCGTGACGATTTCTCCCGTGACGCCCGATATCGCCGAGGCACTCGGTATCGCGAGCGGCGGCGGCGCACTGGTGACGCAGGTGGTCAAGGATTCACCGGCCACGCGCGCCGGCATCCGCGCGGGAGATGTGGTCACCGGTCTCAACGGTCGCAAGGTCAAATCGGCCTCCGAGTTCCGCAACGCCATCGGCATGCTGCGGGTCGGCGAGAAAGTCGAGGTGACATTCCTGCGCGATGGCGAGTCACGCAA
>JBJTBK010000266.1:0-3701 GCA_046091245.1 Nevskiaceae bacterium | reverse complement strand
GACGAGGAAGGGCAAAGAGGCGTATCTCGAATGAAAGCGCAGATCTCGAGCTTGTACCATGCGCTGCGCAATACGATCGACGGCCTGTCGATGCTCAACGTGTACGACGGTGCGGCGGACGAAATCGAGGACATCCTCGTACGTATTCGCGAGCTCGCTACGCTGGCGCAAAACGGTACGTATACAACGGCAGATCGTGCAAACGCTGATCTCGAGGTGTCCTCACTAGTGAGTGAGATCACCCGCATTGCGTCAAAGACAATGTTCAACGGTACATTGGATGTCGCTTCGGCGGGCGGAACCAAGGCATTTCAAGTGGGGTTTGACCCGGGCGATCGCGCGACGTTCAGTTTTAACAAACTGGATCCGGCGAGTCTGGGTCTGGCGCTCGCGGTGACGGTGAGCGGTACCGACGCCCAACCCGCTAGCGCCGCCGTCACCTCCGCCGACGCTGCCATGAGCAACCTCAATCTCTTCCGCGCCACGGCAGGTGCGGCCATCAACCGTCTCGAGCACACGGTCACCAACCTGATGAACGTGGTGCAGCGGACCGAGGAGGCTCGTTCTCGTATCGAGGATGCGGATTTTGCGGCGGAGTCGGCGGCACTGGCGAAGGCGAATGTGCTCGCACAGGCCGGCACGGCGATGTTGGCGCAGGCCAATCAGTCACCGTCATACATCCTGGCGCTGCTGCGCTAATCGCGGACGAGAAGGAGTTAGCGTATGGGTATCACAGCCAACACGAATATCTCGTCGATCGCGGCCGCTCGGGCGGTTTACGAGTCGCGCGATGATCTCACCCGCGCCATGGAGCGACTGTCTTCAGGCAAGCGGATCAATAGCTCCCGTGACGATGCCGCCGGTCAAACGGTGGTGTCACGCATGCGGGCGCAAATCACGAGCCTCAATCAGGCCATCCGCAACGCCAACGATGGCCTGTCGATGGTGCAGACCTACGAGGGTGCTGCAGACGAAATCGAGGACATGCTGATCCGCATGCGCGAGCTCGCAACGCTGGTGCAAAACGGCACGTACACCACGGCCGATGGCGCCAACGCGGATCTTGAGTACAAGCAGTTGAAGGCGGAAATCGACCGTATCCAGTCGAAGACCAAGTTCAACGGTACGCTGGATATTGCCTCGAACACCGGCAATCAGACCTATTCATTCCAGGTCGGGTTCAATGGCGGCGATGCGGTCTCTATTGCCTTCGGCAGTCTCGAGGCGTCCGCCCTCGCAGGCGGCACGGTGACGGCGAGCTTCGCCAACGGCTTTTCGGCGGCGGCGCAAACGTCGCAGATCACGCATGCGGCATCAGCCGTCACGGTGGCCGACGCCATGCTGAGCAATCTTAACCTCAACCGAGCGACAGCGGGTGCGGTTATCAACCGTCTCGAGTACACCATCAGCAACCTGATGAACGTGGTGCAGCGTACGGAAGAGGCGCGCTCGCGGATCGAGGATGCTGATTTCGCTGCCGAATCGGCTGCCATGGCGCGAGCGAACGTGCTGGTGCAGGCAGGCAGCGCGATGCTGGCGCAGGCAAACCAGTCGCCGCAGTACATCTTGGCCCTCTTGCGATAAGCATTAGGTATCTCGCGAATCAAAATGAATAAAGGGAGATCACCATGAGTATCGGAACAGGTGCAGTGAAGGTGGCTTCGCCGCCGCCGGAGCAGCAGGTCCAGCGAAGGGAGTTCGTGCCGAACAGTGAGTTGGCGGCGCTCTCTCGCGGCAGCGATGGCGGGACGAAGATGTCTGCGATCGAAGTGCTGCGCGCTGAGCTCGGCGATTCGGTTCGCGTCGCCAACGAGAGGCTCGCGCACCGCGGGCAGAGTCTCGACATCGGCGTCGACCCGAGCACGGGCTCGGTTGTTGTCAAGGTCTCGGACGACAAGACCGGTGAAATCGTCCGGCAAATCCCCTCGGAGGATGCGTTGCGCGTGGCGCGCAACATCGAAGTTTTGACAGGAATCCTTGTAGACCACAGGGAGTAATCAGGAGAAGGCATATGGCACCAAATGCAGCACTAAAGGCTTATCAGTCGGTAAAAAAGGAGTCGATGGCTCACGGCGGCAAGGGCGCAGAACTCGTGGTGATGCTCTATGACGGCATCATCGAGTCTCTCGTCAATGCACGCGGGCACATCGAGCGCAAGGAATGGCGCGAATCGGGGCACCAGTTCGCCCGCGCGTTCACCATCATTGCGGGTTTGCGCGAAACCATCGATTTCGACCGGGGACAGCCGGTCGCGGACGATCTTTTCAGGTTTTACAACGCATTGACCTCGCAGCTCATCAAGGCGCAGTCGCGTCGTGATCTGGATCTGCTCAAGTCATGCGTCGAAATGGTCACAGACGTCCGTGCGTCCTGGTCGCAATTGGCGGCCCAGGGCAGTACGGGACCGGCCGTGACGTTCAGCCCGGCCGAGACTTCTCGGACGGCAGTGGCACCCATTGGTGCTGTGGTAGCCGCTGCCTACTAGGCGGTCTTGGCTGGCTGAACGTCGGGGATCGCGGCGGGGGGTCAAACCCCCGCCGCCAATTCCTTTCTAGCGCTAAAGAATGCAACCCTCGGGCCGACTTGTACGGCATACGGGAGTTGACCGTCTTTGGAGCACCACCATGTCAGTCCACGCTTTGAATGCTTACCGATCCACGGAAGTGAGCTCGCGCTGCGAGACCTCGAGCAAGCGCGACCTCGTGATCATGCTGTACGACGCCGCCATCGACGCGATGGGTGTGGCGCAGCAGCACGCCGCTCGCGGCGAAAAGCGTGCAGTGAACGCCGCCACCACCCGGGCTTTGACCATTCTGAGCGGTCTCCGCGAGACGCTGGATCTTAAGAGCGGTGGTGCAGTTGCTGCACATCTTGATGATTTTTATCAGTTTTTAATCCGCCGCTTGGTGCAGACGGTCGGCGCGCCGAATGCCGCAGACCTCGCGGATTGCCAGGATCTGCTGAGTCAGGTTCGTGAGGCTTGGGCAGCGATCACCCCGCAGACCGTCGGGGAGGTCAACCGTCGGATGTTCGTCGTTTATTCCTGATCCTTGCTACTATCGGCCCTGTTAGTTCCGATGTGGATGTATCTCGGAACGAGTAGTGCGGGAGTGGAGTAGGGGTGGCATCGGTCGCTGAGCCAAATGGCGTCCTCGACGAGGCGCGACTACGGGACCCCCTCGGAGTGCTCGCCGGTGACTCCGGGGCCATGCGGTCTTTACGGACCCTGATACGGCGCATTTCGGTTAGCGACAGCACCGTGCTGGTGGTCGGGGAGTCGGGTACCGGCAAGGAGTTGGTCGCCAAGTCCATCCACCAGTTGTCGGCGCGCTCGCGCCAGGCGTTTGTGCCGGTCAATTGCGGCGCCATTCCGCACGAACTCCTCGAAAGTGAAATGTTCGGCCACACCAAAGGGGCCTTTACCGGGGCTTTGACGGACCGGCGTGGTCGGTTTGAAATGGCCGACTCGGGGACTTTGTTTCTCGATGAAATCGGCGACATGCCCCTCGAAATGCAGGTCAAACTGCTGCGCGTGCTGCAAGAGCGCGTGGTGGAGCGGGTGGGCGACGAACGCTCTTTCTCGGTCGATGTGCGAGTGATTGCGGCGACTCATCGGCATCTTGAGGAGGCGATCGGGGCCGGGGAGTTCAGAGCAGATCTTTACTACCGCCTCAACGTCATTCCCGTTTACGTGCCCCCCT
>JBJTBK010000265.1:0-3751 GCA_046091245.1 Nevskiaceae bacterium | reverse complement strand
GCTGAGGCTCCTGCCGCTGAGGCTCCTGCCGCTGAGGCCGCCCCGGCTGCCGACGCCGCTGCTCCGGCTGCTGACGCTGCCGCTGCTCCGGCCGACGCCGCTGCTGCCCCGGCTCCTGCCGAGGCCGCGAAGTAATTTCCTAACGGAAATTGCAACGCGGGAGCCGCAAGGCTCCTGAACGAACCCGGGACGGTGGTCAGCCACTTCCCGGGTTTGTTTTTTTGGGGACTCGAATTGTCATGACTGTCAGCCTGAGAGATGCGCGCACTGCGCCGCAACAACGCGCCTGGCTTGAGCGCAGTTACGCGAACTGGCTCGGCGAGTTCGCGCGCCGGCGTGTGACGACCGAAGAATCGAGTCAAGGTCTCGACGAGTGGTTCGGCGATCAGCGCAACATCGTGATGCTGCTGATGCGCGACGGTTTGCCCGCTGGGTTTTGCATGTTCGCCCGCTTGCCCGTACCGGATGCATTTCGCATGCAGGAGTTCTTCATCGAACCAGAGATGCGACGACGGGGTGTGGGTCGCGCGGCTGCAGCATTGGTTTTTGATCGATTCGCCGGACAGTGGGAAGTACGCGAGCTGCGCCGCAACATCCCGTCCGTGTATTTTTGGCGCGAAGTCGTGCGTCATTACACAACGGGTCGATACGAAGAGACTCTCGTCGGCGAGGAGGTTGTTCAGCGCTTCTTCAGCAACGGTGCCAGATAACGACCCGTATGCGAGCGTGCGATGCGCGCCACCTGCTCCGGCGTGCCGCTCGCCAACACTTCACCGCCGCCCGCGCCGCCTTCTGGCCCAAGATCAACGATCCAGTCGGCGGTCTTGATGACATCGAGGTTGTGCTCGATGACCACCACCGTGTTGCCTTCATCGCGCAATCTTTGCAGCACGCGCAGCAGCTGTGCGACATCGTGAAAGTGCAGCCCCGTGGTCGGCTCATCGAGAATGTAGAGCGTGCGGCCCGTCGCCCGCTTGGCCAGTTCTCGAGCAAGCTTGACGCGCTGCGCCTCACCGCCCGAGAGCGTGGTGGCGTTCTGACCGAGCTTGAGATAACCGAGGCCCACGTCGAGTAGTGTCTGCAGCTTCGGCTGCACGGCCGGGATATTGCGGAAGAACGCGAGTGCGTCCTCGACCGTCATTTCCAGTACGTCGTGGATGCTGCGGCCACGATAGAGGATCTGCAAGGTCTCGCGGTTGTAGCGCTTGCCGCGGCACACGTCGCAGGGCACGTACACGTCCGGCAAAAAATGCATCTCGACGCGCATGACGCCATCGCCCTGACAGGCCTCGCAGCGGCCACCCTTTACGTTGAAGCTGAAGCGCCCGGCATCGTAGCCGCGAGTGCGAGCCTCGGGCACTTGGGCGAACAACTCGCGTAGTGCCGTGAACACACCCGTATAGGTGGCGGGGTTGGAACGTGGCGTGCGTCCCAGCGGACTTTGGTCGATGTCGATGACCCGATCGATGAACTCCAAGCCCTCGAGCGCTGTGCAAGGTGAGGCATCATTCGGGCCCCCGCCGAGCTCGGCAAGCGCGCGGCGCAGCAGGGTGTCGTTGACGAGCGTGCTCTTGCCAGAGCCCGACACCCCGGTGACGCAGCTCAACAACCCGATCGGCAATTCGACCGTCACATTTTTGAGATTGTTACCACTCGCGCCAACGACCCGAAGCGCCTTGCCCGGTTGCGCCGGCGTGCGCAGCCGCGGCACCTCGATGCGCAGCGTGCCGCATAGATACTGGCCGGTGAGCGAGTCGGGACAGTCGCGAATATCGGTCGGGGTGCCGGCGGCGACGATCGCGCCACCATGGACGCCGGCGCCGGGTCCGAGATCGATGAGGTGATCGGCCGCCAGAATGGCTTCTTCGTCGTGCTCGACCACGATTACCGTGTTGCCGAGATCGCGCAGCCGGCGCAGCGTCGCGAGCAGCCGTCCGTTGTCGCGCTGATGCAAACCTATCGAGGGTTCATCGAGGATGTACATCACACCGGTCAGCCCCGAGCCGATCTGGCTCGCCAGGCGGATTCGCTGGGCTTCGCCGCCCGATAGCGTGTCGGCACTGCGCTCCAGCGTCAGGTACTCGAGTCCGACATCGACCAAGAAACGTAATCGATCCAGTACTTCTCGAACGATTTTACCGGCAACCTCGCCGCGCCAGCCCGGCAGTTGCAGTTCGGCAAAAAATTGCGCGGCATCGCTCACTGCGAGTCGGGTGACCACCGGGAGCGATCGCTCGCCGATGTACACGTGGCGTGCGGTGAGATTAAGCCGGCTGCCGTCGCAGGTCTGGCACGCCCGCCAGCCGCGGTATTTGGCGAGTTCTTCCTTGACCGCCGGGGAGTCGGTCTCGCGAGAGCGCCGCTCGATATTGCAGAGCATGCCCTCGAAGGGATGCGAGCGCCGCGTCGGGCGCCCACGGCTGCTGCCGTAGACGAACTCGATGCTCTCCTCGCCGCTGCCGTAGAGCAATATCTGGCGAGTGTGCGCCGGCAGTTCCTGCCAAGGTTCTTCGATGTCAAAGCCGTAGTGTCTCGCCAGCGTCTCGATCAACTGCAGGTAATGCGGGTTGTGGCGATCCCAGCCACGAATTGCGCCGCCTGCGAGCGAGAGCTGCGGATAGGCGGCGACGCGTGCCGGATCAAAAAATTCCTGTTGACCGAGACCGTCGCAGTCGGGGCAAGCCCCCGCGGGGCTGTTGAACGAGAACATCTTCGGCTCGAGCGTCGGCACGCTGTAGCCGCACTCGGGGCAGGCATGCCGATTGGAAAACAACAGGCCTGCGCCGCGCGGTTCGTCCATGCGCACCACGCGCGCCGTACCGCCGGCAAGGCGCAACGCGGTCTCGAACGATTCGGCGAGCCGCGGCGCGCTCTCTGCGCGCACCCGGAAGCGATCGATGACGGCCTCGATGCTGTGTTTACGACGCGCATCGAGCTGCGGCAGGGTGTCGAGCTCGACGAGTTCGCCATCGACGCGGGCGCGTACGAAGCCCTGGGCCTGCAGATCTCGAAGTACCGTCGCGTGCTCGCCCTTGCGATCTTGCACGAGCGGAGCCAGCAGCATGGCGGCCGTGCCCTCCTCGAAGCGCAGGACCTGATCAACCATCTGGCTGACCGTCTGGGCTTCGAGCCCGATGCCGTGCTCGGGGCAGCGTGGTAGACCAGCGCGGGCGTAGAGCAGGCGCAGATAGTCGTGGATTTCGGTGACCGTGCCAACCGTGGAGCGGGGGTTGTGGGATGCGGCCTTCTGCTCGATGGCAATGGCCGGGGAGAGCCCCTCGATGTGGTCTACCTCGGGCTTGTCCATCATCGAAAGGAACTGCCGCGCATAGGCCGACAGCGACTCGACGTAGCGGCGCTGGCCCTCGGCATAGAGCGTGTCGAACGCCAGGGATGACTTCCCAGAGCCCGACAGGCCAGTGATCACCACCAGACTGTCCCGGGGGATGTCGAGGTCGAGATTGCGCAGGTTGTGGGTCCGCGCACCGCGGATGCGGATCGGATGCATCGAGCCGTTATCCAGAAAAAACAGCCGATTAGTGTAGCCCCTCGGCCGACCTTTGCGGGGGTCTAGCGGTCTTCACTGGCGTTTTGTCTGGATTTTCTCGGTGCAGGTGGGTGGTCAGACGATTAGAATGAAGTGCTTTTCCACCCCCCGCCCGCCGCCGTACTGCCCCGCCTGAGAGGGCCCCGGCCGGGGAGGGTCCACTACAGGAAGGTTCGCCATGGCACGCGGCATCAACAAAGTCAT
>JBJTBK010000264.1:0-25550 GCA_046091245.1 Nevskiaceae bacterium | reverse complement strand
CATCGACCGCGTCAACGAGATGAACAACAACTGGTGGTGCGAGAACATCCGCGCCACCAACCCCTGCGGTGAGCAGCCGTTGCCCCCGTACGGTTCGTGCTTGTTGGGTTCGGTGAACCTGACGCGTTTCGTGCGCCAGCCGTTCACGGAGCAGGCCGAGTTCGACTGGCAGGAGTATCGCGAGGTGGTGAAGATCTTCACCCGCATGCTCGACAACGTGGTCGAGGTCAACGGTCTACCGCTCGAAGGCCAACGCAACGAGATCCTGCGCAAGCGCCGTCATGGTATGGGTTTTCTGGGTCTCGGCAGCACCATGACGCTGCTGCGCATGAAGTACGGTTCGCCGGAGTCGGTCCAGTTCACCGAAGACGTGTCGCGTGAAATGGCCATCGCAGGCTGGGAAGCTGCGCTCGATCTGTCGCGCGAGAAGGGCCCGGCCCCGATCATGAACGAGGAGTTCACGGTCACGGGCGAGATGCTGCGCAAGCGCCCGGAGATGGCGAGAGACGGCTGGAAGATCGGTAGCAAGATCCCGGGTCGCGTGCTGCACGCGCGCTACAGCCGCTACATGCAGCGCGTGGCTGAGGTGGCTCCGGCGATCGTCGATCAGCTGGCGCTCGTCGGCGCGCGCTTCACGCACCACACCTCGATCGCTCCGACGGGGACGATTTCGCTCTCGCTCGCCAACAATGCGAGCAACGGCATCGAGCCCTCGTTCGCGCATCACTACTTCCGCAACGTGATCCGCGAAGGCAAGAAGTCGAAGGAAAAGGTCGACGTGTTCTCGTTCGAGTTGCTGGCCTACCGCGAGCTCGTCAATCAAAAGGCGATGCCGAACTCCACCAACCCGTCCGAGAAGCTGCCGGATTACTTCACCACGGCCGATGACATCACGCCCACCGAGCACGTCGATATTCAGGCGGCCTCGCAAAAGTGGGTCGATTCGTCGATCTCGAAGACTGCGAACGTGCCGACGGACTTCAAGTACGAGTCGTTCAAGGACATCTACCTCTACGCGCACGAGAAGGGGCTGAAGGGCTGCACGACTTTCCGCTTCAACCCGGAAGCCTTCCAGGGCGTGCTCGTGAAGGAAGAAGATCTCAAGAACACAACCTATGTGTTCACACTCGAAGATGGTACCGAGTTGTCCGTGAAAGGCGACGAAGAGATCGAGTACGACGGCGAGAAACATACCGCCGCGAATCTTTACGACGCCTTGAAAGAAGGCTACTACGGCAAGTTTTGAGGATCAGACGACATGGCTGCCATCAAGATCGATCGCAAGATCGCCAAGTACCGCGTACAGAAGCCGGGCAGCGAGCCGGCTCCTGCGGCGGCGCCGACTTCAGTGTCGGATCTGCCCACCAGCCACGGCGGCAAGGTGGTGCGACTCACCGAGGAGGTTCAGCGCCCCGAGGTGCTGATCGGCTCGACGTACAAGATCAAGACGCCCGTGTCGGATCACGCGATGTACGTGACCATCAACGACATCATCCTCAATGAGGGCACTGAACACGAACAGCGTCGGCCGTTCGAAGTGTTCATCAACTCGAAGAACCTCGACCATTACCAGTGGATCGTGGCGCTCACGCGCATCATCTCGGCGGTGTTTCGCAAGGGTGGCGACGTCACGTTCCTCGTCGAAGAGCTCAAGGCCGTGTTCGATCCGCGCGGCGGCTACTGGCAGCCGGGCGGAAAGTTCATGCCCTCGATCATTGCCGAACTCGGCTACGTGATCGAAAAGCATTTGCAGACGATCGGCCTGATGCGTCGTCCCGAGCTCGACGAGCACCAAAAAAAGCTCGTTGATGAGAAGCGTGCGGAGTTCGAGGCGCGCGCCAAACAGACGGATGCCTTTTCCAAGTCGCATTTTCCGGAAGGCGCGCAGCTGTGTTCCAAGTGCAGCACCGCGGCAGTCGTCATGATGGATGGCTGCATGACCTGCCTCAATTGCGGCGATTCCAAGTGCGGGTAAGGCGTTGCGGCGCATCGCCCGGCTAGCGCCTGCTGGTTGTGTTCTGATCCTCCTGGCGTCGGCTGCTGCATTGGCGCAGCAGCCGACCTCGGGCTCCCCGCCTACCGTTCTGCCGGTGTCCCGCGAGATTCCCCGGCCGCCTGAACTGCAACGTGACGTCCACTTCTGGATCCGCGTCTACAGCGAGATCACCACGCTGCAGGGCTTCTTGCACGATGAGCGCAACCTCGCCATCGTCTACTCCACGCTCAGCCTGCCGCCGACGGAGCGGCCGGGCTCGCCCGTTCGTCGGCAGTTGATCGACGCCGAGCGAGAGCGGTGGAGCGTCGCCCTGCGCGAGGCCGCCGACGCCATGGAGCAGGGCAGCGTTGATGCCGCGAGCGCCGATGGGTTGCGTGTCATGGCGCTGTGGGGCGCCGAGGCGAGCGCGACGGGTTTGCGTCTGGCGGCTGAAGGGGTGCGTTTTCAATTAGGTCAGGCGGATCGATTTCGCGCCGGCATCGTGCGCTCGGGTCAGTGGGAGTCGCACATCGCCCGCAGCTTCGACTCGCTCGGTCTACCGCCGGAGCTTGCGGCGTTGCCCCATGTCGAGTCCTCTTTCACGCCGACGGCGTACTCGAAGGTGGGCGCCTCGGGTTTGTGGCAATTCATGCCGGGCACGGGTCGTCGGTTCATGCGCGTCGACGACATCGTTGACGAGCGGCTCGATCCGTTTCGTTCTACGGAAGCGGCCGCAAAACTGCTGCTTTACAACTACCGCACCCTCGGCAGCTGGCCGCTCGCCATCACCGCCTACAACCACGGCACGGCAGGGATGCGTCGTGCGCGCGAGCAACTCGGAACGGATGATTTCGCCGTCATCGCCCGGCGCTATCAAAGCCGGAGTTTCGGCTTCGCGTCGCGCAACTTTTACCCCTCTTTCCTGGCCGCCTTGAGCATCGATCAAAATCCACAGCGCTACTTCCCCGATGTGCCGCGTGCGGCGGAACTGGTGTTTCACGAAGTTTCGATGCCCGGGTATGCGGAGGTTGCGACGTTGGAGCGTGCGCTCGGTATTCCCCGCGAGACCTTGCGTGAATTGAACCCGGCGCTGCGTCCTGCAGTGTGGTCGGGCGAGAAGTTCGTGCCGCGCGGGTATCGACTGCGCCTGCCCTCGAGCGAGGCGTTCTCGGCTGCGCAACTCATCGAGCGGGTGGGGGCGGATCGGTTGTTCGTTGCGCAGCGGGCGCCGCGCACCCATACCGTCGAACGGGGCGAGACCTTGACGCGGATCGCCAAGCGTTATGGATGTCGCATCGCCGATCTCGCGCAGCTCAATGAATTACCCGCGAATGCCAAGCTGCGTCGCGGGCAGCGACTGCGGCTCGCCGACGAATGGCCGGCGACCTTGGCGAGTGCGCTGTCGCTCGAGAGCGCGGCAGGCGCTGCGCCCTGAGGGCGAGTCGATATAATCCCGTCATGTTGTCTCGGCCCATGAACCGATGGCGCCGCCGGGCGTTGCTGCCGCTCGCGGCAGTGGTGGCTATGCTCGGCGCTCCGCTGTCCGTCGCTGCGACCGTCACGCCGGCAGGGTCGAGCGGCTCGTCGCGAGGCTTGGGCGATGTCGAGTTGCCGCAGGCGACCCTCGTGGTGGTGAACAAGGGCAAGCGCCAACTGGAGCTGCGGCGTGGCAACCAGCTGCTGCGCCGATATCGCATCTCGCTGGGTCTGAATCCGATCGGTCACAAGCAGTACGAGGGTGATTTCCGCACGCCCGAGGGCAAGTACCTGCTGACCCGTCGCAATCCGCGCAGCGAGTTTTTTCTCTCGATCGCGGTGTCGTATCCCGATTCTCGCGATGTGGCTCGTGCGCGCCGTGCGGGCGTGCGGCCGGGGGGGCTCATCATGGTGCACGGCTTGCCCAATGATCCACGCTGGCCGCCGGAGCACTATGCGGGCCAGGATTGGACCGATGGTTGCATCGCGCTGAACAACGCCGACATGATGGAGTTCTGGATGCTGGTGCAGTCCGGTACGCCCATCCACATCAATCCCTGAGGTCGCCCCGTGGAAACGAGTATCGTCATTCCGGAAGTCGTCGATGCGCGAGTGGCGCCGCGCGGCGCGCTCGAGAGCCTCTCTCAGGACGAGATCGAGCAATTACTCTCCACGGGTCGTGGTGGTTTGTATCCGCTCTTTCGGCAATGTGCGCTGGCTGTGCTCAATGCGGGCAGTCACACCGACAACGCGCGGGAGATTTTCGATAGTTACCGCGACTTCGATATTCAGATTGTTCGCCACGCTTGGGGCGTGAAGCTCGAGATCCGCAACGCGCCGGCCTCGGCCTTTGTCGATGGGCAGATGATCCGCGGCATCAAGGAGCTGCTGTTCGCTGTGCTGCGCGACATCATCTACACCGCCAACGAGGTGATGGAGAGTGGTCGCTTTGATCTCACCCGTCCGCAATCGATCACCAACGCGGTGTTTCATATCCTGCGCAATGCCCGGCTGCTCGAGCATAAATCGCGACCTAATCTGATTGTCTGCTGGGGCGGCCACTCCATCAGTCGCGAAGAGTACGAGTACACCAAAAAAGTAGGCTACGAACTGGGTCTGCGCGGACTCGATGTGTGCACCGGTTGTGGGCCCGGCGCCATGAAGGGCCCCATGAAAGGCGCGACCATCGGGCATTCGAAGCAACGCATCACCTCGGGTCGATACGTGGGGGTCACCGAGCCCGGCATCATCGCGGCCGAGCCACCAAACCCCATCGTCAATAATCTCGTGATCATGCCGGACATCGAGAAGCGTCTCGAAGCATTCGTTCGCGTGGCGCATGGCCTGGTGGTGTTCCCGGGCGGCGTCGGGACGGCGGAGGAAATCTTTTATTTGCTCGGCATCCTGCTGGATCCCGCCAACGCCGAACAGCGCATGCCGGTGGTGTTGACGGGGCCGCGTCGCAGTGCCGCTTACTTCGAGCAGATCCGCCGCTTTCTCGCGGGAACGGTAGGCGAATCCGCGCTCGATCGACTGAAGATCGTGGTCGATGATCCGGCAGAGGTCGCCCGCATCATGGATCGCGGCGTCGATGAAGTCCGCGATTTTCGCAAGCGAAGCTCGGACTCCTACAATTTCAATTGGCTGCTGAAGGTCGGCGAGGAGTTCCAGAAGCCGTTCGAGGTGTCGCACGCGTCCATGCGCACCCTGCGCCTGCATCGTGATCAGCCCGGGCACCAGCTGGCTGCGGATCTGCGGCGTGCGTTCTCTGGGATCGTCAGCGGCAACGTCAAGGAACAGGGCATCCGGGCGATTGAGCGACACGGGCCCTTCGAACTGGTTGGCGACCCTGCGATCATGGCCATGCTCGATGAATTGCTGTCGGCCTTTGTGGCCCAGCAACGCATGAAGCTGCCCGGCTCGGCCTACGTGCCGTGCTACCGGATCGTGCGGCCTTGAAATCCGTTTGAACCACCCCATGTCGGGGAAGGTTCAACCCGAGGAGTCCTCCATGAGCGATTCAACCGCCGCGGGCAGTGCACCGCCGGCTGCCGAGAAGCACGGTTTTCAGGCTGAGGTTCGCGAGCTGCTGCAGCTCATGATCCATTCGCTGTACAGCCACCGCGAGATCTTCCTGCGCGAGCTGATCTCCAACGCCTCCGACGCCAATGACAAGCTGCGGTTTCTCGCCTTGGCGCAACCGGAGCTCATGGCAGGTGAGGCGGATCTCAAGATCTGGATCGATCACGACGAGAAAGGAACCCTCACGATCCGGGACAACGGCATCGGAATGACCCGCGACGAGGCCATCGCCCACCTTGGCACCATCGCCAAGTCCGGCACGGCGGATTTCTTCAAGCGACTGACCGGCGATCAGCAGAAGGATTCGCAGCTGATCGGCCAGTTTGGTGTGGGGTTCTACTCTGCCTTCATCGTGGCCGATGAGGTCGAGGTGCTGACGCGCAAGGCCGGCGATCCGGCCGCTCGCGGCACACGCTGGACGTCGAAGGCGGATGGCGAGTTCACCGTCGAGACGCTCGAACACGAGCCGCGCGGTACCACCGTCATCCTGCATTTGAAAGAAGAGGCCAAGGAATTCGCCGACGGCTGGCGCTTGCGCTCGCTCGTGCGTCGGTATTCCGATCACATCGCATTCCCGGTGATGATGCGCAAGGAAGGCGAGGCTTCGCTCGATTGGGAGCCAGCGAACCAGGCGCAGGCGCTGTGGACTCGCTCGCGAAGCGACATCAAGGACGAAGAGTACAAAGAGTTTTACCAGCATATTGCGCACGACTTTGCCGAGCCGCTCGCCTGGAGCCACAACAAGGTCGAGGGCAAGCGCGAGTACACCTCTTTGCTGTACCTGCCGGCGCGCGCGCCGTTCGATCTGTATCAGCGCGATGCGACTCGCGGCCTCAAGCTCTACGTGCGCCGCGTGTTCATCATGGACGACGCGGAGCAGTTCCTGCCGATGTACCTGCGTTTCATTCGCGGTGTGCTCGATTCGAACGACCTGCCGCTCAATGTGTCGCGCGAGTTGCTGCAGAAAGACGCCGAAGTCGAAGCCATGCGCTCGGCGCTGACCAAGCGAGCCCTCGATCTGCTCGCGCGACTCGCCAAGGACGAGCCTGAGAAATACGCGACGTTCTGGAAGGAGTTCGGTCCGGTGCTGAAGGAAGGCAGCGGAGAAGATCCCTCGAACCGCGAGAAGATCCTGCCGTTGCTGCGTTTGTCGAGCACGCATGAAGAGGGCGATGAGCCCAAGGTGACGCTCGCCGATTACCTCGCCCGTATGAAGAGCGGGCAGGATCGCATCTACTACCTGATCGCTGATTCTTTGACGGCGGCCCGCGGCAGCCCGTATCTCGAGCAGTTACGCGCCAAGGGCGTCGAGGTGCTGCTGCTCACCGACCGGGTCGATGAGTGGATGATGGGTCATCTGCGGGAGTTCGAGGGCAAGCGCTTCAAGGACGTGGCCCGCGGTGATCTCGAATTGGGTGGGCTCGAGGGCGAGGCCGATAAGGCTGCGGCCGAGGAAGCCCTCAAGGAAAACAAGAAGCTCCTCAAGCGCATCAAGGATGCACTCGGTGAGCGGGTGGCCGAGGTCAAGGTCAGCTCCCGTCTCGCCGATACGCCGGCCTGCCTTGTGCTCGCCGAGGGCGACATGGGCGCGCAGATGCGACGCATCATGGCGGCGGCCGGGCAGTCCGTGCCTGAGGCGAAGCCTGAACTCGAGATCAACGTCCAACACGCCCTGATCAAGCGTCTCGATGCCACGAGTGCGGAGGACGAGTTCACCGAACTGGCGCTGCTGGTGTTCGATCAGGCGAAGCTCGCCGAGTCGGGCTCGGTGGCCAACCCGGGTGAGTTCGTCCGCCGGCTCAATAAGTTGCTGGGGCAATTGATGGCGAGCGGCTGAGGCGGCCGGCTCACCGTGCCATAATCGGCGCATGAGCAAACCCGTGCCGACCGACGCCGAGTTGCGCGAGCGACTCTCGCCCCTGGCCTACGAAGTGACCCGCAACAAGGGTACCGAGCGGGCTTTCACCGGGGCGTACACGTACCACAAGGAGCAAGGCGTCTACGCCTGTGCGTGTTGCGGGGCGGAGCTCTTTGCCTCGGAGACCAAATACGACTCGGGCTCGGGCTGGCCGAGTTTCTGGACCCCGCTCGCGGGTGATCGGGTCCGCGAGCATCGCGATACGAGCCACGGCATGGTGCGCATCGAGGTGACCTGCGCGCAGTGCGATGCACACCTCGGGCACGTGTTCCCCGATGGACCGCGGCCTACGGGGCTGCGCTACTGCATCAACTCCGTCTCGCTCGACTTCAAGGCTGAAGCCAAATGAAAACACTCGTCTGGGTCCTTTTGCTGGCCGTGGGTGGCATCGCGGTGACCGCCGCATTTTTGCCCGGCCTCGTCTCGTCCGCGCGTGCGGATGCCTCATCCGCCTCACGGGAGTCTGCAATGTCCGAAGCACTCATCAAGGAAGATCTGACCGCCGGTTCGGGTCCTGCCATCGCCAACGGTCAAACGGCTGTGGTGCATTACACCGGTTGGCTGTTTGATCCCTCGCGTCCCGAGAACAAGGGCCGCAAGTTCGACAGCTCCCGAGATCACGGCGATACCTTTGCCTTCGAAGTGGGTGGTCGGGAAGTCATCCGCGGGTGGGACCTCGGTGTGCTCGGCATGCAGGTCGGCGGCAAGCGACGCCTGACGAGTCCCCCGGAGCTTGGCTACGGCGCACGCGGCGCGGGCGGTGTGCTCCCGGGCGGGGCCACGCTCGTGTTTGATGTCGAACTGATGGAGATCCGCTAATGCGACTCAAGGCCGTGCAACAGGGTTTGCTGCTTGCTGCAGCGAGTGCGTTGTGGGGGGCTGCCCAGGCGGCGACGCTCATTCACGCCGGACGCGTCATCGATGGTGTGTCCGATCGTGCGCTCACGGCGCGAACCATCGTCGTCGACGGCGGCAAGATCACGGCGATCGAAGCCGGCTACCGTAAGCCTGGCGCGGGGGACACACTCGTCGATCTGCGCGAGTCGACCCTGATGCCCGGTCTGATGGACATGCACGTGCACTTGACGAGCGAGTACAGCCGAACGAGCGAACTTGAGCGCTTCAAGAAGGACGGCCCCGATGTGGCGCTTGATGGTGCGATGTACGCGCAGCGCACCTTGCAGGCGGGCTTCACGACCGTGCGCGATCTTGGCGACAGTTTTCTCGCGAGCCTCGCGCTGCGCGATGCCATCAACGCCGGCAAGGTTCCGGGGCCGCGCATTTTTGCCGCGGGCAAGTCGATCGCCACCACGGGTGGTCATGCCGACCCGACCAATGGCTGGGCAGAGTTTTTGGGTGGCGGTGATGTCGGCCCGCGCGATGGCGTGGTCGATGGCACGGATGCCGCAGTGCAGGCCGTGCGGCAGCGCTACAAAGACGGTTCGGACGTTATCAAGATCACGGCGACGGGCGGGGTGCTGTCGATTGCGAAGAACGGCCTCAACCCGCAGTTCACCGACGAAGAAATCCGCGCGATCGTCACGACCGCGCGTGATTACGGCTTCACTGTGGCAGCCCACGCGCACGGCGCGGAGGGCATGAAGCGTGCGGTGCGTGCGGGCGTTGATACCATCGAACACGGTACGTTCATGGATGAAGAGACCATGCGCCTGATGAAGGAGCGCGGTACGTACTATGTGCCGACCATCTCGGCGGGCCGCTGGGTGTTCGATCGGTCGAAGGAAGACGGCTTCTTCCCCTCCATCGTGCGTCCGAAGGCGGCGCTGGTCGGGCCGCAAATCCAGAGCACCTTCGCCAAGGCCTACAAGAGCGGCGTGAAGATCCTCTTCGGTACCGACACCGGCGTATCAGCGCACGGTGATAACGGGCGCGAGTTCGTGTTCATGGTCGAAGCGGGTATGCCCGCGATGGAAGCCATCCGTTCGGCGACCTCGGTCACGGCGAAGTTTCTCGACATCGACTACAGGCTCGGCAGCGTGCAGGTCGGCAAGCTCGCCGATCTCGTCGCGGTTCCCGGTGACCCGCTCGCCGACATTACGGCGATGCAGCGTGTGCACTTCGTGATGAAAGAGGGCGTGATCCATCGACGCCCCTGATCGACGGCTGATTGCAGGACCCGCGGGTCAGCTCGAACTGCTCGTCGATCCGCCGCGCCAAGGCGGCGCGCCGCGTGCGTTGGCTGTCTGCTGCCACCCGCATCCGCTCTTTGGCGGTTCACTCACAAACAAGGTCGTGCACACCTTGGCACGTGCCTGTAGCGCAGCCGGTGCTGTAGCGGTGCGGTTCAATTTTCGTGGTGTGGGCGCCTCGGAAGGCGTGCACGATGAGGGTCGTGGTGAGCTCGACGATCTGCGTCGTGTGGTGCAGTGGGCGCGCAGCGAGTGGCCGGAACTGCCGCTGTGGTTGGGTGGGTTTTCTTTTGGCGCCTGGATCGCCTTGCAGGCGCACGCTGAGCTGACACCAGGTCGGTTGATCACCATTGCGCCACCCGTCGGCCGCTGGGATTTTTCGTCCGTTCGCGCGCCCGCGTGCCCGTGGTTGTGTGTCCAGGGTGATCGGGACGAACTCGTCGATGCCGTCGCGATGGCAACTTGGGTGACGGCGCTCGATCCGACAGTGCGCTTGGTGCGCCTAGCGGAGGCGGATCATTTTTTCCATGCGCGCTTGCATGAACTCAGCGATATCGTGGCTGAGTTTCTCTCGCCTCAAGGGTGCAGCGAGTAACCAACGCCGCGCACCGTGTGGATCAGCGGCCGCTCGAAATCCTTATCGACCGCTTGTCGCAGCCGGCTGACGTGTACGTCAACCACGTTGGTCTGCGGGTCGTAGTGAATGTCCCAAACGCCTTGCAACAACATGGCGCGGGTCACAACCTGCCCGGTATGCCGCGTGAGAAATTCCAGCAGTCGGAACTCGCGGCCCGTGAGTTCGATACGTCGCCCGCCGCGACTCGCCTTGCGTTCGAGCAGATCGAGTTCGAGATCATCCACGCGCAAACGCGTCAGTGCGCTGCTCGCTGTTCGCCGCTGCAGCGATTCGACGCGGGCTACGAGCTCCTCGATGTTGAAGGGCTTGCCGAGGTAGTCATCACCCCCGGCGCGTAGACCTTTGACCCGCTCGTCCACGGAGTCCAGGGCCGACAACACCAACACCGGCGTCGATTTGCCGCTTCGACGTAGGGTGTTGACGATGTCGAGGCCATCGACCCCGGGCAACATTCGATCAGTGATGATGACCGAGTGATCGCCCAGCAAGGCGGCTTCCTGGCCGTGCCGCCCATCGGCGTGGTGTTCGACCGCGTAGCCGCGATCACGCAACGCGCCGATGATTTCGGCAGCGACTTGGGGGTCATCTTCGATCAGCAACAATTTCATGGTCGACCATCCGGCTCCTTGCCCGAGGCAGCGTGGGCCGCGAAGTGTAGGCCAATTCGCCTCTGTGGCGCCCCTCGTGGCATGCTTGGGCCGTGACACCCCAGCTGATTGATCGCCGTGCGCTCGTTGCCTCGCTGCTGGCTTTGGCGGTCATGGTCATTGCGTTCCTGGGCGCCTTCACTTGGCTGCAGTACCGGATGATGTCGGTTCACGATCGACAGTTGTCCGAGGCGCTGCAGCGCGAGTTGTTGGTTCGCCAGCAGGTCGACCGGCAGTCGGGCCGTGAGGACTTCATCCGCGGTCTTACGGTCCGCAACGAACTGTTCCCCAATAGCCGCTACTTCGTGTTGATCGATGCCGACGGCCAGATTCTCGTCGGTGATCCGACCCGCGTGGCCGGAATCGGCGAGTTGCTTCGGACCCAGAGGGGCGTCACGCGCGCGGAGACCCCAGACGGGGGTAATGCTTTCGTGGCCTCCATTCGACTCGACGATGGCGCTGTGTTTGCACTGTTTCAGCCCGATGCCGCGCGAGAGGAGATCGCCCGCTCGCTGGGTCGTACGGCGCTGATCAGTATTGTGTTGCTGATTCTGATGGGGCTGGTGACGGGTTTCATACTCAATCGTTATGTGCTGGGGCATGTGAGTAATCTCGCCGATACGGCCCGGCAGATCATGCGCGGGCAGATGACCGCGCGTGCCCCGGTGCAACAGCGCCTAGATGCCATGGGTGCTTTGACCAGTACGTTCAATGAAATGCTCGAGCAGAACGAGGCGCTGGTCAGCGGCATGCGTACTGTGACCGAGAGTCTGGCCCACGATTTGCGTACGCCGCTGATGCGCGCGCAACGCGCGATCGCCGCAGCGCGCGTGGCCAATACGGCACTCGAGCAGGAAGCTCACCTGCAAAGAGCTGAGCAGGACATGGCGAGGGCCTTGCAGACCTTCAATGCGCTCGTCGATCTGGCCCGCGCCGAGGCGGGTTTGTCGCGCGATTCGATGGAGCGCATTGATCTTGGCGCGTTGGCGACGGACTTGGCTGAATTGTTCGAGCCCCTGGCCGAGGAGCGCGGGCAGCGCATCGAACGGCATATTGCCTCGACGACAGTGTTCGGGCATCGACAGATCCTGGCGCAGGCGCTCGGCAATCTGCTCGAGAATGCGATCAAATATTCTGCGCCAAACTCGGTGCTACGCCTCCGGGTACGACAGGGTGAGGCCTCGGGCGCCAGCGAGATCATCGTGGAAGATACGGGGCCGGGAATTTCCCCCAATGCCCGCGAGCAGGCGATGCGTCCTTTTGTCCGCCTCGAAACGGCCGAAGACGTGCCGGGTGCGGGCATGGGCCTTGCGATTGCCGCGGCCGTCGCTCGCTTGCATCGAGGCCGGTTGATTTTGGAAAACGCTGAGCCCGGGTTGCGGGTACGCCTTCAAATCAGCGTGCCTCAAACGTCCTGAAACGACCCCTCCGTGGGCCAGCGTAGACGGACCTCGAGACCCGATACGGACCCGTCGTCAGCTTTGAGATTGTGCGCAACGACGCTGCCGCCGTGGGCTCGCAGGACGCTGGCCGTGATGGCGAGGCCCAGGCCGCTACCGCCGTGTGATGACGGCGCAACGCCTGTAGCGCGCTGAAACGGCTCGAAGACCCGAGATAGATCCTGAGGGGCAATGCCAGCGCCCGAATCGCTGACCACCACATCGAGGCTGTCCGTCGCACGTTCGACACGCAACTTCACCGTGCTGCCGACCGGCGCGTAGCGCAAGGCGTTTCGCACGACGTTCTCGATGGCGGCGGCGACCCAGTGTCGATCGCCCTCGATGCAGCAAGGGTCAGGCGGCGCCTGCCAGTCGACGTGCCGATCGGTGTTCTCCGCCTCGAATGTCGCGTCTTGCACCAGCGAGGCGAGCAGAGAGACGAGGTCGTTCTGTTCGCGCCGCAGCTCGGCGTGCCCCGCGTCGAGACGCGCCACATCGAGAACGCCGCCGATCAGTCCATCGAGACGCGCAATCTCGATCTCGATTCGTTCGAGTGTATCAACTGGGGGTTGCGCCGACTGTCGAGTCAGACCGATGGCCAGCCTCATGCGTGTCAGCGGTGATCGCAGTTCATGCGAGACATTGCGTAGCAATTCGTCGCGCGAGTTCACAAGGCTCGCCAAACGCTCGGCCATGGTATTGAGCGAGCGGCTGAATCGACCCAGTTCGTCTTTTCGGCGCAGGGTCCGCGCAGGCACCCGCGAGTCGAGCTTGCCCCCAGCCAGAGATTCCGTGGTCGATTGCAGATCGAGGATGGGCCCTGTGACCGATCGTGCCAGTACGACACTGATGAGTGCGGTAACGATGAGTGCCAGCGACACCAAGGCGGGTGCGGATTCGCGCAAGCCGAGCGCGGCCAGAGGTCCTCGCGCACGCAGTACGGGGATCAGCTCGAAGTGCGCGCCGTCCTCGCTGTATAGCGTTGGGCGGGCATTGGGTAGATTCAGTGCGACGGTCGGCAGGTCGGCAGAGAACTCCGCCTCCAGATCCGCGTCGCTCGGGGCAGACAGGTCGGGCGGAAGCGGTCGATCAAGTATTTCGCGACCGAGATCATCGACGACAAGAATCACCACGGCGGTCGTTGATTCTTTTTGCTGTGCTTTCGCCCACGTCGCAAGGCCTGTTCGTCCTCGAAGGGCCAAAGCCTCGGCGGCCCGTTCTGCTGCGATCTGCAGTTCGCCTGAGGCACGCTCGTCGCGCTCGTTCAGCGTCCAGCCGGTGATTGCCACGGCGCCTGCCAGCACGAGCAGCAGGGCAAGAAAAAACGCGACGAAAATACGAACAGACAGCCGATTCACGGTGAAACATCGATCAGTTCGTAGCCCGTTCCGCGTACGGCGCGTATCTGCAGGGAGGCGCTACTGGCACGTTCGAACTTGCGTCGCAGGTTGCTGACATGCGTATCGATGCTGCGATCGTACAACGTCAACTTTCGGCCGAGCGCCTGTTCGGTGAGCTCGGCACGATCGACGGGTGTGCCGTGGCGCTGTGCGAGACCGAGTAGCACGCGAAACTCTGCGCCCGTCAGCTCGAGCGTCGTTGGCCCCAGCGTGGCGTGCCGCCGTCGCAGGTCGAGATGCAGATCAGCGACGCGAACCACCTCGGCGCCCGTCGCGTCTGCCTGGCTGGCGGGGACGGATACACGCCGTAGTATGGCGCGGATTCTGGCCAGCAACTCGCGCGGATCGAAGGGTTTGGCAAGGTAATCGTCGGCCCCGAGTTCGAGTCCGAGGATCCGATCGATTGGATCCCCGCGTGCGGTCAGCATCATGACCGGTAGTCGGGACGAGGCGAGTCGCAGTTCACGGAGCACATCGAGTCCACTGCGCTCGGGCAGCATGACATCGAGGATCAGCAAGTCGGGTTCGTGGGTCTGCAGGGCGGCGACCCCCGCATCGGCTCCGTATTGCGCTTCAACGACATAGCCCTCGCGCCGAAGGAACTCGCCCAACATCGTAGCGAGCTCACGGTCGTCGTCGATGATGAGGATTCTGGCGTTCATGGCTCAGCAGGCCGAGGGGAACGTCGATGGTGCAGTGTGCCGGCTGTGCGGGCCAGTAGAGGGTTCGTGCTTTGCATTTCTTTGCAGCATCTTTACGAAATTCCTGCGGCGGATCGGCGTCGAATCGGAGACGATACCCAGCGCTGGGCCACCCACCGGCGCGCTGACTCAAGGAGTGACGACATGCGTTTACGCTACCTTTCCATTATGACCCTTGCAGCGCTCAGCGGTTCGGTGCTGCTGGCGCAGCCCATGCCCCCGCCGCCGCCCGCCGATGCGCCGAACGCGCAGGCCAAGGGCGAGCAAGTGAGGGAAATCCGCCGATATCGGATCATTCGCGATGGCCGCGAGCGCATGGGTCCGCTGGGCCCCATGGGCCCCATGGGTCCCATGGGCGCCATGCGCGGCGCAGGGATCATCGAACTCTCCGGCGCCGATCCACGGATGTTGCAGCGCCTCGCGGACGATTTGCAGCTTACCCCGCCGCAGCGCGGCAAGATCACTGAACACGTGGCCACCCATGGCCCCGAGATGCGTCGCATCGCTAGAGAAATGGCTGAGCAGTCGCGCGCCTTGCGCGAGCTGAACCCTGCCGATGGCAAGTTCAACTCATCGGTGAACGAGGCCGCCAAACGGATGGGGGAGTTGTCGACCCAATTGGTACGACAGGGCGGCGAGCTGCGGGCGAAGGTGTGGCAGGTGCTGACCCCTGAGCAGCGCGCCAAGGCCGATGCGCGTCAGCAGCAGATGAAGGAGCGTCGCATGGAAATGCGGGAGCGACGAGAGCGCCGCGGCCCGGGCGGTGAGGGTGAGCGCGAGCACGAGCACGAGATGAAGTAGCGCGCGGCGCCTGTCGAGAGCGAAAAAAAAGCCCGGGGCGTTGCCGCCCCGGGCTTTTTTGCATCGGTAGAAACCGATTAATTCACCATGTTCTTGAGGTTCTTCAGCGGCATGGCGCGAACCTTCTTGGAGGCCGGCTTCGCCTTGAACATCATCTTCTCGCCCGTGAACGGGTTGACACCCTCGCGAGCCTTGGTGGCGGGCTTCTTGACGACCTTCAGCTTGGCCAGACCCGGCAGCGTGAACAGGCCGTGCGAGCGCAGGCTCTTCTTGATCACACCGTTGAGCGCGTCGAACACGCCCGAAACCGCCTTACGGGAGAGCTCGGTTTGTTTAGCAATCTGATTGTGGATTTCCGACTTGGTCGGCGGACCGCCCTTTTTCGCCATCTTGGATTACTCCTGAATTTGGTTATTGCGCCTTGCGATGCGCGTTTCGAATCGGGTGTAAACATAGCATAAGCGCACGTGGTAGCAAACACTTTTTAGCGTTTTGCCGCAGAAAAACCGCTAGTTTTTGTCAATCATCCGAGTGATCAGCGCAACAGGATCAACAACACCTGAATGATGATGCCGGCCCACATCGGCGACAGATCGAGACCGGCGATTGAGGGGACTGCGCGCCGAATGCGCTCAAGCACCGGGTCGCACAGCGATTCGAGCAGATCGGATACTGCGGAGCGCACGCCGGGAGCGACCAGTGAGCTGAGCGCGGAGACACAAATCGCGCAAAAATACCGCCAGAGTGCCGAACGGATGCTCTCGAGCGCGGCTGCAATCAACCAATCGAACGCCGGCGGGAGGGCGCCGACCAACAGCATCGACAGTGCGGCTGTTTGCACTAGGGCTACGGCAAACACGGCAATGACCGAGGCCGTGTCGATGCGACCCAGAGGCGGCAACACTCGTCGCAGCGGCATGATCAGCCAGTTGGTCAGTCGCAGGATCGACTGCGCGAGCGGGTTGCGAAAATCGGCCCGCGTCCACTGCATCATCAGTCGCAGTAGAAACACATACATCAACAAAGAGAAAAGCGTATCGGCAAGAAACAGCATCACTTGCATGACTTAGCCCCCGGTACCGTACTGCGCGGCCATCTGCCGACCTCGCGTCACCGCCGCCGCGACAGCATCGGCCACGCCTTGCTCGAACCCCTGCGCCGTGAACTGCGCGAGTGCTGCGGCTGTGGTGCCGCCCTTGGAGGCGACCGACTCGCGCAAGGCGGCCAGATCAGCGCCGTGGGTCGCCATGAGCCCTGCGCCGTGCAGCGTGGCCACAGCAAGCTCGTTCGCGGCGGCTTCTGGTAGCCCTTGTGCGATGCCGGCCGCGGCGAGTGCCTCGGCCATGCGGAAAAAATAGGCGGGACCACTGCCTGAGACGGCGGTGACCACATCCATCAACGATTCATCGTCGACCCACACGACACAGCCTGCCGTCGCCAGTACGGCCTCGGCGCGTTGCCGCGCGGAAGCGGCCAGGGCAGGGTCTGCATAGGTCCCCGTGGCTCCGGCACCGAGCAGGGCGGGACGATTGGGCATGGCTCGAACGAGCGGAACGCCATCGCCGCAGAGTTCGGCCAACTGTCGGGTGCCAAGGCCTGCCGCCACGGATATGACGAGGGGGCGATGCGTGGCGAGCATGGATTTGAGCGGTCGAAGTGCAGTCGCCATGTCCTGCGGCTTGACGGCAAGCACCAGCACATCTAGCGAGGCGATATGGGCGGTGGCGTCCGCGGCCACTCGAACCTCGAACTCTCGCTGCAGCGCGTCACGAGTGGCCGCGTGAGTGTCGAATACGATGATTTCGGGGCCGGAGACTGCCGCACGGCGCAGCGCCGCCACGAGCGCGCGGCCCATGTGCCCGCCGCCCAGAAAACCGATACCCCGACCGATGTCGGGTGGCGTGACGTGTGCGGCGGCAACCTCGCTCATGGCTGTGATTGTAGACGTTCGCCGAACAGCGCGGTGCCGATCCGGATCAGAGTGGCGCCTTCCAGAATGGCCGCTTCGAGATCACCGCTCATGCCCATCGACAGGGTGTCCATCCCCGGGTGTTGCCGTTGCATTTGCTGGAACAGCTCGCGTAGCGCCGCAAACCAACGCCGCTGATCCGCCTCGGCGGTTTCTGCGGGCGGTAAGGTCATCAGGCCACGCAGGCGCAGTTGCGGTGCGCGGGCAACCGCGTCGAGCAAAACCGGAAGCTCCGCGGCCGTGGCGCCGCCCTTGGTGGGTTCGTCCTCCAGCTTGACCTGAACGCACACGTTGAGGGGTGGCGCGTGAAAGGGCCGCTGAGCGGCTAACCTTTGCACCAGCTTCAGCCGGTCGACCGTATGCACCCAGTCGAAGTATTCCGCCACGGGGGCTGTTTTGTTGGACTGCAGTTGACCAATGAAATGCCACACGAGCGGCTGGGGCCGCAAGGCGTCGATCTTGGGCAGCGCTTCCTGCAGGTAATTCTCGCCGAAGTGCTGTTGGCCGAGGTCGATCAGCGCCTGCAGGTCCGCGGCCGGTCGGGTCTTGCTGACCGCGACCAGCGTCAATTCGCTCGGGTCACGTCCGGCGCGACGCGCGGCCCGCGCCATGCGCTCAAGCACGGCGTGCAGACGCTCTGCGGCTGCACCCTGCGCGGGTTCAGACATCGAAGACGCTGTAGCCGTCGAACACGGGCCCATCCACGCACACACGCTTCATGGCAGGCCCGCTCGCGGTCTTCACCTTGACCGTGCAGCCGGCACAGCCTCCCACCGCGCAGGCCATGAACTCCTCGAGTGATACCTGGCAGGGCAGTTTGAAGCGCGCGGCGAGCCGAGTCACCGCCTCGAGCATGGGCGTCGGACCGCAAGCAAAGATTTCCACCTCGGACTGAGTTGCCGGGTCGAGCGTGGCCAACCATTCGCCGGCGAGATCCGTGACAAAGCCGTCGAAACAGCCGGGGAATCCGCTGCGACTGGCCAGACGACTGGGAACACCCCAGGCATCGAGCAGCGGCATGGCCGCGATCACCCCATCCGGCATGCCGGGGACGAGAATGGTCGAGGGTCGGGTTGCAAAGGGGAAGGGAATTTCCGAGCCCATCACGACAAGTGGCTTCCACGGGGCCCGCGCGTCGTGGGTCAAGGCTTCGGCGAGAAACACCATGGGCGGGATGCCGACCCCGCCGCCGATCAATAGCGGCCGCGGCCGCTCGGCATGCAAGGTGAACCCTTGGCCGATCGGTCCCAGCACCGAGAGCGTTTCACCCGTTTGACGACGTGCGAGCGCCGCCAGGCCGGGGCCAACGATCTTGTAGAGGATGTCGATCCAACCTTCGGCCGCATTAGCCCGCATGATCGACAGCGGGCGACGCATCGGGATGTCATCGTCCACCGTCAGGTGCGCAAAACTGCCCGGTACCGCGCGGGCTGCGCACTTCGGTGCGGCAATGCGCAGCACGAACTGCTCACCGGGAAAGCGCTCATGAGCAAGGATGCGCCCATCCTCCAAGGCGATGCTGCCGCGATGGGCCGGGTGGGTGACGGTCATGGTTGATCTCCGCGGAGCAAAACACTTTCGAGCACGGCCATACGCACGGCCACGCCGTGGCGCACCTGGTCACGAATCACCGACTGCGGACCATCTGCCACGTCTGAAGCGATTTCTATGCCGCGGTTCATCGGCTGTGGATGCATGACGATCGCATCCGCGGCAGCGTGCCGCAGCCGCTCCCGCGTCAGGCCCCACTCGGCAAAGTAATGGGCTTCATCGGGTATGGCCGCCGCGGCCATGCGCTCCTTCTGGATGCGCAGCATCATCACGACATCGGCGCCTGCGATGCCGCCCGCGAGCGAGTCGTGGCGTGTGCAGTCTATGAATTCGTTCGTATCCGGCATCAGTGCAGCGGGGGCGACGATGCGGACATCGCCGGCGCCGAGAGCGGTGAATGCCTGCGCCGCCGAGCGCGCCACTCGTGAGTGACGCACATCACCGACGATCGCGATCGACAAACCTTCGATGCGTCCCTTGGCGCGCCGCACCGTGAGTGCATCGAGCAGACCTTGCGTGGGATGGGCGTGGCTGCCCGCGCCACCCGACAACACGCTGACGTGGGGGGCGACGTGACCGGCCACGAGGTCAGGCACGGCGGCGTCGGCATCGCGCAGTATGAAGGCGTCGACGTGCATCGATTCCAGGGTGGCTACCGTATCGAGAACGCTCTCGCCCTTCAGCCTTGACGACAACTGCACCTCGATGTTGATGACGTCGGCACCGAGGCGATGGGCGGCGAGTTCAAAGGACACCCGGGTGCGGGTCGAGGGTTCGGCGAACATGATCGCAACGGTTTTGCCGTGCAGGGCGACGTTGCGCGGGGGCATGTGCCCGAGCGGCACGACAAATTGCGATGCGCGTTCGAGCAAGTGCTCGAGTGTGGCGCGTGGGAGACCTTCGAGCGTCAGTAGATGTCGTAGTGACCCGTCGCTGCGCAACTGTTCGGTCGGTTTGGCTGCGAGGGTCAAGACGCTCTCCTGCTGTGATTCGCTACACGGGGCCGTACGCGACTCACGTCGTTTGCGTCAGCCATCGCTCGAGGATGACTGCCGCGGCGGCACTATCGATCTGACTCCGCTCGATTCGACCGCGTTGCCGGCCACTCTGACGCCGCTCGCGCAGCGCCTGCGTGGCCTCCAGCGACGAGTATCGTTCGTCCTCGAGATGCAGGGGTAGCGACACGCGCTGCTGCAGTTCGCGGGCAAACTCGCGCGCCGCATCCGTCAAACCGTGAGCGGAACCGTCGACATTATACGGGCAGCCCACCACGATCTGGCTGGCGCCGCACTCGCGGATGCACCGCTCGAGATGCAGCCAGTCGCCGTCGGCCAATCGAGCGGCGTTCGCCACAGTGAGTGCTGGCAGCGGACGGGCCGTGCGCGTGAGGGTGTCACCCACGGCGAGCCCGATGCGCCGCAGGCCGAAATCGATGCCGAGCACGATCTGCGGGCGGGTCGAAGCGGTGTGTTCAGGCATGCCCGGCGATATGGCTCAGGCGTCCGATATCGACCCCGAGTTGACGCCAGACGGCGTGCCAGCGGTCTTCGAAGGGCATTTCGAACAGGATTTGTTCGTCGAGCGGCAACGAGATCCAGGCGTTGTCGCGCATCTCGCGCTCGAGTTGGCCCACTTCCCAGCCCGCGTAGCCCAAGGCGATGAACGCATCCGGTGGACCCTCGCCGCGGGCCATGGCCACCAGCACGTCGCGTGAGGTGGTTACCTGCACCGCTGAGGACACGGTGTGTGAGGAGTCCCAATGACCGCCGCTGCGGTGTACGACGAAACCGCGATCCCGGTGAACCGGACCGCCCCGCAGCACGGCGCGGCCGCTGATCGCGGCGTCGGCCTCGCTGATGTTCATTTGTTCGAACACCTCGCCCAAGGTCATCGACAAAGGCTTATTGATGACGATGCCGAGCGCGCCACGCTCAAGGCTGTGTTCGCAGACCAGCGTCACGGTCTGAGAAAACTCAGGATCTGCCAGCGATGGCATGGCAACGAGCAGGTGGTTCGTCAGGCTGGAACCGTCCGACATGGGCGAAGTATGCGTTGGGTACCGAGGCGGCGCCAGTTCGTCAGCGCCTAGCGCGATGCGAGGCGGCGACGGATGGCAGCGATCAGCAGGGCGGCAATGTCGATGCCGAACTGCTTGTCGAGTTCACGAATGCCGGTCGGGCTCGTGACGTTGATTTCGGTGACGTAGCCGCCGATGACGTCGAGCCCGACGAATAACATGCCCTGTTCGGCGAGCTTCGGGCCGATTTGCCCGGTCAGGAACAGATCGCGTTCGTTCAGCGGCCGACCGACACCGACCGCCCCTGCGGCGAGGTTGCCGCGGTTGTCTTCGCTGCTCGGAATGCGCGCGAGCGCGTAAGGGATCGGCGTACCGTCGACCAGCAAAACCCTCGAGTCGCCGGTTTCGACGATTTCGGGCAGATAGCGCTGCACGATGGCAAAGCGCTCGCCGTACTCGCTCAGCGTCTCGAAGACGACGTTGGTGTTCTTGTCGCCCTGCTCGATGACGAAGATCGAGCGACCACCCATGCCGTGCAGCGGCTTGCAAACGATCTTGCCATGCTCAGCGAGGAAGGCCTGCATGCGCTTCATATCGCGGGTCACCAGTGTCGGTGCGCAGCACTGCGGGAACCAGGCCGTGTAGACCTTCTCGTTCATGTCGCGCAGGCCCCGCGGGCGATTCACGACCAGAGCGCCCTGATCCTCGGCTCGTTCGAGGATGTAGGTGGAGTAGATGTACTCGGTGTCGAAGGGCGGGTCCTTGCGCATCAGGATCACGTCGATGTCGCCGAGTCGCCAGGTGGCAGGTTCGCCGAGCTCGAACCAACGCGTCGGGTCTTTGAACACCCTCAAGGGACGGGCCTGTCCGCAGGCCACTCCGTCGCGCAGCCACAGATCGTCGAGCTCCAGATACAGCAGGTCGAATCCGTCGGCTGCCGCGGCCAGCAGCATGGCGAGCGTTGAGTCTTTGGCGAATTTGATATCGGCGATGGGGTCCATCACCACGGCGAGGGTCGGGCGTGCGGTCATGACAGGTCTCCTGCGAGACATTGTAGGGCGGCGATCACGGCGAGCGCTGCCGTTTCGGTGCGCAGTATTCGCGGTCCGAAGCGCAGCCCGCGAAACCCGGGTTGGATGGCGAGTTGCTGTTCCTGTGGCTCGAGTCCGCCCTCGGGCCCGACCAGCAACGTGATGTTTCGGACTGGCGATGCGGCGACCGTGGCTGCGGCAAGCGCCTCACGTAGCGTGACTTCACCTTCCGGGTCGAGTAGCCAACGGAGCGACTCCGTGCTGGCATCACAGGCAGTGGCGAGGGTCATCGGTTCGCTGATCAGCGGCAGGCGATTGCGCCCGCATTGCTCGCAGGCGGAGGCCGCGACCGCAAGCCAGTGCTCGCGGCGGCGATCGGCGCGCTCTGCACCGAGCTGCACGACGCAGCGCGCCATCATCACCGGTACGATGCGCTGCACCCCGAGCTCCGTAGCCTTCTGCACCACGAAATCCATTCGTTCGCCGCGAGCGATGCCTTGCAGCAGCGTGATGCCGAGCGGCGACTCGCGCTCGATGGCGCGGTGTTGGTCAACACGCGCGCGCACGCTCGTGCGACCGGCAGCCTGCAATTGCGCGACGAACTCGCCGCCCCGACCATCGAAGAGCACCACTTCTGCGCCCTCGCGCAGTCGCAGCACTTGACGGACGTGCCTGGCGACCTCGGAGGGCAGTTCAACGAGTTCGCCGGACTGCAAGGGCTGCGGAACGAAAAGACGGATCTCTCGCATGTGCCGGCTCAGTCCGCTACCGCCCGATCGAGCCCTTCGCGCGCTACAGCGACCATGAGTGCGATGTCGTCGTCTTCTATCACGTAGGGCGGCATGAAGTAGATCACGTTACCGAG
Source organism: Nevskiaceae bacterium (assembly GCA_046091245.1). GTDB lineage: Bacteria > Pseudomonadota > Gammaproteobacteria > Steroidobacterales > Steroidobacteraceae > UBA964. The sequence goes on along the minus strand of JBJTBK010000264.1, from coordinate 2,891 downwards.
CGGACGTAGCAGCACACCGCGCTCAAGCGCATGACGATAGATCCGCAGGTTGCGCCGCTCTTTCCAAGGGAAGGGCGTGCGCGTGGCGCGATCGCGCGCGAATTCCACGGCGAGGATCGTGCCGCACTGGCGGATGTCAATCACCTGCGGATGATCGGCGAAGCCGGCATCCACCGCGGCACGCAGCTTCAGGGCGAGAAGTTGGTTGGCGCGTAGTGCGTCGGTTTGACGGAATAATTCGAGCGAGGCCAGCGCCGCAGCGCAGGCGAGCGGATTGCCGGCGTAACTGTGCGAGTGCAGGAACGCATTGAGCTTGGTGTATTCGTCGTAGAACGCGTCGTACACCTGCGAGCGCGTCAGCACCGCCGACATCGGCAGGTAGCCCGCGGTCAGTCCTTTCGAGAGACACAGGAAATCCGGCGTGATGCCTGCCTGTTCGCAGGCGAACATCGTGCCGGTGCGACCGAAACCGACGGCGATCTCATCGGCGATCAGATGCACGCCGTAGCGATCGCAGGCCTCGCGAACGAGGCTGAGGTAGCGCGGTGAGTGCATGCGCATGTTGCCGGCGCATTGCACGAGCGGCTCCAGGATCACGGCGGCGATCTGCTCGCCCTGCTCGGCGAGGATGCGGTCGAGTGCGGCAGCGGCCGCTTCGGCCGACTCGATCGACTGATCCGGCGCGGGCGCGCTGATGACATCCATCAATAAGGGCCGATAGATCGCCTTGTAGAGCTCGACGTTGCCGACCGCGAGCGCGCCGAGCGTTTCGCCGTGGTAGCTGTTGGTCAGGGTGACGAAGCGCGTCTTGCGCGGCCGGCCGGTGTTTTGCCAATAGTGAAAGCTCATCTTGATGGCGATTTCGATCGCTGCCGAGCCGCTGTCGGCATAGAAGCACCGACTGAGGCCCGGGGGCGCAAGCGCCGTGAGCTCTGCGGCGAGCTTGGCGGCGGGTTCATGCGTGAAGCCTGCGAACATCACGTGCGGCAACTGCTCGAGCTGCCGTGCGATGGCCGCATTGATGTGCGGATGCGCGTGACCCCAGAGATTCACCCACCAAGAGCTGATCGCATCGATGTAGCGCTTGCCGTCATGGTCTTCCAACCACACGCCGCGACCACTGCGAATCGGGATCAGCGGCAGTTCTGCTTCGTGGTCCTTCATCTGGGTGCAGGGGTGCCAGACGTGCGCAAGGTCGAGTGAACGCAGCGATGAGTTGGAGTGTGGCGCCATGCGCCCATTCTGGCATGATCGGGTGTACGGCGGCCCTGAGCTGCCGACACTCTTCGGGGGTTGACCATGCAGAACAACACCGCGCTGCCGCCCGCGCCGCGCTATTACCCGTGGCTTGTTGCCGTCGTCGGCATGCTGGCGCTGTTCCTCTCGAACGGCATGACGGCCACCGGTATCACCATTTTCGATCCGCCCTTGCTCGATGAGTTCGGTTGGAGTCGCGGTGATCTCAAGTTCACCGATACGATTAAATTCACCGTTACGGCGCTGCTTTCGCCCTTCGTCGGTATCTTGATCGACAAGCTGAACCCACGGCTGTTGTTGATGTACGGCTGCACTTTGCTGGGCCTTGGCTACCTGGGCTACTCGATGCTCATCAACGGTGCGGCGCCGCCCGTGATTCAGCTCATCGCGGTGGTCACGGCGGTGGGTCTGGCCGGAGTGTTGGTGGTCGCCCTCGGCTCACTCATTCCTTCGCTCAGCCGCTCCGTCAGTATCGGTGTGGCGGTGCTGCTGGCACTGATTGGGCTGTATTTCTTCCAGACGCGGCTCTCGGGCGATGCGCTCAAGCAGATCTACGTTATCCACCTCATGTTCTCGCTGGCGCTATCGACCGCCGGGTCGATGACCGTCATCTTCTTGGTGTCGAGCTGGTTCGTGAAGCATCGCGGTCTTGCCATCGGCATCGCACTGGTCGGTACGAGTCTCGGTAGCGCCATCCTACCCACCTTCAATCCGTTCCTGATCGAGGCTTACGGCTGGCGTCAGGCGATGGTTTACAACGCGATCATGCCGGTGGTGTTGGTGGCTCTGATTTTTTTCGTGATCAAGGGCACCCCTGCGCAGGCGGGCTACGCAGCGGTTGGGCAGAGCGCCGAGCTCGGCGATCTGAAACAGCATGGGCTCACCTTCAAGCAAGCCGTCCGCACACGCACGTTTTGGGCGATTGGCATTTCAGGCTTTCTGGCCTACTACTCGATCTTCAGCTTCGTACAGCATTTCGTGCTGCATCTGAACAAGGGCTTCGGCATGCCGCTGAAGGACGCGGGCGCGCTGCTAGGTCTGTTCAGCGTGGTGGCGATGGTCGCGAAGCTCGCTAACGGTTGGCTCGCCGACATCATCGATCGTCACAAGGTGTTCATGGCCTGCCTCGTCATCATGCTCATCGGTCTCATCGGGCTTGCGACCATGCAGCGCGAGTACGTGGTTGCCTCGGCGGTGATAATTGGGCTTGGCTGGGGCGGGCTCTTCACGCTCTACAACATGCTGGCGGTCAATAATTTCGGCCTGCGCGAGATCGGCCGCATCAACGGCGCCATCAGCCTGATGGAGTCGATCGGTGTGGGTCTTGGCAGCTGGATTACGGGTCTGATGTTCGATGCTTACGGCAGCTATCAGAACGCCTTCATCATGCTGGCCTGCGCGCTGACGGTATCGCTGGTGATTGGCACGCAGATCAAGAGCGAGGTGGACGAGCGCAAGCTGGCCGCCCCCTGAGCGATCAGGTGCTCTGGCGTTTCCAGAGCACTTCGCTGCCGTTGTCGTGTCGGGCGAGCACCCGGGCGATCACAAACAGCAGATCCGAGAGGCGGTTGAGGTAGCGGGCGGGCAGGGGGCTGAACGGCGCCTCGGCACCCTCGAGGCTCGCGGCCAGGGTC
>JBJTBK010000263.1:0-9954 GCA_046091245.1 Nevskiaceae bacterium | reverse complement strand
GCGCAGGCGCTGTTCGAACAGGGGCGACATCGCGAGGCGGTCGAGGCGTTTGCGAACTATCTCTCGCTCGGTGCGCACGGCGTGGCGGACCTGGCGGCCTTTGCAGGGCTTTGTCTGCATGCGCACGATTACTCGGGCGCCGAGGCGGCGCTTGCGGCTGCACGCGAGATCGACGCCGAGCATCCTGAAGTGCTCGCGAAAAGCGCGCTGCTGCACATGTACTTTGGGCGATTCGAGCAAGCGAAGGCGGCCTGCCTCGCCTGTCTCGAGCGCGAACCGATGCACGTGCCGGTGCACACACTTCTCAGTCGCCTCTCGCAAGGCGCGCTGTCCGCCGAGTCGCTGCAGCGCATGGAGCAGGTGACGAGCACGGACCTTGCGCCCTTTGATCTGCGTATTCCTGCAGCCTTTGCGGTCGCTCACGCGTTTGATGCGCTCGATGATATCGACAGCGCCTTTGCCGCCTATACACGGGCGCATGCGCTGTCTGCCGAGCGCAATCGGCTCGAGGGTCGGGTGTATGACCGATCACTCGTCGAGTCGCGCACGCGTCGATTGATGGAGCTCGACTGGGGCACCCCGCTCACGGACGAGGCCGGTGAGGCGCGGCCCGTCTTCATCGTCGGCATGCCCCGCTCGGGCACGACGCTGATCGAGGCCATGCTCGGCGCTCATCCGCAGGTGCAAGCCAATGGCGAGTTGCTGGGCATGCAGGCGCTGCTCGCGCAGTTTGAGACCGAGGATCGCGCTGGTCGTCGCATCGATGCCGCCGGGCTGCAGGCGATGGCTCGCCATTACCGTGCTGAGCTACCGAGGGCGCCGGGCAAGTCGCACGTCACTGACAAACATCCGCTGAATTTTTTGGCGGTGGGTCTCATCCTGACGTTGTTCCCGAACGCTGTGATTCTGCACGCGCGCCGTGATCCGCTTGAGACAGGCTGGTCGATCTTCCGCCAGGAATTCAGCAAGCGGTGGTCGTTCACGCATCAGCTCGAGGATGTCGGGCATTTCTATGGCGAATACGTTCGCTTGATGAGTCACTGGGAGCAGCGCTTTCCGGGGCGCATTCTGACCGTGCAGTACGAAGATTTTGCGGGCCGCTTCGCCGAAGCGGCGCCGTCTCTTGTGCCGGCCTGTGGCCTTCCTGGGGATGCGCGATGTCTGGATTTCGCCGGCGCGCCGCAGGCGATCGCCACATTCAGTGCGGTGGATGTCCGTCGCCCTGTCAGTGTTCGCCGCGGCCGAGCGGCGCTCTACGCCGCGCAGCTTGAGCCGCTGCGCCGAGCACTGCAGACCGCTGGCGTCGACCTTCAGACCGGCGGGCCTGCGAGCGCCTGATCGGCGAGGGGCTCGCCTGCGAGCGCTTGGCGCCAGGGTTCAAGCTCGCTCGCGTAGTGCTGCCAGCGCCCGACGGAGCGCCGATGCAGCGGCTCGCGTACCTGCCAGACGCTGGCGGTTTTGACCACCGACGCTTGGCGGTGGAATTCGAGGCAGGCCGGATTCCACGGCAGCCCGAGTGCATCGAGCAGCGCGCGTACGGTGTGTTCCGGCTCCTGAACCAGCGACTCGTACTCAACCTCGATGAGATCTTGGGGATAGATCGCCTGCCACTGGCGCATCAATCTTTGATATTCGCGAAGGTGATGGGCGATATCGTCGAGGTCGGTTGCGTAGGCCATCGAGTGATCGAGGTGCAGGAACCAGATCGACAACAGGTTATCGAGCGGGTTGCGCCGGGTGTGCACGATGCGCGCGCGCGGAAACAGTGCTTTGATCAGGCCGATATGCTGGAAGTTGTCCGGTCGCTTGTCGGTAACGAACTGCGCACCCGGATGAATTCTTTGGATGCCATTGAGGTAGGTCGTTGCGGCCGCTTGCGCGCGCGCGGCATCGAGGTGTCGGCAGGCTGCCGGGTAAGGTTCGAAATGCTGCTGCACGAGCATGGGTAGCAGTGGCAGTTCGCCGCCGCGGCGGACCTGCGGATGGGCGGCCAGAATCTGTTCCACGAGCGTCGAGCCCGAGCGGAACATGCCGCAGATGAACACGAGCAGCGGGCCTTCAGACGGCGACTGCTCCGGTGTTGATTGCCCGGGCGCCTGCGTCGCGCTCGCCCTGGGAAAGGCTTCGATCAGCGCATCGACGTAACGGGAGTAAGCCTCCCGGTCGTAGCGCCCGCCCGCCGCCCCTGCGCTCATCCGGCTCGCGGAATTGGCCGTGCGATACGCTCGCCAGGCTTCGGGGTACGCCCCGGCCGCATCGAGTGCCCGACCGAGCGCGAAGCCGAGCTCGGCCCGTGAACTCCACTGCGTGCCACTTGCCGCGAGTGCCCTGCGCAGGCGCGCGATCAGCGGCTCCTCGGCGTGCGTGATCAGCGAAGCGTTCGCGAGTCGCGCGAGCGCCTCGGGGTGATCGGCTTGCAGCTCGAGCACGCGCGCATACACGGCACACGCCGCTTCGCGCTCGCCGCGATCTTCATGCAAGTTTGCGAGGTTCATCCACGCGGGCAAATACTTTGGGTTGAGTTGCAGCGCGCGGCGCAGTTCGAGTTCCGCGAGTTCGGCACGCTGCAGATCGTCGGCGTAGATCACGCCGCGGTTCAGATGCGCCTCTTCCGGGCCATCGAGACCGAGTTCGAGCGCGCGAGCGTAACTCTTCAGCGCGGCTTCAGGCTCGCCGCAGCGCCGTTGCATGCGCGCGAGGTTGTACCAGGTGTCGGCCAGCGCAGGCCATTGCGCGAGCACCTGCTGCAGCGTCGTGGCGCTGCCCGCCCAGTCTCCGCTGCGTTCCTGCTCAGCCGCCCGGGCCAGCAGGCGCTCAGCCGCAGCGTGACTTTCGTTCATCGGCGCTGATCTCGCCGTAAGCCTGGGCTCACCGGAAGACCGCGTGCAGCACTCGATCGCCCGGCCTGATGCCCCGGCGCGCCGCCTCGCCGCCGCGTAATTCGAGGATGGCCTTGACCGGGACATCGGGCCCGACCGGGTCGAGTGAGTGGGGGGTGGTGTTGGCGAAGATCGCGGCGATGCGTCCGCGCGCATCGATGAACAGCATGTCGAGCGGGATGTAGGTGTTCTTCATCCAGAAGTACGACACCCGCGGTGCTTCATTGACGAACAACATGCCCTGATCGGCCGGTAGCTCACGCACGAACATCAAGCCCTGGCGCTGGCGCGAGGCCGTATCAGCGATCCAGATGCGAAACCGGTGACTGCCGGCCTGCGAGCGGATGTCGAGTTCCCCTTGCGGGTAAGTGGCGAGGTCTTGAAGCGGCGGCTCGCCGACGCCGCCTTGGCCGGTTGCGACCGGGGCCCCGCACAGGGCGAGCAGCAGCGCCACACCGAGGGCTGGCATCCAACAAGAGGGTCTGTTCATAGGCTCCGCAGCATACCCCGAGCGGCCCGAGTAAGCGGAATGGCGCCCTGCAGTGTCAAAAAACGATCGAGACCTTGTAGACTCGGGGCATTAATGATTCGGCAACGACTCAAGTCATGGTTACGCATCGCGGCGGTGGTTTTGCTGCCCTGCGTGCTCGCGGCTTGCGCCGCGTTCGGTCCCCGGCTTGAGACCCCGCAGCTGTCGATCGCTGGCGTCGAACTCGTCAAGGGCGATTTGTTCGAGCAGCGGTTCAAAGCCCGGTTGCGGGTGCAAAACCCCAACAACATCGAACTCGCTGTGCGTGGCATCACCTACACGCTGGAGCTGGGTGGCGAAGAGTTGGGTCGTGGTCTCTCCGGCAGCAGTTTCGTGGTGCCGGCGCGCGGCGAGGCAGAGTTCGACATGCTGGTCACCGCCAATCTGGCCGGCACGTTGTTGAAAATTATCGAGCGCGCGCGGCGCGACGGCGGCCTGCCGGACGAACTCGCCTACCACCTGCGGGGCCAGGTCAAACTTGACCGTGGTGCCGTGCGGACCGTGCCCTTCGACGAGAAGGGTACGCTGCGAATTCGTTAAGTCGCGGCGCATGACCGCTCGACGTATCGCTCTGGTCATCGTGCTCATCCTGCTGGTGGCCGGCTCAATCGCCATCGGTTGGATCACCGCCAACTGGCCGCACCTCGATTAAGCGACTGCAACCCAGTCGGGTTCAATGCAGTCGAGGTGCATACTGGCAGCATGTCTGCCGCCCCTAATCGAACCACCCTGATTGCGATCGTCGTTGCCGTGCTCTGCGCGGGTTGGGCGATCTATGCCACGCGTCATCCGGCCGGAGGGTCCTCTGGCATGGGCCCTCCAGGACTGGGCGGGCCCGGGGCGGCTGGGATGGCCGGCCGCGGCGGAGCGGCGCCGGGTGGCCGAGGTCCTGGCGGCGCGCCGGGTGGCGGCACCCCTGTGCCGGTGGTCAGTCAGAGCGTCAGCGAGCAGCCGGTCTCCCGTGAATTGAAAGCACTCGGCACGGCCGCTGCCAACGAGGCGGTGGTGGTGACGGCGAAAAGTTCGAACCTCGTCACCGCGATTCGATTCCGCGATGGGGAGCGGGTGGCGCGCGGCACGGTGCTCGTGGAGCTCGATAGCGCGCAGGCGCGGGCGGATCTGGCGGCGGCGACAGCGGCGCTCGTCGAGAGCACGGCGCAGTTCGAGCGCGGTCGGGACTTGTTGCCGACGCAGGCTTTGTCGAAATCACAGTTCGATCAGATCGTGGCGGCAAAGAATGCCAATGCGGCACGGGTGGATGCGGCGCGGGCGCGCCTCGAGGACACCGTCATCCGCGCGCCCTTCAGCGGTCGAGTCGGTCTGCGCCGCGTCAGCGTGGGTAGCCTCATCAGCCCGGGCACGGTGATCACCACTCTCGATGACAGCAGTGTCATCAAGGTCGATTTCGCCGTGCCAGAGAGCAATCTGACGGCGCTGCGGGCCGGCTTGCCGGTGACCGTGACCTCGGTTGCGTATCCCGGTAAACGGTTCAGCGGCAACGTCGCGAGCGTTGATTCGCGGGTCGACCCCACCAGCCGCTCGGTGTTGGTGCGCGCCGAGTTGCCGAACGGCGACGGTTTACTCAAGCCCGGCATGTTTCTCAACGTCGAGCTGCAGCGCGACCAGCGCACGGCGATCGTCATTCCGGAAGAGGCACTTGTGCCTGAGCAGAATCGTCAGTTCGTTTTCGTCGTCACCAGCGGCATGGCCGAGAAACGCGAAGTGCGCATCGGCAGTCGCAGTCCGGGTAGCGTCGAGATCGTGCAGGGCTTGCGCGCCGGCGAGCGCATCGTGGTCGAAGGCACGGTGAAGTTGCGCGACAGCGGCCCGGTGCGCGATCTGGCCAAGGATTTGGGCGGTGCTGCGCACGCGGCGCCGCGCGGCGAGCCATCGGCTGCGCCGCAGGCGACGGGCCGGCGTCCATGACGCTGTCGGATCTGTCGATTCGACGACCCGTGTTCGCCACGGTGTTGTCGTTGCTGCTGCTGATCCTCGGCATCATGGCGGCCTTGCGGCTCTCCATCCGCGAGTACCCCGATGTCAGTCGACCGGTGGTCGGCGTGTCGGTGTTCTATCGTGGCGCCAATGCGGCGGTCATCGAGGCGCGCGTCACGCAGATCCTCGAGGACGAAGTCGCCGGCATCGAGGGGGTCGAGAAGTTGAGCTCCGCGAGCCGCGACGAATTCGCGCGCATCAACGTCGAGTTCGCCATCGATCGTGATCTCGATGCGGCGGCCAACGACGTCCGTGAGCGCATTTCGCGTGTCGCCTCGAGGTTGCCGCAGGAGGCGGAGGCACCGCAAATCACCAAGGTGGATGATTCGGCCGAACCGATCATCTACGTCAACTTCTCCAGTAGCCAGCGCAGCGCACTCGAACTGAGTGAATACATCGATCGCTACGTCGTCGATCGATTCAGTGCCTTGCCGGGCGTGGCGGCGGCGCGGCTGGCCGGCGGTAGTCGCTACGCGATGCGAATTTGGCTTGATCGCGAGGCCCTCGCGGCGCGACAACTGACCGTCAACGATATCGAAACCGCGTTGCGACGCGAGAACGTGGAGCTGCCGGCGGGACGCATCGAGTCGCGCGAGCGCGAGTTCACACTGCGCACGCGAACCTCGATGGAAACGCCGGAGGACTTTCGCTCCCTCGTCATCGGACGGGCTGCGGATGGTTATCTCGTGCGCCTTGGCGATGTGGCGGAGGTCGGGCTCGCGGCCGAGGATCAGCGCAACCTCGCCAGATCGAACGGCCTGCCCGGGGTCAGCATCGGCATCGTGCCGACCTCCAAGGCTAACGTGCTGGACGTATCCAAGGCCGTTACGCGCGAGGTCGAGCTCGTACAGGGCGGACTACCTAAAGATATCACCGGCGAGATCAACCTCGATTTCACGGTGTTCGTCACCGAGTCGATGCGCAAGGTGCTTACCGTTCTGCTCGAGACCCTGTTGATCGTGCTGGTGGTGATCTTTGTCTTCCTCGGCACCTGGCGCGCGACACTGATTCCCGCTGTCACCATTCCCGTTTCGATCCTCGCGGCCGCCATCGTCATGGCGATGCTCGGCTATTCGATCAACACGCTGACATTGTTGGGCGCGGTGCTCGCGATCGGGCTCGTAGTCGACGATGCCATCGTGGTACTCGAGAACATCGCTCGGCGCATCGAAGGCGGCGAGCCCGCCTTGCTCGGCGCCATGCACGGCAGTCGCGAGATCAGCTTTGCGGTGATCGCGACTACGCTGGTGCTGATGGCCGTATTCGTGCCCGTGTCGTACATGGAAGGCTCGCTCGGGCGCTTGTTCGGCGAGTTCGGCGTGACCGTAGCGGCAGCGGTGGGCTTCTCTGCGCTCGTGGCGCTGACGCTGACGCCGATGATGGCCTCGAAGCTCTTCGCCAACGGCATCCAACGGGGGCCGCTAGCGGTGAAGCTTGAGGCGAATTTTCACGAGCTGGCCAGCGTGTACGAGCAGCAGTTGCGGCGCGTCATGCAGGGCAAGGGTCCGCTGCTCATCGCCTCGGCGGCGGCCGTGTCTACCGTACTGCTGGTGTCGCTGATGGTGTTCGGCAAGCCGGTGCCGTGGTTCAAGCTGCAGCAGGAGTTCGCACCCACCGAGGATCGGGCGATGATGCCCGTGCTGGTCGGTGCGCCCGAGGGCGCCAGCCTCGCCAATCTCGATCGCTACATCACGCAGGTCGAGCAGATCATGCTCGATGAAGTAAACGCGGGTAATGGTCGCCGAATCATCACGCGCTCAGGTTCGTTCGGCTCGCAGTCCGAGGTGAACAACGGCACGGTCTACATGCCGATGACGCTATGGGACGAGCGTGAGGAGACTGCGCAGCAGGTCGCGCAACGCGTGCGGGCGCGCACGGCGGCGATCACCGGAGTGCGCATCGTCGTCATCTCGCCACCCTCGTTCGGTATGCGCGGCATCGGCAAGCCCTTGCAGGTGGTGCTAGGTGGCGGCGATTACGAGGAACTCGCAGCGTGGCGTGACAAGGTCATCGCGCGCGTGCAACGCGAGAATCCGCGCATCATCGGCTTGGAGTCGGACTATCAGGAGCGCAAACCGCAGCTGCAGGTGCGTATCGATCGCAACCGCGCAGCTGACCTCGGCATCTCGCTGCAGAACGTTGGCCGCACGCTCGAAACCATGCTGGGCTCGCGGATCGTCACCACGTTCATGCGGGCGGGCGAAGAGTACAACGTCATCCTGCAGGCGCGAGAAGAGGATCGCGCCACGGTCGATGATCTCGGCAACCTGTACGTACGCTCCGATCGTAGCGGTGAGATGGTACCCCTGTCGGCCCTCGTCAACGTACAGGAGACGGCCGGCTCCAATGCGTTGCGCCGGTTCGATCGGCTGCGTTCGATCACCCTGACTGCCAATCTTGCGCCCGGTTATTCGCTTGGCGAGGCGCTCGATTACGTCGAGGGGGTGATCCGCGAGGAGATCCCCGAGGGCGTGCAGATCGGCTACGACGGCGAATCTCGCGAACTGAAGCAATCGGGCGGCAGACTCTGGGTGACCTTCGCATTCGCGTTGCTGATCGTGTATCTCGTTCTAGCCGCGCAGTTCGAAAGTTTCATCCATCCTCTGGTGATTCTCGCGACCGTGCCGCTCGCGATCTCCGGTGCGCTCGTGGGCCTGTGGCTCTTCAATGGCTCGATCAACGTCTTCAGCCAGATCGGCGGCATCATGCTGATCGGCATCGCATGCAAGAACGGCATCTTGATTGTCGAGTTCGCCAATCAGCTACGGGATCGTGGTATCGAGTATGTCGAGGCGGTGATCGAGGCCGCGGCGATCCGCCTGCGCCCCGTTCTGATGACGAGCTTGTGCACCGCCTTTGGCGCGGTACCGCTGATGATTGCGACCGGCGCCGGGGCCGAGAGTCGGCACGCGATCGGTGCTGCCGTGTTTTTCGGCACGGTGTTTTCGCTCGCGCTGACCCTGTTCGTGGTACCCGCCCTCTACGCGCTGATTGCACGGAACACCACTTCGCCTCACCATGTGAGCGATCTGATTGACCGTTTGTCCCGAGCCAATCCCTCGTCCGACCCTGCAGGAGTATCCAAATGACCACCGCTCTTTGGGCCTTGTTGATCGCCGCGCTCATGCCCGTCGTCTGTGCCGGAATTTCGAAGGCCGGCGCCGCCGACCGATACGACAATCGCAACCCGCGTGATTGGCTGTCGCGACGTGAGGGCTATCGCGCTCGCGCCTATGCCGCGCAGCAAAACTCCTGGGAAGCGCTGATCCTCTTCACGGCGGGGCTTGCCGCCGCGTTCATGGGAGGAGCGGATCCTTCGGCTGTTGCGACGGTGGCGATCATCTTCACGATCGCGCGCATCGCTTACCTCGCCTGCTATCTCGCCGACCTTGCCACTTTGCGTTCGCTCGTGTGGCTTGTGGGCTTCGGTAGCTGCATTTGTCTGATCGTGATGGGTGCACAGCACGCCGCATGAACGAGTCCGCCGTGATGGAAGCGGTGGTGCAGCCGCCCACCCCGGTGTCGACCTCGAGCACCTTCCGCAAGCTGCAGGCGCGGCTGCGGGGTTTGGTCGGCAAAGCCATCGAGGATTACGCCATGATCGCCGAGGGCGACAAGGTGATGGTGTGCCTGTCGGGTGGCAAGGACTCCTACACCCTGCTCGACATGCTGCTATCGCTACAGCGCAGCGCGCCGGTGGACTTCGAGCTCGTAGCCGTGAATCTCGACCAGAAGCAGCCGGGATTTCCGCCCGAGGTCCTGCCTGACTATTTGCGCGGCCTCGGCGTGCCGTTCCACGTGATCGAGCAAGACACCTATAGCGTCGTCAAGCGAGTGATTCCCGAAGGCAAGACGATGTGCGGCCTCTGCTCGCGGTTGCGTCGCGGCGCGCTGTATCGTTGGGCCGCGGAAAACGGCGTGACCAAGGTGGCGCTGGGGCACCATCGCGACGACATCGTCGAGACGCTGTTCCTCAACATGTTCTTTGGCGGCAAGCTCAAGGCCATGGCGCCAAAGCTGCGCTCGGAGGATGGCAGGCACATCGTGATCCGGCCGCTTGCCTATGTTGCCGAGCGCGACATCGAGCGCTATGCGCGGGCCCGGCAGTTTCCGATCATCCCGTGCAAGTTGTGCGGTTCGCAGGACAATGCGCAGCGGCGCGCCGTCAAGGCGATGTTGCAGCAGTGGGAAGTCGCATACCCGGGGCGCACGGAATCGATCTTCAGTGCGCTATGCAGTGTCGAGCCTGCGCATCTGGCCGACCCGCAGTTGTTCGACTTTCGTGCGCTGCGTGCCAGCACGCATGAGCTCTGAACCGGATCCATCCGCTGACTCCCTCGCGCTCGTGGCGCGCTTGCGCAGTCGTTTTCGCGGCGCCTTGCTCGGCCTCGCCGTCGGCGATGCGCTGGCGTCGGCCGTGCAGTTCGCGCGGCCCGGAAGCTTTGCCCCAGTACGCGATCTGCTGGGCGGTGGCCCTTTCGATCTTCCGCGCGGCGCTTGGAGCGACGATACGGCGCTGACCCTGGCGCTCGCCCGAAGCTTGCTCGAGCA
>JBJTBK010000262.1:0-27093 GCA_046091245.1 Nevskiaceae bacterium | reverse complement strand
GTTGGGTGAGGGCGCGACCCAAGGCAGGCCAGTCTCGTCGAACCAGGTATCTCGTTGCCAGTACCGAACGCCGATAACCGAGAGCTTCGCGCCGATCTGGCCCTCGACATTGAACAGTCTCGCCACCTCTCCCAAGGTCAGACCATGGCGGATGGGCATCGGGAAATAGGCGGTAAAACCGAGTTCGCTGCGCTCGAGCGACGGACCTTCGATCACCGTACCACCGAGTGGATTCGGGCGATCAAGCACGATGACTTCGAGGTTCGATCGCGCGGCCTCCTCCAGCACGTACGCCATCGTGGTGGCGTAAGTGTAGAAGCGTGCGCCGACGTCCTGCAGATCGATCACCAGTGTGTCGATCCCGCGCAACATCGCGGCGGTCGGACGGCGGGTCTCACCGTAGAGGGAATACACCGGCAGATTGCTGCGCGCGTCGACCCCTGACGGTACTGCGGCATCGACATCGCTGCGCAGTCCGTGTTCTGGGCTAAACAGCGTGACGAGGGTTACGCCGCTCGCTTTGGCAAGCAGATCGATGCTGGATTCACCGCTGCGCGCGATCGCAGCCTGATGAGTCAGTAGACCCACTCGCTTGCCGATCAACGGTTTGAAGTTTTCGCTGCGCAGCACGTCGATACCGCTCAGCGTGAGGCCGGCAGTTGATTCGACGGCGCTGCGTACGCGCGGTGCTGAAGCGCGTTGGAACTCGCGGCCACTCCAGCGCGCCTCGCGCAGCCTAGCCTCGTCGGGCAAGCGACGCAGCGCGGAACCAACCAGCGTGGCCACCTGCGCGCGCAAGGCACCGACGTCGCCGCGCCCGTCGGGGTGCACGCGATGGGTCAGCAGGATCACGTAGGTTTCCGTCAGTGGATCGATCCAGATCGAAGTGCCGGTGAATCCCGTGTGACCAAAAGAACCGATCGGCAGTAATTCGCCGCGATTGCTCGAGTAGCTCGAGTCGATGTCCCAGCCGAGACCGCGAACGCTCGGTAGATCGACCGGCGTTGCGGGGGAGGTCATTTTGACGACCGAGAGCGGCGAGAGGATGCGCGCTGACCCGAGCGCGCCGCCCCCCAGCAGCATGCGCGCGTAGCGGGCGAGATCATCAGCCGTACCGAATAGCCCTGCATGTCCGGCCACACCCCGCATGCGCCGCGCAGTGGGGTCGTGAACCTCGCCGCGTAGCAGGATCTGGCCACTGCCTTCGCAGCGCGGGCCGAGCGGCGTGCAGCGCTGCGTCGGCGCGACACGCGCTAGAGCGCCGGCGGTGGGTTTGAACCCCGTGTCTTGCATGCCGAGCGGCGCGGTAATGCGCTGCCGGACGACCTGATCGAGCGGCAGCCCCGTGACCTGCTCCACGAGCGCGCCAAGAACCAGAAAACCGATGTCGCTGTAAATGAAGCGCTCGCCGGGCGCAGCCAGCGGAATCTCTTCAGCCGCGAGCTCCAGCGCCGTGTCACGCCCGACCCAAGGATCATCGAGGTCAAGATCGCCGCGCAAACCGCTGACGTGAGTCAGCAGTTGGCGCACCGTGATCCGCTCTTTGCCGTGTCGAGCAAAGTCCGGCAGATAGCTCGCGACCCGATCATCGAGTCGGACTCGACCCTCCTCGACGAGTTGCATCACCGCCGTCGCCGTGGCGATTGGTTTGGTGAGTGAGGCCAGATCGAAGATGGTGTCCACCGTCATCGGCTCAGGGAGTGGCTCCAGGGCGCGCTGGCCATAGGCCTTGCGGTAGACCACCGAGGAGCCGCGCCCCACGAGCAGCACTGCCCCCGGAATTTGCTTGGCCGCGATGGCGTTCTCGATGAGCGGGTCGATGCGCGCCATCACGGCGTCGTCGACGAGCGTCGCGGCATCCGCAAGCGGCGAGAGGGCTAACGCGAGCAGTGCGATCCAGCGTCTCATGGGCACAGTACAGCCCTGCGCTCGCGTGCGGTCAAGCGCGTGATGGTGCTACGCTCGAACCTGTTACGGGGGAAGGCATGCTGGCACTCGATTTGATTCAAACGCTGGCGGCGGGCGGCGTTGCGCTGTTTCTGGGATTTGCGGTGGTTCGCTTGTTTCCGGTGCTCGCCCGCTACAACGTTCCAGCCGCTGTCATCGGCGGTTTGCTGGTCGCATTGGTCATTCTGGCGCTGCGTCGCAACGCAGGTGTGACCGTTACGCTCGATACGTCCCTGCAGCCGGCGTTGATGACCGCGTTCTTCACTTCCATCGGCTTCAGCGCGAGTTTGTCGCTCTTGCGCGCGGGGAGCGGACAGGCCCTGCTATTTTTGGCGTTGGCCGCGCTTCTAGCGATATTGCAAGGGCTCGTTGGCATCGCGATCGTCAGCGCATTCGGTGAGCCGCCGCTGCTCGGTGTGCTGATCAGTACCACGGCGTTGACGGGCGGACCGGCGACCGCGCTGGCTTTTGCACCGCAGTTCGCTGCAGCCGGTGTGCCCTCGGCCGACAGCGTGGCGATCGCTGCGGCCATGTCGGGCATCGTGGCTGGCGGTCTTGCGGGTGGACCGATCGCTACGCGTTTGCTCGAGCGGCATCGCCTGCGTTCTGCTGCGCTCGATGACACGGTGCTACCGGTACCGACCATCGCTGCGGTATCTCAGAAAGATCCCGAAGACGAAGAGGATTTACGCACCACGCTCGCAGCGCTGACCTTGCTGCTCGTGGCGATGTGGCTGGGGTCGCTCGTCAGCAAAGTCTTCGTCGATCTTGGCGTGACTCTGCCCGGTTACGTCGGAGCGATGCTGATCGGTGCGTTGCTTCGCAACTTGGTCGATGCGACGGGGCTAGGGGTCGTGCCGGAGAGTCGTACTTCCAGCATCGGCGCCGTGTGCTTGACGCTGTTTTTGACCATTGCATTGATGAACCTGAAGCTGTGGGAGCTTGCTGCCGTCGCCTTGCCGCTGATCATCAATCTCGGCGTACAGGTGGCGCTCGTCGCGGTGTTCTGCTGGTGGGTGGTGTTTCGGGTCATGGGGCGGGACTACGATGCGGCGGTAATGAGCGGCGGCTTTACCGGCTTCATGCTCGGTACCACAGCCAACGCCATGGCGGTGATGCGTACCATCGTCGAGCGGTTCGGGCCTGCGCCCCGCGCATTTCTCGTCGCCCCGATCGTGGGCGCGTTCTTCATCGACTTCGCCAATGCCCTGATCATCACCACCTACCTCAATCTATTCTCCTGAGAGTGCGTGCCATGACCAAGACCTTTTCGGCGACCATCTTGTGGGTCGTCGCGGCTGTATTCTTTGTTTCCATGGGTGCACCGAGTGTCTCGGCGGCCGATGCGCCAGACTACCGCGCGCCGCCGCCGAAGTTCGCCGACCCCATGCGCCTTGAGCGATTGGCTACGGCGTTTCCCGCTGTCGACCAACTCATGCAGCGGTTCACCAGCCGGGAGCACGTGCCGGGTGCTGCGTGGGGGATCGTTGTCGATGGGCGTCTCGTGCACGTGGGCGTCACGGGCGTGCGTGATGTGGCCTCCGCGGCTCCCGTGCAGCCCGACAGCGTGTTCCGCATCGCTTCGATGACCAAGAGTTTTACGGCACTCGCGATCTTGCGGCTGCGAGATCAGGGCAAGTTGTCGCTCGATGATCGAGTCGATCGCTACATCCCGCAGTTGCGTCGACAGCGCTATCCCACTACCGATTCGCCACCGCTGACGATTCGCCATTTGCTGACTCACGCGGCGGGCTTTCCCGAGGACAATCCTTGGGGAGATCAACAATTATCGATTTCCGAAGCGCAGTTCGACCGCCTGCTCGAGCAGGGCATCGCGATGTCGAATGCGCCCGGAGTGGCCTACGAATATTCGAATTACGGCTTTGCGCTGCTCGGCCGAATCGTCAGCGTCGTGTCGGGCAAGCCCTACGCACGCTATATCGAGCAACACGTATTGCAGCCTCTGGGCCTGCGCAACACGACGCTCGAGCCTGCTGCGGTTCCTGCGGCACAGCTCGCGCAGGGCTACCGTTATGAGGACGGTCTGTGGAAGCGAGAGCCGCAACTGGCCGACGGTGCATTCGGCGCGATGGGCGGCATGCTCACTTCCATCGAAGATTTGGGTCGTTACGTAGGACTCTACCTGCAGGCTTGGCCCGCGCGTGATGGCGCTGACCCGATGCCACTGTCGCGAGCGTCGCTGCGCGAGATGCAGCAGCTTTGGCGAGACCGCCGAGCCAACATACTTCGCACGGCGCAGGGTGAGCGCGAGCTCAATGTGGGTGGTTACGGCTACGGGCTGCGCGTGTCGCAAAGCTGCCGCTTCGCTCATGTGGTCGCCCACAGCGGCGGCCTGCCCGGTTTCGGCTCCCAGATGCGCTGGTTGCCGGAGTACGGCGTTGGGCTGATCGCGTTCGGCAATCGCACCTACACCGGTTGGGGCAAGCCCTTTGACGACGCACTCGAGGTGCTCGCGTCCACGGGCGCCTTGCAGCCTCGTGTGATCGAACCGGCGCCCGCGCTGCTGCGCGCTCGCGCGGGCGTATCGGCGCTACTGGAGCGCTGGGATGATCAAAAGGCGCGCGAGCTCGCGGCCATGAATCTGTTCCTCGATCGCAGCCTCGATCGTCGTCGCGCTGAGATAGAGCGACTACGCGAAGAGCTCGGCGCCTGTCGCGAGCGGCCGGGGTATGTGTCGATCGAGAATGCGCTACGCGGACAATGGCGCTATGACTGCGAGCGCGGCACGGTGCTCGCGACCGTCACTTTGGCGCCGACGCGCCCGGCACTGATCCAGCATCTCGAACTGCAGCAGATCAAGGCTGCAGACGAACCTACCGCGCCTGCGTGTCGGTGACCCTGTCCGCTTGTGCCCGGCCGTCGCTTAGCTGCCGCTCGATGACAGACGCCGGGGCTTGAGCCCGGCGTCGTTCAGTGCATCCTCGAGTTGCTGGGTGTGCTCGGCATCGCGAGTTTCCACCGTGAAGTCCATGTCCGTCGCCTTGGCGGAGATGTCGAGGAACAAGCGGTGGTGGGTCACATCCAGAATATTCCCGCCCACGGTGCCGATGATGGTGGCGATGCGGGCGAGGGCGCCGGGCTGATCCGCGCTCTCGAATCGCCACGTCACAAGTTTGCGCTCGCGCACCAACTGACGCTGCAGCACGAGACCGAGCAGCCGCGTATCGATATTGCCGCCACAGATAACGAGGCCCACCTTGCGACCCCGGAAGTGCTGCGGGTGGGCGATCACTGCGGCGAGCCCGGCGGCGCCCGCGCCCTCGGCGACGGTTTTTTCGATGGCGACCAGCAGGCTGATGGCATTCTCGATATCGGCGTCACTGACCAGCAGGATTTCGCTCACACACTCGCGGATGATCTGGCGTGTCAATGCGCTGATGCTGCGCACTGCGATGCCTTCCGCGATGGTCTGCGTACCGAAGTTGGCCTGCATGCCATGGAACTCGGCATGCATGCCGGGGAACGCCTCAGTTTGCACCCCGATGAGTTCGATTTGGGGACGGATCGCCTTGGCGGCAACGGCCATGCCCGCAAGAAGCCCACCGCCACCGATGGGGACGCAGAGACACTCGAGGTCAGGGAAATCTTCGAGCATTTCCAATGCCACCGTCCCTTGACCGGCGATGATGTCTTCGTCGTCATACGGGTGGACGAAGACGAGGTTATCGCTCGCGGCCAACAGATGCGCATGCTGTTCAGCTTCGATCAGCTGCTGACCGTGCAGGATGACGCGCGCACCGAGCAGCCGCGTTTGCTGCACTTTGTTGAACGGTGTGTTGACCGGCATCACGATGGTCGCCGGTATGCCGAGCCGCGTGGCGTGATGCGCTACGCCCTGTGCGTGATTGCCTGCCGACATGGCGATGACGCCGCGGCGGCGCTGCTCGGCATCGAGTCGTGACAACTTGATGAGCGCACCGCGCTCCTTGAAGGAGGCCGTGAACTGTTGATTCTCGAACTTCAGGTACACCTCGGCTCCAGTCATGGCCGAGAGTGTTTCCGATTTACGACACGGGGTACGGACGATCTGCCCCGCCAGCAGCGCAGCCGCTGCGCGGATTTTTTCCAAGGTGACAGTCATGGCAACATGATACCGTTACAACGCGCGGCCTGCGCCGCAAGCACTGAATTCCCGAGCGATGAGTTCCCCTTCCGCATCCCGTTTCGACCGCTGGCGAACCACAACGTTTGCCCCTTTCAGGCATCGCGCCTTCGCGCTGTTCTGGTGGGCGTCAGTCGTCTCGTCCTTTGGCAGCATGATCCAGACCGTGGGTGCCTCGTGGCTCATGGCGACGATCGCGCCGTCCCCCGATCGGGTGGCTCTGGTGCAGACTGCCGGCGCCTTGCCGTTCTTTTTCCTGTCAATGATTGCGGGCGCCTGGGCTGATCTCTACGACCGGCGCCGACTGATGTTGTTCGCGCAATGGCTGATGCTGCTGGCTTCGGCCGCGCTAGCGCTGATCACGCTCTTCGGTGAGATCACACCGGAAGTGCTGTTGCTGCTGACCTTCCTGATCGGTTGCGGCGCGGCCTCTTTCGCACCCGCGTGGCAGGCGTCGATCGCCGATCAGGTGCCGCGCGAGCAGATTGCGCCAGCCGTGCTCGTCAATGCGGTGGGCTTCAATCTCGCGCGTAGCGTGGGTCCGGCGATCGGCGGTGTGATCGTGGCGGCAGCCGGTGCGGTCGTGGCGTTCGTGATCAACGCGGTCTCGTATCTCGGCATGCTCGCGACCTTGTATTGGTGGCGTCTGCCCCGCGTCGTCAACCCGCTGCCTCCGGAACCGCTGCTCGCGGCTATCGCAGGCGGCATCCGGTATGTGCGTTTGTCGCCGCATCTGATGGCCGTTATGGTTCGAGCAGTGCTCTTTACAGTGCCGATTTCGGCCGTGCCCGCGCTGATGCCGGTGGTGGCCCGCGATCTGCTGGGTGGTGGTGCGCCGACCTACGGCGTACTGCTCGGTGGTTTCGGCGTCGGCGCCATGCTCGGTGCGCTCTCGAGTGCCACGCTGCGTGCGCGTTTCAGTAGCGATCGATTGCTGCGGCTGTTGTGTGGCGTGGCGGCTCTGGCCATCGTCGCCATTGCGCAAAGCCCTTGGGCGGTGACCACACTCATGGCGCATGTCGTGGCCGGTGCCGTGTGGACCCTGGGTCTCGCCAACTTCAACATCGCCGTGCAATTGTCTTCGCCGCGCTGGGTCACGGGGCGCACCTTGGCCTTCTATCAGACCTTTGCGTTCGCCGGTATGGCGGCGGGGGCGTGGCTGTGGGGCCACCTTGCGACCGGTGTCGGGCTGCGTGAGACGCTGACCGTGGCGGGCGTCTCCGCCTTGACGACCTTCGCCGTGGCCCACTGGCTACCCATCTCGGTGGCGCGCATGGGCTCTTTGGATCCGCATACCGTCACGGCCTTGGCACCACCGCGAGTGGATCTGCATGAGACCTCGGGGCCAATCGTCGTCACGATCGAGTACCAAGTGCCGGCGGTCAACGCCGAACGCTTCGTTGCGGCCATCAACGAGCTCGGTCGTATTCGGCGCCGCGACGGCGCACGCCGCTGGTCGGTCTGTCAGGATCTCGACCATCCTGTGCAGTGGATCGAACGGTTCGAAAGCCCGACCTGGGCCGATTACCTCAGGCGACAAACGCGACCCACGTTGGCTGACCAGGCGATTCGCAAGGAGATCGCCGAACTCATCGAGGGTGAACGCGGCTCAGTCCGTCGCTACATCGAACGACCTGCCGGCGCCGAGCCGCTGGTCAGCGGTGGCACTCGGGAGCGGACCGAGGTGCCTGACGACACCGTCAGTCACGGCTAGCTCAGGCTTCGTCGACGTCGCGACCTGAGCGCAATCGGGGCAGGGCGAGCGCTGCGAGCGCGGCCACTATCAACAGCGGCGCGATCATCACCGAGAATGACCACTGCCAGCCCATGGACTGCACGACGAGCGGGACGATGGCCGGAAACAGCGCGAAGCCGATACTGAGGGGCGCTGAGCCGCAGGCCGCGTAGGCCGTGGTGCGCATGCGTGTGGGATACAAGTCCGTGAGCAACGCACCGACGACGGCATTACTGCCATAGAAAAATGCGCCCGTGAGGCCGAACAGGGCTAGATCCTGCCAGCGCTCCTGCGGCAACCACATCAGTGCGATCAGCGCGGCGGCGCCGAGCACCGTCCAGATGGCGAAGGTGTCGCGGCGGGGCAGCACGTATTCGCCAACCCAGGCCGCGGCCAAGTAACCCGCGATGGCGATGCCGTTGGAGAAGCCCACCAACTGCGCAGCCTCGGCCTGAGAGTAGCCCCTCACTTCCATGAAGTAGGTCGGAAAGAAAAACGCCGTGCCGGCGTACGCACAGCCAAACGCGAAGAACAGCACGATCGAGGCGATCGAGCGGCGCCGATAGTCACCCGAGAACATCTCGCGCAGCAGTCCCCAGTCGAGCACCGCCGTCTTCTGTGCGCTACGGTCGGCTGCCGCGCGCGTAAACCGCTCGCTCTCAGGCAAGCGCCAAGCGATCAAAAAAGCGATCGGCACGATGGCAAAGCCGATGTAGAAAATCGACCGCCAGCCACTGCCTTCGAGTAGCGGCGCTGCGAGCATCGCTGCGAGGAACCAACCGAGCGGATAGCCACATTGCAGCACGCCCATCAACATGCCCCGATGTTTGGCCGGAGCTGCCTCGGCCACGTAGGCCGCGGTGATCGGGGCCAACCCGGCAGCGAGCCCGAAGGCGAGGGCTCGAACCACGGTGAGTTCTGTGAGATCCCGTACCAGGCCATGCAAGCCGACGAACAGGGCGGACAGGGCGAGCAGGCCTGCCAGGGTCCAGCGACGACCCCAGGTGTCGGCCGCGAGCCCGGCGAACACCACCATGATGGCCGCGGCGATGAAACCTGCGGTGAGGATCAGGCCGACGACCTCGAGTCCGACTTGGTACTCGGAGAGAATGCCCGGGATCGCATAGCCGAAGAGCGACTGGTCCAGGTTGCTGGCCGTCCAAGCGAACAGGCTGAAGATGAAGATGCTGACCCAGGAGGCATGACGCGTATTCATGGCCAAAATGGTAACGTGTTATTCCGTAGGTACCGATATGATTTTTTTGTCGAGACCGTCTGAGAGGGGTGTGTCATGAACGCAAACATCGAAACTCGTCCCGTCGATCGCATGTTCGCGGCGTATTCGGACGACCATCGCAACGCCACTAACCAACAACTGCACGTGCTGTGCGTTCCGGCCATCGTCTGGTCCTTGCTCGCGATGCTGTACGTCGTGCCCGTGCCCGGGCTACCGAGCGGAACTCTGGCGGCCGTGTGGACCTTGGCGTCGGTGGTCTTCTGGCTGTGGCTGTCGTTGCCGCTCGGGCTTGGCATGGTGGCGATCATGTTTGGGACCTTCGTCCTCACGGGGTCGCTCAATGAGTCCTTGGGCAGCCAAGGGCTGCTGTACGTGGGCGCCGGTGTGTTTGTGCTCGCGTGGATCGGGCAATTCATTGGGCACCACATCGAAGGCAAGCGGCCGAGCTTTTTTACCGATCTGGTTTATCTGATGATCGGTCCGGTCTGGGTGCTCGGCAAAGCGTATCGCCGGCTGTCATTGCCGATCTGACGCGATCGAACAGGGCTACGGCGCGATTTCGCGACCGCTTGGGCCAGCTCGCGCGACGACAAGCCGCAGGTGAACTCGTGCCAGTGGATGCCGTTGCGGTCCTGCAGCACTCATTGCCCGGCCCCCCCCTATTCCGCGCACACGCCGGACAGTCGGTGCCGGTTGTATCAGCAGGGCAAAACGCTAGTATCGAAACTCCAATCATAGTTCGCCAGAGGGGTTGTCGCATGTCCCGCTCAGTGCTCGTCATGGCTGCGTTGGTGTTACTAGGCTCTGCCACAGAAGCTGCAGAGCGTCGTTGGGTGGTGACCGTGGACAATGGCAAGCCGGCGGGCGAACTGCTGGTTCGCTGCGCGCCGAGCGGCGATTGCTCGACGCGGTACATCTTCAAGGATAACGGGCGCGGCCCGGAAATCACCGAGGCGTTCCGTCTTGCGGCGGACGGCACGTTTGCAAACTACGAAGCGAAAGGCAGTACCACCTTTGGGTCCAAGGTCGACGAGCGCTATGCGGTGCGCGGTAGCAGCGGGCGTTGGCAGTCGACGACGGAGCAAGGCAGCGCTGCGCAGGTGGCCGGCAAGTTGTACTTGCCTCTGAACGGGACCGAAGCGGTGGTCGATCGCGTGCTTGCGCTCACCCGTGACGGCAAGAGCGTCGAGTTGTTACCAGTCGGGACCCTGTCACGTCGCACATTGCGCACCGTACAGGTGGGTCGTGGTGCGGAACAGCGCGAAGTAGCGCTGATCGCGATCACAGGTCTGGGTCTCACGCCCTATTTCGTTTGGGCGACCACCGGCGCCGAGGAAACATTCTTTGCCTCGATCGCGCCGGGTTACTCAGCGACGATGCCGCAAGGCTACGAAGCGGACGCTGAGCTGCTTGGGCGCGTGCAGAACGAGGCCGAGACGGCGCTGCTCGCTGGCATGACGGCACGACTCGGCACGCCCATGGAAGGTCTGAGCCTGATTCGCAACGCGCGTCTGTTCGACAGCGAACAAGCGAAGTTGCGGGAAGGTCTCTTTGATGTGCAGGTGCTGCGTGGTCGGATTGTCGGTATTCGTCCGGCCGGCCACTCGGGTGATCACATCGCAGCGCTGCGTACTCTCGATGCGGGCGGACGGGTGTTACTGCCCGGTCTATTCGACATGCACGGTCACGTGGGTCGTTGGGAGGGCGGACTGAATCTCGCCACGGGGGTCACGACCGTACGCGATCTCGGCAACGATAATGCCACGCTGCAGAAGGTGATCGACGAGACCGCGGCCGGCGCCGTATTCGGTCCGCGGATCGTGCCGACGGGCTTTCTCGAAGGCGAGAGTCCGTATTCCGCTCGAAACGGATTCGTCATCAGCACCTTGGAGGAAGCCAAGCGCGCGGTGGATTGGTATGCGGCTCATGGTTATCCGCAGATCAAGATCTACAACAGCTTCCCGCGTCAGCACCTGCGCGAGACCGTGGCCTATGCGCATTCGTTGGGCTTGCGCGTCAGTGGTCACGTGCCCGCGTTCATGCGTGCGAGCGAAGTCGTTGAGGCCGGGTTCGACGAGCTCAATCACATCAATCAGATGGTGCTGAATTTCTTGGTCGACGCGCAGACCGACACGCGTACGCTACAGCGCTTTTATTTGCCTGCAGAGAAGACGGCGGGGATCGACTTCGAAGGTCCCGCGGTGCGCGAGTTCATCGATTTGTTGCGCCAACGGAACGTGAATATCGATCCGACCTTGACGACCTTCGATTTTCTCCGGCAGCGCGACGGTGAGATGTCGCAGGCGTTTGCCGCCATTGCGTCGCACTTGCCCGCCACCTTGCAGCGCAGCTTCCTGAGCGGTGGCATGGAGAGTCCGAACGCGCGGGTGCAAGCGCTGTATAACCGTTCCTACTCGCGCATGGTGGAATTTGTCGGGCAGATGCACCGCGCCGGTATCCCCATCGTGGCGGGTACCGACCACATCGCAGGGTTTACGTTGCAGCGCGAGCTTGAACTCTACGTGCAGGCGGGTATTCCGCCGCAGGAGGTGCTGCGCATCGCCACCTGGAATGGCGCCAAGTACAGTCGCGTTCTCGCGGATCGCGGTAGCATTGAGGTCGGCAAACTCGCCGATCTGGTATTGATCGATGGCGATCCGACCACCGACATCACCGCCTTGCGGCGGGTGGCGCTCGTGGTGACACAGGGACGGAGCATCGAACCCTCCGCGGTATTCAAAGAGCTCGGTATCAAGCCGTTCGTCGGCGAGACACCGCGTTGGCAATCCACGGCCGTTCAATGACCGTCGATTACACCTGCATTCCGGCGCTGCCTGCGGAGGTGTTCGTCGCGCCGCTACGCAAGCCCGCGCAACTCGGCGCGGATTGGCTTGAGCCTTCGCAGCGGGATTACTCGGCCGATGAACATCGGCTGTGGGATGAATTGTTTGCGCGGCAGATGCGCCTGCTACCGGGCCGTGCGTGTCGCGAGTTCATGCGAGGCATTGAGCGGCTCGAGCTTGGGCGCGGTGGCGTACCGGAACTTGCCGCCATCAACCCGCGTCTTCGCGCCCTCACGGGCTGGGAAGTCGTGCCGGTGCCGATGCTGATTCCCGATCATGTATTTTTCTATCACCTGGCGAATCGGCGCTTTCCGGCAGGCAATTTCCTGCGCACGCGCGAGCAGTTCGATTACATCGAGGAACCTGATGTGTTCCACGATGTGTTCGGTCACGTGCCGCTGTTGACCGATCCCACGTTTGCCCGATATCTCGAGGCCTACGGGCGCGCCGGTTGGAAGGCGCTGCGTTACAACCGCCTCAAGGCGTTGAGCGCGCTCTACTGGTACACCGTGGAGTTCGGACTGACGCTGGAGGAGGGCGAGTTTCGCGCCTATGGTGCCGGGATCCTGTCGGGACCCACTGAAACGGTATTCGCGCTGGAGAGCGTTTCACCGCATCGCATTGATTTATCGGTCGATCGGGTGATGCGCACCGACTATGCGATTTCCGATTTGCAGGCGAGTTACTTCGTGATCGAGTCGTTCGCGGAGCTCTTTCATCTGACCGAGCAGCGAGGCTTCGAGCCGATCTACGAGTCGTTGGCGCCAGGCTTCGTGTACGCCAAGAGCGCCACGCTCGACACCGATCACATCTACCATCGCGGCACCCAGGAATATCACCTCCGCGGCGGCCGTGGCAGCGGAGCGGCTGTTACGGCTTGAGCGGCTTGTAGGTGAATTTCTGGCCCGCGACCGAGGCTTCGTACATCAGACCGCCCTTGGCGATGGTGAAGACCGCCATGCCCTTGTAGAACTCGCCGCGATTCTTGGCGTCTTTTTTTCCTGCACTGATGCCGGCGCTGGAACCTGTGGTACTGGCTGAAGCACTGGCCCCTGCGGTGACGGCCACGGCACCGACGCCCGCACCAAAGCCGAACTCGCCCGAAGTGAATTCGTCGAGCGCGCGCTTGTCCTGCAACAGCACGATCTGGCTGTAGGTTTGGCCGCCAGCCTGGAAACCGAGGCTGAGCTGCGTCAGCAGCACATCACCGATATAGCGACCCTGCTCGTACACACGACCCGTACCGACCGCGCCGCCCACACCGAGCCCGCCCTTGCCGACGGTGGGAAACACCGCGTAGCCGTAACTACGACCGAAGAGCTCGCCGCTTTCGCCCGCATTCTGGAAGAGTTCGACCGTTTTCTTGTACTCGTCTGCCGCAGCGCGCGGCGAGGCCAAGGTGAAGGCGAGGGCCACGAAAGTCAGCAGCGCGATACCGGCGTGGCGAACAGGCTGAATCATGGTCGGCAGCTCCAGAGCAAAAAGGACAAGGGGTAAATGCTACCGCGTTTGGGATTTGGTTACACTGAGTGGACTATGAGCACTCCTGCAAAGTTCCAAAACGGCCCCGCCGCACGGCCCGTTGCGCGGCCCGTTGCGCGGCCCGTTGCGCGGCCCGTTGCGCGGCGTAGTTGGGTGGCATCGATGGCGATGCTGTGGATGGCGCTGACGCCCGTGTTCGGTGTGACCGCCACGCCGGCGAGCTCGCAGCCCTTGACGGTGCTGGTGTTTGGCGGTTCCGGTCAACTCGGCGCTCTCGTGGTACGCGCTGCGCTCGCCGAGGGGCACAAGGTGAGCGTGTTCGCGCGCGAAACCTCCAATATGCAGCGGCTGGAAGGTCTGCCGGTTACGGTGATCCGCGGCGACGTACGCGAAGCGGTCGATGTCGATAGGGCCCTGAAGAGTCAGTCCTTCGACGTCGTGGTCGATGCGCTCGGGCGCAGCGAGTCGGGTGTGGAGTTTTACGAACAGGCCGCGCGGCACATCACTCGCTCGGCGGCGGCCACGGGGGTTAAGCACCTGATCCATCACGGTTCGGTGGGTGTCGCTGAGAGTCGTGCCGCCTATCCGCCGAGGTTATTCCCGGAGCGCAGTCCCTTGTTCGTAAGTAAGGAGGCCGCCGAGAAGTCGGTGCGCGATAGCGGCATCACCTACACCATCATTCGTAATGCGGTGCTGCGTCCCTTGCCAGCCGGACAGGACGATCGAGCAGAACTTCTTGAAGATCCACTGACCTTTGGTGCGGTATCTCGCGAGGGTGTAGCCCGATTGACCGTGCAGTGCTTTCGGGACCCGCGCTGTCCCAACCGCACCTTTCATGCCATCGACGCGGGGCTCGCCTACCGGTGAGTGCAGCTTGACGAGTGCAGTCTAATGAGTACCGAATTCGGCATCGTGATGGAAGCCTCGCCCGGCTACACCGCGCGCCTTGCGCAGCAGATTGAAGCGCTCGGGTTCGACATCCTGCTGTGCCCTGATACCCAAAATCTCAGCCCCGATCCGTTTGCCCAGTTGGCGCTGGCGGCACAGACGACCACCCGTCTGAAGCTTGGCACCGGTGTGACCAACCCGGTGACGCGTGATGTGGCGGTGACAGCCTGTGCGCTCGCCACACTGCAGGCCGAGTCCCACGGCCGGGTGATCTGTGGCATTGGTCGTGGCGATTCGTCCGCCGCGCACATCGGCATCCGCAATGGCACCACAGCACAGTTGCGCACCTTCGTGCAGCGCCTGCAGGCCTACACCCGCGGCGAGACGATCGATCGCCATGGCACGCCGTCACGACTGCGCTGGTTCGATAGCCTCAAGGTCGATCCGGTAATCGTCGATGTCGCCTGTACGGGTCCGCAGACCATCGCCATGGCCGTGGATGTCGGTGACCGGGTGAGCTTTGCCGTCGGCAGCGCGCCAGAGCGCATCCGCTGGGCGATGGATGTGGCGCTGGCTCGCTTGAAGGAAACAGGGCGACCGCGCGAGTCGCTGCGCATCGGGGCGTATGTCAATCTGGTTTGCGACCCTGACGAACAGCGGGCCATCAATCTTGGGCGCATGATCGCAGGAATGGTCGCGCATTTTGCGGGTATGAAGGACGCGCCGCTCGATCATCTTCCGGAGAAGCTCAAAACCTTGGCAGCGCACATGCAGTCGGGTTACGACATGAAGCATCACGCGCAGGAAGAAGGTCAGCACCTGCAGGTGGTACCTGACGATTTCGTTGATTGGTTCTCGATCTGCGGACCGCCGGCCAAATGCCGCGCCCGACTCGGCGAATTGATCGACATGGGGCTTGATCACGTGTATCAGCTCGGTGGGTCGCCCGTGCCGCATCCTCATGGGGCGCGGCAGGCCGCGATGGTCGAGCAAGCCCGCTTGTTCGCGACCGAGGTGATCCCTCGCTTTCGTTGAGGAGGCCGTGGCCGCCGATCCCCTTGTGGTGCCGCCGATCCCCTTATAACGTCGCGAGCACTTCGAGGCTCACCCGTTCGGCCGACTCCAATGCCGCTTCCATGCCTCGCGAAGCAATCGCGGTGTGCTCGCCGCAGAAGAAGAGCCGACCGTGCGGCGTGGCCATGCTGCGTACGAATTCATTGACCTGTCCGGGGCCGAAGATGGCCCAGGTCCCACCGGCAAACGGGTCTCGCTCCCAAGAGTGCACGGCGGCGACCTGCAGGGCGCCGCGTGCTGCGGGTCGGAGACGCTCGATGTCCGCGACAATCATGCGACCCGCCTCTGCCGCGGGAAAACGGTCGAGATAGCGCGCCGTCGCTGCACTGCACCAGACGGTCAGCGTCGTGACTCGAGCGGGATTGTCAGTGTCCCGGTTGGCGAGAATGGAGCCGCAGAGACCATCGCTCCACATCGCTGGGCTTAAACCGTCGTCCTCCCAGAAGGCGCGCTTGGGCAGAAGATGAAATTGGGTGATGGGCTTCGCGCCCAGCAAGTGGATCGCGCGGCGCTGCGCCGGCGGTGGCAGTGGATCAATCGTCACATGACGCAACACTGGGAAAGGCATCGAGCACACGACCGCCTTGGCCTGGAGCCGACTGTCATCGGCACAGCGCACCGTGACGCTGCGCTCATCGAGTTCGATCGAAGTGACCGCCTTCCCCTGCAACAGATCGCCGCGCAGACGGCGTGCCATGGCGAGCGGCAAATTTTGATTACCGCCACGCACAACACCGGTGAACGTATCGGCCGCTTGGGTGTTGCGCTGATTGATCGCTTGCCAGTGATCGACGAACGCCAGCTGCAGGATTGACACATCGTGAGCCGAGTCTGCGCCATAGGACATATTGGTTTCGTATCCGAGCGCAATCTGCGCATCGCTTGCACCCTGGGCACGAAGGAAATCGTGCACCGACACATCGAAGGCCGCATGCTGGGCGTCGTGCCAGTTTTCGACGTCCTTGAAGGGTCGGTGTCGTCGCAGCATCGTGCGACCCCAGGCACCCGGGAGCAGGGCCCGGCCCTCACCGGTGAACGGATTACGCGGATGCTCTGGCCATCGCGCGGCGCTGATGTGCTCGCCCCCGATGAACAGCTCCTGCCGGTCGGGATACGCCGCGTAGCGTGGCGCCACATTGAGAAATTCAACGCCATGTCGGGCGGCTGCTGCGAGCACCCGTCCGTAAGCGCGGGAGACGGTGTTGCCACCGACTTCGGGTTGGCCCGGCAAGTTAAAGAGCGAATAGAGTCGTCCGCCGATGCGCCGACGTCCCTCGAGCACGGTGATGCGCAGTCCGTTCTCTTCAAGGGTGAGTGCGGTCTCAAGACCCGAAAGGCCGGCTCCGATCACGATGACATCGGCCACAGTGTCTGCTCGGGACATGGGTGTTACACGCTGCGGGTGTGGGTTCTAAATGATATACGCCGCGGTGTAAGGTGTGGTCTCTTTAAAAGGAGCGCACCGTGTCTGACCCTTTGTCCACCTCCGCCATGCTGGAATTGTCGTCTCTCAGCGGCATCCCAGTGGATGATGCCGCCATGGCTGAGCGTATCGCTGCGGGTGCCGCGGCGGCGGTCGAAGCCGTCCGCAGCATTGCAGCGAATCAGGGTGAGGTTGACCTCGATCAGTGGCTGTTCGAGATCGAGCCCGCGGGATACCTCGCGCTACTTGAGCAACTCGCCGAGGACGGGCGATGAGGGATCTGGTGGCTGCGGTCGAGGGGCTGCGTGAGGGTCAGCTGCGAAGTGTCGAGCTGGTGCGAGAGGCCATTGCCCGCGCACGTCTCGTGCAGTTGCGCCACAACTGCTTTGTGCAAATCGATGCCGAGGGCTCGATGGTTGCCGCCGAGATGGCCGATGCGTTGCTGCAGGGTTGTGCCGCAGAGGGCGTGCGTCCGCCGGGCGCGTTGCTCGGTGTCCCTTTGGCCCACAAGGATATGTTCGAGCGTGAGGGTCGATCCACCAGCTGTGCCTCAAAAGTGCGTCAGTCACGAGCGGCACGGCGCAGTGCGACCGTAGTCTCTCGTCTCGATCTTGCGGGGGCGGTGGATATCGGTACGTTGAACATGGCCGAATTCGCACTGGGTGCGACGGGGCACAACGCGACGACCGGCGATTGTCGCAACGCCTGGGACCCTGATTTTATTTCGGGCGGCTCCTCGAGCGGTTCGGCGGTGGCGGTCGCGACCGGTGCCGTATTTGCGAGCCTCGGTTCCGATACCGGCGGTTCGGTGCGGATTCCTGCCTCCGCTAAGGGGGTCGTGGGCCGCAAGCCGACCTACGGTCTGATCCCGCGTACCGGCAGCATGAAGCTGTCGCCGTCGATCGATGTGATCGGACCGATGGCGCGCTCCGCGCGTGACATCGCGCTACTGCTCGAGGTGCTCGCGGGTGCCGATGGTATTGACGCTTGGAGCTCTTCGCGCCCTCGACCGCGGTATGTGCACGAAGTCGCTCGCGGTGTCGAAGGCCTGCGTATCGGCGTGCCGCGTAATCATTTCGCCGTGGGTGTCGCGCCGGTGATTCGTGCTGCGATGGAAGCCTCGCTCACGGCGCTGGAGCGTGCCGGTGCACTCCTCGTTCCGTTAGATGTACCCGAAGACGTTGCCGTGATGGCGGAGTTGAGTCGCGCCGTGGTCTACGCCGAGGCGACGGCACTACATGGTGAGGCGCTGCGCAAACTGGGTGCGCGTTATACGCCGCAGGTGAGGCTGCGTGCGAGTACCGGTCTCGGCATACCCGCGCCGGTGTATCTCGAAGCGTTGCAGTGGCGGTTGCCACTGCTGCGACGATTCGTCATGCAGGTGTTCTCTCGCTGCGATGTCTTGCACACGCCGACGATTCCGATTCCTGTGCCTCGTCGAGATGAGACTGATGTCGGTGCAGGGCCTGCACTGTGGGAGTTGCTGGCGCAACTGGTGCGCTGTACGGCACCGTTCAACTTTCTGGGGTTACCCGCGATCAGCGTGCCCGCAGGGCTCGACAGCCGCGGCTTGCCGATTGGCGCGCAATACGTGGCGAGACCGTTTGCCGAAGCCGTGCTGCTGCGAGTGGCTGCCGTGCAGCAGCAGGCAACTCCGCTAGCGTCGCCGCTCGGTTACGACGCAAGCGTCGAGAATTTGCCGCGGAAGTAGCCGAGCGGCGTGCCTTCGGCGACCGCTACGCTGACGACCCCGCCAAAAAATATCCGATGCGTGCCGACGTCGTTTTGCGCACTCACCCGGCACTCGAGGTGCGCGAGCGCCCCGATGAGCAGCGGTGCGCCGCTGCTTCCTGTGGTCGTTGCGACGCCGGCGAATTTGTCGGGCTGCTTGGTCGCAAAGCGCTGTGCGAGCGTTTGCTGAGTCGCCGGCAGGATGTTGACGGCGAACACACCACTGTCGATCAGCGTTTGACAGGTGGCGGATTGGCGATTGAGGCATACAAGCAGGGTAGGCGGCTGCAGGGTTACCGAAGCGACAGCCGTGGCGGTGATGCCTTGTGCCTCGCCGTTATGAGAGGTGGTAATCACGGTCACGCCGCTCAGGAAACGGCTGATGGCATCGCGATAGCTGGTTTCGGTCACGGACATGGTCGGGGTCCTGCGGCGGATCCGGGTCTGCCGCGGATCGTTGGAAGTACTTAGGTATTACTCCGTACATACTGCCACGCGTCGTCCGTTTAGTCTTGATTCGACGGCGGCAGTCTCATCCCCCCTCCCGAGTTGCCGTCCGCATCGAGCCCCGCCTTGCGCGGGGCTTTTTTTGTATCCTTGCGGTGGATCACACCGATGCACAGCGAAGACTTCCCACTACCGCTACGCGATGAAGCCACCCATGTGTTGGGCTGCAGCGACTTCGTCGCTGAGAGCTTTGCACGAGATGCCGAGTTGTGGGTCGACTTGCAGCGTCACGAGGCGTTGCTGCAACTCCGGACGGCAGGTGGGCGATTGTGTTGGCCTCGCGATGCGCAGCCCGACATTTCAGCACCTGAGAGCGAGTGGCAATCTTGGCTGCGTCGCTGGCGCCGGCGGGAGATGGTGCGCATCGCGTGGCGCGATCTCAGCGGTCGAGCGACTCTCAAGGAGACGCTCGAGGACCTGTCTGCCTTCGCAGACGATGCCGTAGCGCTGGCCACCGAGATCGCCACGCACATCACCACAGCCCGTTACGGCGCTGCGCAATATGCCGATGGTTCGCCGATGCCACTCGTGGTCGTCGGCATGGGCAAGCTCGGCGGTAGGGAGCTGAATTTTTCCTCCGATATCGATCTCGTCTTCCTGTTTCCCGGTTACGGCGAGACCGCGCATGCCGCACCGGTGAGCCACGACGAATATTTCATTCGCGGGGGACAGGCCTTGTTGCGTTTGCTAGCGAGCGTCACGGCTGAAGTCTTCGTTTTTCGGGTGGACATGCGGCTGCGGCCGTTTGGCGATTCCGGACCGCTCGCCTGTGGCTTCTCCGCCTTCGAGGACTATCTGCTGCAGCACGGGCGCGACTGGGAGCGCTACGCTTGGGTGAAGGCGCGTGCGTTGACGGCGCTCGAGACCTATTCCGAGCTTTACGCAGAGGCGGTACGACCCTTTGTTTATCGCCGCTATCTCGATTTCGGCGTCTTCGAGAGCTTGCGCGAGATGAAGCAACTCATCGAGAAGCAGGTGGCGCGTCGCGATCTGGTGGGTCATATCAAGCTTGGCCCGGGTGGTATTCGCGAGATCGAGTTCGTCGTCCAGGCGTTGCAGTTGATTCGCGGCGGACAGGACCGACGCCTGCAGGGGCAGCGACTATTCGAAATATTGCCGCAACTGGCGCGTAGCAAGTTGCTGCGACCGCAGGTCGTACAGCAACTTGATTCCGCCTACCGGTATCTGCGCACCCTTGAGAATAGGCTGCAGATGCAGCGTGATTCACAGACCCACTCGTTGCCAGTCGATGAATCGGCGCAGGACAAATTGGCGCGGGCGATGGGGGAACCATGTTGGGCCGATCTGATGCATCGACTGCAACACCATCTCGATGGCGTACAACGGGAATTCAACGCCTTGGTGTTTGCACCGATCGGTGAGCGCGACGGCGCTAGCGAGACGAACGTCACCGCGCGCACTGACGTGGGTTGGGCGGTGTTGTGGGACGAGGCCACCACCCCCGAGATGCTGCGCGAGTGGTTGCACTCCCGCAGTCTCGGCGATGCAGCAGATATCGCGCGGCTATTGGTTGATTTCCGTGACAGTGCCGCGGTTCGACGGCTCGATGCCGTGGCGACCCGCCGCCTTCAGTTGCTGCTGCCGGAGCTGCTCACTGCGTTGAGCGCTGAGGATGAGTGCCGCGTGCTGGTGATGCGCATCCTGCGCGTGCTCGAGGCGATCGGCGGTCGCTCGTCGTATTTTGCGCTGCTCAACGAAAACCCCGTCGCTCGCGCACGCTTCCTGACCGTCTGTCGTGGCGGAGATTTTCTGGTCCAGCAGTTGGCCGCGCACCCCCTGTTGCTGGATGAACTGCTCGATGATCGCGCCCTGACTGACGTGCCCGGTCGTGCGGAGTTGGACGCTGAACTTGAGGATCGGCTGGCGCGTGTCGCAGGCGAGGATCCGGAGCGTTTGGTCGAGGCACTCGTGCACTTCAAGCGCGCCGCAGTGTTCAAGGTGGCCGTCGCCGATCTTGCAGGCCGACTGCCGCTGATGCGGGTCTCTGACCGTCTCACCGACATCGCCGAGCTCATTATCGAGCGTGCAATGCAGCAAGCCTGGGCGCAAATGATTGCGCAGTTTGGTACGCCGCAATGTTCGGATACCGCCGACGGCAGTTCGCGCGAGGTTCGGATCTGTGCCGTGGGCTACGGCAAGCTCGGCGGCATGGAACTGGGTTACGGCTCCGATCTTGATCTCGTGTTCCTGCACGATTCGCGCGGCGAGCAGCAGGAAACCTCCGGCGAGCGACCGATCGACAACCAGATTTTTTTCGTACGACTCGCGCAGCGCATCGTGCATATCCTCACGGTCCACTCGGCCGCGGGGCGCTTATATGAAGTCGACGTTCGGTTACGCCCGAGTGGCAAGGGTGGCATGCTAATCACCCGCATCGAGGCCTTCGAGGAGTATCAGCGCCAAGAGGCCTGGACTTGGGAACATCAAGCCTTGTTGCACGCACGCGCTGTCGCGGGATCGACCCCCTTGCGCACCGAGTTCGAAGCGGTACGTATTCGCGTGCTGTCGCAGGCCGTTCGGCGCGACAGCCTGCGCGAGGAGGTTCGCAGCATGCGCGAGCGCATGCGCCGCGAGCTGTCGAAGGCGCGCGAGGGCGAGTTTGACCTCAAACAGGGATCGGGGGGTATCGCCGATATCGAGTTTCTGGCGCAGTACTGGACGCTGCGCGAGGCGGGTCGGCAGCCGATCGTGCTGATGTTCTCCGACACGATCCGTCAACTCGAAACGCTGGCCTCCGGTAAACTGGTCTCGCAGCAAACGGTTGACTCGTTGACGGGCGCCTATCGCGCCTATCGGGCGCGCAGTCACCACCGTTCACTGCGCGAGGAGGGAACAGTGGTCGCTGACAGTGAGTTTGTCGCCGAGCGACACGCTGTGGGTCGGATCTGGGAGGAGACCTTCCGCGATGAACCCGCCTCCGGCGTATAATCGTCGCCGATGACTTCCAGCACCCTCATCCAGCCGAACGCGCAAAACAAATACGAGGTCAGCGACCTCGATTTACCGCTGTCCTGTCCGATGCCGCAGATGCATCTGTGGAACTCGCATCCGCGGGTGTACTTGCCGATCGAAAAGACCGGATGGGCGAAATGCCCCTACTGCGGCGCGGAGTACACGCTGCAGCGCTGAAGGCGGTTTATCCGAGCGACGCGCGTCAGCTCGCCTTGTACGGCTTATAGGATTTTTCTTCGACGATTCGTGAGCCGAGCGCCACGTTGATACGCTTTTTCACAACGGCTCGTTCATCGTTGGTCACGTAGACTGCCCGGGCAAGTTCGATGAACCGTGCGTCGAACTGCTGTGCGAGTTCTTTATCGCGAATCTCGTCTTCGATGACCCACAACGCCTCGTTGACGCGCTGCAGTGCCGCCTCGTCGGCAGCGACCTCGGGGATCGCCGAGCCGCTGTCTCGCCAGGTCTTTTCGAGTAGCTCCAGCTCGAGTCGGACGTTGCGGACTTTGTCGGCATCCGTCATGCGGGCCGACTTGATGCGCAGGATGGTGATCTTGTCGAGCAGTTCGCCCGGCGAGATGGGGACAAGGATGTCTTTCATGCCGACAATGCTAGCAATTCGTCGAGCCGCGTGCAGACCTCGTCCACCCCGATCAGATCCATCACCCCGGGTCGCTCGATTTTCGTCGTCCAAGGTAGTCGCTCCGGCGTCGAGTTCATGAAGGCGGCCGCAGCGCGCGGAAACGCATCGATGCACCACTGCCGCGAGAGATAGGGACCGCTGCGGGCGGGGTTGGTGGCGGCGTAAAGGCCGATCACCGGCGTCCCGACCATGGTCGCCATGTGTGCAGGCCCCGTATCCGGCGCGAGCAGCACGGTGGCTCGCTCCAGCAGCGCCAGTAATTCCGGTAGCGTGTCGCGGCCCACCTGATCGATGACCTGCGGGCACTCGCGACGGATGGCGTCGGCCATCTCGCGCTCCAGGGTGGCTGGCCCGCCGGCGAGTATTACGCGCAGGCCATGCCGCTCGATGGCGTGGCGCGCGACGGCGGCGTAGCGCTCCGCGCGCCAGTTGCGCAGTGCGTGGCTCGAACAGGCACTGATCACGAGCGTGCGGGCGGCAACGCGCGTCTGTTCGGGAATGAGCGCACGTGCACGGTCGCGGGCCGCCTCCGGTAACGGCAACTCCCACACCAGCGTCCGCTCGTGAACGCCGCAGGCGTCGGCAAAGCCCATGAAACTGTCGAGTACGTGCTCGCGGGTGCGCGGCTTGATGCGGGCATCCGTGAATAACCACTGCAGCTCCCGCGCACGCGCACGATCAAAGCCGAGTTTGCAATCGGCGCGGACGAGAGCCGCGACCGCGCTGGCTCGGATGGACAGCTGCAGGTGCAGGAGCAGGTCGAATCGTCGATGACCCAGCATCCTGCGCAGTGAGCGCAGCCCGCCGTAGCCGCCGCGCTTGTCGACGGTGATAAACTCGACCTCGGGCAGCAAGGTCATTAGGCGAGCCTCGGCCTTGCCGATGACCCAGCTGAAATGCGTCTGGGGCCACGCGCGTTGCAGACTGCGCAGCAGCGGTACCACGTGGCAGGTATCGCCGATGGCGGACAGTCGCAACAGGCACACGGAATCAGGTGGCGTGGACAGCGGCAGCATGGCGGAATCCGGCACAGGGTCGACGATGATGAGCCGACTCGAGTCCGGCGATTCGGTGATGCTATATGACCCCTTCTTGTGCGGCAATTTCACAGCCGAGTGGTTCAGCCCCCGCTACTGGCAGCACCGCGGAGCGCTGGCGGGTGCTGCGCCGGGGCGCGGCAGTACGTGGTTCTTCGCCACCGAGGGGCGCGAGTACGCCTTGCGGCATTATCGGCGTGGCGGGCTGATCGGCCGTTTCAATCCAGATTGGTATCTCGGAGCCGATCCGCAGCGATCGCGTCCGTTCCGAGAGTTTTCTTTGTTGCAGCAGTGCGCGCAAGCGGGTTTGCCGGTGGCAACGGTGGTGGCGGCGCGTTTCCTGCGTGCGGCGAACGGCTACCGCGGTGACTTGCTGACGCTGCGCGTTCCGGGTGCACGGACTCTCGCCACGCGGTTACGCGAGGGCGGGCTGTCGGTCGATGAGTGGCGGACAGTCGGCGGTGTCATTGGCGCGTTCCATCAAGCAGGCATTTGGCATGCCGATCTCAACGCGCACAACATCCTGTTCGATGCCGAGGGCGCTGTTCGCCTGATCGATTTCGATCGTGGCCGGGTACGTCCGCCCGGATGGTGGAAGGACGCCAATCTCGCGCGCGTGCGTCGCTCCCTGTGCAAGGTGGCCGATGCGACACCGGCCGTGCCCGTGGACGAAGCGGGATGGGCGGCGCTGCTCGATGGCTATTTTTTTGGCATCGCGGAGCGCGCGGTGCGATGATCGGCTGATGTGGCTGGTTCTCTACCAGTTTCTGTTGCTGCTGGCGCTGCCGTACGCTCTGGTCAATCTGCTGTGGCGCGGCTTCAAGGATCGTGGCTGGTGGCGCGGGATCCCGCAGCGTTTCGGCCTCGTTGCGCCCCAGTCGGCAGACTCGATCTGGCTGCACGCAGTGTCAGTGGGCGAGGTGCAGGCTGCAGCGGCCATCGTCAAGGAATTACGTAACCATTACTCGCAGACCCCGCTGCTCATCACGTGCGGGACACCTACCGGTGCCGAGCGTGCTAAAGCGCTCTTCGGTGATGCCGTCACGGTGAGTTTCCTGCCGTTCGACCTGCCATGGTGCGTTCGGCTGTTCTTGCGACGCGCCCGACCGCTAATCGGCATCGTCATCGAAAAGGAAATCTGGCCGAATCTCTTTCGCGCCTGTGGTGATCGCGGTATTCCCCTCGTGCTCGCGAGCGCGGCCCTCAGTCGCAAGGCGATTGGTCGTTATCGACTGCTGTTTCGGTTGTTTCCGCGCACGCTTGCCGATGGGCTGACGATTGCCGCGCAGACCGGTGGCGATGCCGAGCGTTTCAAAGAAGCGGGTGCGCCACCTGAGCGCGTGCACGTCATTGGCAATATCAAGTTCGATCTTGAGTTGCCCGCCAACATTGCCGAACTGGGTGCCCGGCTGCGTGCTCAATACGGCCTCGGCTCACGATTCGTGGTGGTTGCGGGCAGTACGTACGAGGAGGAGGAGACGGCGTTGCTCGAGGCGCAGCGTCAGCTCAAGGCTCGGGGACACGACGTCATGATGGTGCTTGCGCCGCGTCATCCGCCACGGTTCGAGCCGGTGGCGGCACGCCTGGCGCGCGACGGTGTGATGTTCATCCGTCGCAGTGAGTCGATCGGCTTATTGGGGGCGTCAGTGCCGACCTACGTCGATGTGCTGCTGCTCGACCGACTGGGAGAGTTGCTTGGTTTCTACGCGGCCGGCGATGCGGCTTTCGTGGGAGGCAGCCTCGTCCCGGATGTCGGGGGGCACAACCTCATTGAGCCTGCGGCGTTGTCCATCCCTTCGTTGACGGGGCCGCACTTTTTCAACGCGTCGGACATCTCACTCGCACTCGTCGAGGCCGGTGCGGTGCACATCGTGCGCAACGTGGGGCAACTCGTGACGGAGCTCGAGACACTCGTGAGCGACAAGCTGGAACGCGCGCAGCGTGGTTCAATCGGTCAGCAGTTTGTCGCCCGTAACGGCAGCAGCACACGTCGCCTGATGCAGCTGATCGAGCCGCTTATCGGGCTGTAGGACCTTCGGTCAGCCAGCCGTTGACCTCTTCGAGCGTCGTCCGATCGAGCGTGCCCGAGGCCAGCCGCAACCGCATTACATTGAGCATGTAGTCGTAGCGGCTGCGCGAGTAGTTGGTTTGCGCGGCGGCCAGGCTGCGGCGCGCTTCGAGCACATCGACCGCAGTGCGCGTACCCACTTCGTAACCCGCCTCCGTCGCCTTGAGGGCCGTCTGGCTCGACTCGAGCGCCTGACGCAGCGCATTGACGCGGGAGATCTCGCTAATCACACCAAGATAGGCATCGCGCGCCTGACGCTCCGTCTGTCGCGACACACGCGACAAACGCTCGCGCGCTGCCTGCCACTGGTACTCCGTTTGACGGACGCGCGAGTGCGTGCCACCGCCGCTGAAGATCGGTACGGACATTTGCAGCGAATACGTGGTGTCGTCGCTGTCGTTGGTGCGTGTGCCAACATTGCCGCTCGAGAACTTGATCGGGCTCGTCTGGTCGGTATTGCTCTTGCTCGCCACGAGATCAAGCTCCGGCAAGTGCCCGCCAAACGCCGCGCGCACGTTGTCGCGGGCGATATCGGCCGCAAGCCGGCTCGAGACCAGCGCGAGATTTTGCTCCATGGACCGCTCGACCCATTGTGACTCGTCCGCAGGCTCTGGCGACTTCAGCGGCATGCTGTCACCCGGCTTGGCGAGCGCCGGGTACTTCTCCGCGGTGAGTTCCCGCAGCAGTTCTTCCGTCGAGGCCAGCTGACGCTTGGCAGCGATCACCGCTGCGGCAGCGCTGTCGCGCGCGGCCTTGGCTTCCTGGACGTCGGTGATGGCAATGAGACCGACCTCGAAGCGTTTTTCCGCCTGCTCGAGTTGACGCGAGATGGCTTCGAACGCTGAGGACTGGGCATCGACGTTGTCTTGCGAGGCCAGCACGTTGAAGTACGCCTCACTGACGCGAAGGATGAGTTGCTGCTCGGCGGCGCGGAAGTCCGCCTCCGCCTGCGCCACCTGACGGCTCGCGCGCTTGATGGCGACCCAATTGTCCCAGGAGATCAGGCTCTGGCGCAGATCGAGGCTCCAGCGGTCGGTCTCCGGCTTGGAGGTACTCGAGGAGATGAAGTTGAACACCACTCGGTTGCCAGAACCGGTGGGCTGTTCGATTTCCTGCGGAAACTGACCGAGGGTGGTCGTGTCGGACTTGGCCTTGCTGGCGGAGCCGGAGATCTGCGGTAACACGGCGGCCCAGGCCTGCGGGCGCGCCTCGCGCGCGGCAAGGCGCAGGGCGTCGGCCTCGCGGATCTGTGGGTCGTTGGCCAGCGCGCGCTCGTACACGGCCTTCAGATCCTCAGCCTGGGCGGCGGAGGCGGCAATCAGTAAACCGAGCGACAGCACGAGTACGCGCTTCATATCGAATCCTCAAACGGTGTTATATAT
>JBJTBK010000261.1:0-5949 GCA_046091245.1 Nevskiaceae bacterium | reverse complement strand
CGCGCGACCCGGCGATCGTCGAGGCTCTCAATGATTTCGTCGCCCGCCGAACGGCGGAGGGCGGCGCGCCCCCGGTGAGTTAATACAGACGAAAGAGATCGAACATGAAGAACACGGCACAAGTAGTGGTGATCGGCGGCGGCGTCGTCGGCGTCAGCGTGTTGTACCACCTGACGAAAGCGGGCTGGCGCGATGTCCTGCTCATCGAGCGAGCGGAACTCACCTCGGGATCAACCTGGCTGGCCGCCGGCGGCATGCATACCGTCAATGGCGACCCGAACGTTGCAAAGCTGCAGCAGTACACGATCAACCTCTACCGCGAGCTCGAGCAGATCTCAGGACAATCCTGCGGTCTGCACATCACGGGCGGACTGATGCTCGCCGGCACGCCGGAGCGACTCGATTGGCTGAAGATGACGGTCGCACGAGGTCGCTACCTCGGCATGGAACTCGACCTCATTGATATGGTGGAGACCAAAAAGCGCTTGCCGCTGCTCGATGAGCGTCATTTCGTCGGCGCCATCTACGACCCGATCGAAGGGCATGTGGACCCCTACGGCGTCACGCATGCGTACGCCAAGTCAGCGCAGATCGGCGGTGCCGAGATCGTGCGTCAGTGCCGCGTGCTCGATTTGAAGCAGCGAGCCGATGGCAGCTGGGACGTGATCACCGAACAGGGCAACGTGCACGCTGAGCATGTCGTCAACGCGGGCGGCCTATGGGCGCGCGAAGTCGGTCGCATGGTCGGACTTGAGCTGCCGATCCTCGCCATGGAACACCAGTACATCATCACTGATGATTTGCCGGAACTCGCTGGACAGCCGGAATTGCTGCACGTCATCGACTTCGAGGGCGAGATTTACATGCGCCAGGAGCGTGGCGGTGTGCTGCTCGGCACCTACGAACGAGCGGGTGTGCCCTGGTCGCCGCGCACTACGCCTTGGGATTTCGGCCAGGATCTGCTGCCGAACGATCTCGAGCGTATCGCACCCAGCCTCGAGGTGGGCTTCAAACATGTCCGGCGCCTTGGCGAAGTTGGTATCCGCAAGATCGTCAATGGTCCTTTCACGTTCGCGCCCGATGGCAACCCGCTGGTCGGACCGGTACCCGGTCTGCGCAATTTTTGGGTGGCCTGTGGCGTCATGGCCGGCTTCAGCCAGGGCGGTGGTGTGGGTCTTGCGCTGTCGCACTGGATGGTCGATGGCGACCCGGGCGCCGACATCTGGGGCATGGATGTCGCGCGCTACGGCGAATGGGCGACCCGCCGCTATACCAACACCAAGGTGCGTGAAAACTACTCGCGTCGTTTCCGCATCCGCTTTCCCAACGAAGAACTACCGGCGGCACGCCCGCTCAAGACCACGCCCGTGTACGATCGCATGCAGGCTGAGAACCCGCTGTGGGGCGATTACTGCGGCCTCGAGCACGCGCTGTGGTTCGCCCCCCAGGGCACGCCTGCCGAAGAAGAAGTGACCTTCCGCCGCTCCAGCGCGCACGCCCATGTGGGTGCGGAATGTCGCGCGGTGCGTGACGCCGTCGGCCTCATCGAGATCTCCAACTACGGCAAGTTCGAGGTCACCGGACGCGATGCCGAGCGCTGGCTCGCCACGCTCATGGCCAATACGGTCCCGACCAGTGGTCGCGTCGCCCTCACCCCGATGCTCAATGAGCGCGGCCGCTTGATCGGCGAAATCACCATGTGCCGCATCAACGCCGAACGCTTCCTGCTGGTCGGCACCTACGCGGCAGAGCGCTTCTATCAGCGCTGGTTCGAGGCGCGCACCGCGGGCTTCGACGTACACGTGCGCGCCTGTGCGATGGAATGGCTGGGCTTCTCGATCGCGGGACCCGCCTCGCGCGAGCTGCTGCAATCTTTGGTGGACGAGGATCTCAGCACCCAGGCATTCCCATTCATGTCCTTCGGTGCGATGGATGTCGGCCTCGTGCCCGCGCTCGTGGGTCGTCTGTCCTTCACGGGTGATCTCGGTTACGAGATCTGGGTCAAGAGCGAGTTCCAGCGGACCCTCTACGACCGTCTGGTCGAAGCCGGTAAACCGCTCGGACTGCGCCACTTCGGCGGCCGCGCCCTGAACGCGATGCGCATGGAAAAAAGCTTCGGCAGCTGGGCGCGCGAGTACCGGCCCATCTACGGCCCCTTCGAAGCCGGCCTCGACCGTTTCGTCGATCTCAAGAAGCCGCAGTTCATCGGACGCGATGCTGCGCTCGCCGAGAAAACGCAGGGCGGTGCGCGCAAGCTGATTACACTCG
Source organism: Nevskiaceae bacterium (assembly GCA_046091245.1). Classification (GTDB taxonomy): domain Bacteria; phylum Pseudomonadota; class Gammaproteobacteria; order Steroidobacterales; family Steroidobacteraceae; genus UBA964. The sequence continues at coordinate 3,681 of JBJTBK010000261.1, read as the reverse complement.
AGATCGATGCGCGCGATTGCGATGCCATCGCCGACGAACCGATCTGGCTCAACGACAAGGTCGTGGGCTGGGTGACCTCGGGCGCGTACGGCCACTCGGTCGGCAAGTCGCTCGCGCTCGGCTATGTCGACACCACGTCGGCGCAGGCCACGACAGGCTTCGCGGTCGAGCTGATCGGCGACCGTCGACCGGCGGTGCGCCGGACCGCGCCGGCCTTCGACCCAACCGGCTCGCGCATGCGCGCGTGAGCACACCGGGCTATACCGAATTGCTGCGTCGACTGCGCGACGACAAGGTCGTGCTGCTCGACGGCGGCGTGGGCACCGAGATCCAGCGCCAGGGCGCACCGATGAGCACGGCGCTGTGGTGCGCGGAGGCCAACCTCACGCATCCGCAGATCGTACGCGACGTGCATCGCGCTTACCTCGCTGCGGGCGCCGAGGTCGTCACCGCCAATACCTTCGCCAGCAGCCCGCTGCTGCTCGAACACTTCGGGCGCTTGGACGAGATGGAACGCATCGATGCCGTCGCGCTGGCTGAGGCGCGAACGGCGGCGGCGGGCACCGGCGCAGTGGTCGCAGGATCCATGTCGACGATGCGCCCGACGGTACCGGGGTCGGACCGCACACAGTTCAACCACGATTGGACCGAGGACGAGTCTCGTGCCCTCTTCGCGCGCAAGGCGGCAAGCCTGCGCGAGGGTGGGGCCGAATTCATCCTGATGGAGATGATGCGCGATCTCGACTACTCGCTCTGGGCCTGCGAGGCGGCGCTCGCGAGCGGATTACCCGTCTGGATCGGGCTCTCAGTCGAGCGCAGCGCCGAGGGTCGGCTCGTGGGTTTCGGGCGGCCGGACTCCGATCTCGAACTGGTAGCCGCAGGGCTCGCAGCCCTGCAGCCCGATGCGATGGCCATCATGCATACCTCAGTGGACGACACGCTGCCTGCGCTTGAGGTGCTGCGTCGTCACTGGTCCGGTCCGACCGCCGCCTACCCCGAGTGCGGCCGCTACGAGGCGCCGGACTGGAAGTTCATCGGTGTCGCACCGCCCGCCGAGTACGCCACCCTCTCCCGCGAGTGGCGCCGACTCGGCGCGCACGCGCTCGGCGGCTGCTGCGGCGTGGGCCCCGAGCACATCGCCCGTCTGCGAAGGGAGCACCCACCATGAAGACCGGCTCTTGTCTGTGCGGGGATGTCCGCTTCGAGCTGCGCGGCCCACTCGACGGCATCATCGCCTGTCACTGCAACCAAAGCCGCAAGCAGACCGGCCACTACTGGGCCTCCACGCATTCCGCGGACGCCGACCTGCACATGCTGAGCGACGGCCCGCTGCGCTGGTACCGGGCGAGCGACACCGCGCAGCGTGGTTTCTGCAGCCGCTGCGGATCGTCGCTCTTCTGGAAGCGCGACGGCCAAGCGGTAACCTCGGTCTGCGCGGGCGCGATCGACGGTCCAAGCGGATTGACCCTGACCGGCCACATCTTCGTCGCGGACAAAGGCGACTACTATTCGCTCGGCGACCCGGAGAGCCGGGGCGAGTACCAAAAAGACGGCTACTGACGGCGCAGCGGGACAAGGAGATGACGCAATTGGGTCAGTCCCCGACGCGTCCGGTGCCCATAATTTTTGGATCATGACCGATACCTCGACCACCCCTGCTGCCGGTCGGCGCCCGAGCGCCCGTGACGCCAAGCGCGCCGCCCGCACGGCACGAGGCGCCGCCTCCCAGCCGTACATCGTGCGCAAGATCCCGCGCTTCGAGGTGCTGGGCGATGAGGGGCTCTCAATCATCGAGGACAACGCCGATCGCATTCTCGAAGAAGTGGGCATCGAGTTTCGTGAAGACCCGGAAGTTCTCGAGTTCTGGCGCAAGGCCGGCGCCAGCGTCGAGGGCGAGCGCGTGCGCATGCCGCGGGGTCTGTGCCGGCAACTGATTCGCGAACACGCGCCGAGCGAATTCACTCAGGTCGCCCGGAACCCCGCGCGCGACGTACGCATCGGTGGTGATGCCACCGTGTTTGTGCCGGCCTATGGCTCGCCGTTCGTGCGCAACCTCGACGAAGGTCGCCGTTATGCGCGCATCGAGGACTTCCGCAATTTCGTAAAGCTCGCCTACATGGCGAACTCGCTCCATCATTCAGGCGGCACCATCTGCGAACCGGTGGACCTGCCGGTCAACAAGCGGCACCTCGACATGGTCTACAGCCACGTCAAGTACAGCGACAAGGCGTTCATGGGTTCGGTGACCGCACCCGATCGTGCCGCCGACTCGGTCGAAATGGCCAAGATCGCGCTCGGCGATCGATACCTCGATCCGCTGACGGGCCGACCCAACACGGCGCTCGTCAACCTCATTAACGTCAACTCGCCGATGACCTACGACGCCACCATGTTGGGCGCACTCAAGGTCTACGCACGCGCCAATCAGGCCTGTCTCGTCACACCGTTCATCCTGGCGGGCGCGATGGCACCGGTCACGGTGGCGGGTACCGCCACGCAGACCCTCGCCGAGGCCCTCGCCGGCATGGCGCTCGTGCAATTACTGAACCCCGGTGCCCCGGTGATCTTTGGCAGTTTTGCCTCGTCCATGTCCATGCAATCGGGTGCGCCCACCTTCGGCACGCCGGAACCCGCACTGGTGCTCTACGTCATGGGTGCGCTCGCTCGCCGACTCGGCGTGCCGTTCCGTTCGGGCGGTGGGCTGTGCGCGTCAAAGATTGCGGATGCGCAGGCTGCTTACGAGTCGGCACAGACCATGCTGCCGACCTGTCTGGCCGGCGTGAACTTCGTGTTGCACACCGCAGGCTGGCTCGAAGGCGGCCTCACCATGGGCTACGAGAAGTTCATGATGGATGTCGATCAGGCTGCCATGTTCCACACCATGTTGGCGGGCGTCGACGTCTCGCCCAACGGTCAGGCCCTGGATGCCATCGCCGAGGTCGGCCCTGGGAAGCATTTTCTCGGTTGCGCGCATACGCAGGCCAATTTCGAGACTGCGTTTTATCGCTCGCCGCTCGCCGATAACAACAGCTTCGAGCAGTGGGACGCTGAAGGTGCCCTCGACATGGCGCAGCGCGCCAACGGGCAGTACAAGCGCATGCTCGAAGAGTACGTGCCGCCGCCGCTTGATCCGGCAATCGACGAGGCGTTGCTCGATTTCATGGCGCGCCGCAAGGCCGCCGCCCCCGACTCGAACGTCTAGCCACGTTCTTTCGGGTAGCATGCGGCCTCATGGGCGAGGCACCGGCACCCACACACTCGGTCGATAGCGCGTTGGCGCAGGCGCGGCAGTTGGCTGCCGCCGGGCAAGGCGATGACGCCCTCAAAGTGCTGTTCGAGATCGTTCGTCAGCATCCGGAGCACCCCGAGGCGTGGCGGGTGCTGGCGGATCACCTCATGGCCATCGGTCAGACCGCCGAGGCCGATCTTGCCTACTCGCGCCACGTGCAATGCGCGACCCGCGATCCGCTGCTGCGTCAAGCGGCCACCGCCATGCTCGCCAATGACATCCCGCAGGCTGAACGCGTATTGAAAAGCCATCTCAAGATGGCACCGACCGACGTCGCGGCAATCCGTATGTTGGCGGAAGTGGCCGTGCGCTGCGGTCAGGATCAGGCGGCGGAACATTTGCTCAAGCGCTGCCTGGAGCTCGCTCCAAACTTTGCTGCGGCGCGCTACAAC
>JBJTBK010000260.1:0-5542 GCA_046091245.1 Nevskiaceae bacterium | reverse complement strand
GTGGCGACCGGGGCGATCTGTTCTGTCGTGTTGTGGTAGAAACACCCGTGAACCTGTCGGCCGAGCAGCGCGAACTTTTGAAGAAGTTCGATCAGTCGCTGCGCAGCGATGGGCGCGGGCACACGCCGCGCGAAGAAGGTTTCTTCGAGGGTGTGAAACGGTTTTTCTCTGGCAGCTGAGGCGATCGGCCCGCTGCCTCGGTGATCGAGGTGAGATGACATGCGTTGGGTGATGGTCGGTGCAGCCGGGCGCATGGGGCAAACAATCACGCAGTTGGCTGCCACGCAGCCCGAACTTCGCTGCGTTGGCGCGATTGATCGCGCCGCCGATGCCGCGCGCGGCATCAGCACGGATTTGGCGAGCGTGCTGCACGATGCCGATGTCATGATTGATTTCTCTTCGCCGACGCAGACGGCCGCAAATCTCGCGCGCTGCGCGGAGCGGGGCGTGGCGGCACTTATTGGCACGACCGGTCTCGGTGGCGAGGTCGAGGTCGCAGCGGCCGCTGCCGCACAACACATCCCGGTGCTCATCGCGGCCAACACGAGCCTTGGAGTCACTTTGCTGGCGGAGCTCGTGCGCGTCGCGGCGCGCGCTTTGCCCGAAGGCTTCGATATCGAGATTTTCGAAGGCCACCATCGCCACAAGAAAGACGCTCCCTCAGGGACCGCGCTGGCCCTGGGTCGGGCGGCGGCGGCCGGTCGAGGTCAGGCCTTGAACGACGTGGCGGTGGCTCCGCGCGGCTCGGGAGAGCGCAAAATCGGCGAAATTGGCTTCTCTGTGCTGCGAGCCGGCGACATCGTCGGCGATCATGCCGTCTACTTCGCCGGTGCGGGCGAACGCCTGGTGCTACAGCACCAGGCGACTGATCGGACCATTTTTGCCCGCGGCGCCCTGCAGGCGGCCCGATTTTTGATCGGTAAGCCCGCGGGACGTTATTCCATGATGGATGTAATTTCGACGCCGAGATAATTTCGACGCCGAAATAAGTACCTTTAAATCAATAACTTAGGGCGATTCACCGGGAATTTACCTCAGTTGCTCACTGCCGATTTTCGTGGACAGAAGGGGCCTCGAAAACATAGAATTTCCTTCTAATCCGATAGCCGGGTTAGTCCGTGCAGGGCGGGAGGTGTTCGAGAGAATGCCTCCCGCTTTGTTCATCTAAACCTCGCACACTGCGTCGGAGAGGTTTGGCAGAAGAACACAGACGGGTGATTCGAGTGAGCGATGCAGTGTTGGCGCTCGCGGACGGCTCTACGTTCCGCGGTGAATCGATCGGCGCATCAGGCGCCACCTCCGGTGAAGTGGTTTTCAATACCGCACTCACGGGCTATCAGGAAATTCTCACGGACCCTTCGTACTCGAGGCAGATCGTCACCTTGACGTATCCGCACATCGGGAACGTCGGCACCAATCTCGAAGATATGGAATCAACCCGCGCGTATGCCGCGGGTCTGGTCATTCGTGATCTGCCGCCGCGGGCGAGCAACTGGCGGATGCAGCAGGGCTTGCGCGAATTCCTGCAGCAGCAAGGCGTGGTCGCCATCGCGGGCATCGACACGCGGCGCCTGACGCGCATCTTGCGCGAGAAGGGTGCGCAGTCGGGCTGCATCGCACCAACCGAAGCGGAAGCGCTCGCCGGAGCTCGCGCGTTCCCAGGCTTGAAGGGCATGGACTTGGCCAAGGTCGTCAGCGTGACCTCGCGCCACGAGTGGACGCAGGGCTCGAGCTTCGATGCACCGCCCGCGCGTTCCGCCACGCATAAGCCGTATCACGTCGTCGCCTACGATTACGGCGTCAAGCACAACATCCTGCGTTTGCTCATCGATGCGGGCTGTCGCGTCACTGTGGTGCCCGCGCAGACACCGGCCGCCGAGGTTCTCGCGCTCGCGCCCGAGGGCGTATTTCTCTCGAACGGACCGGGCGATCCGGAGCCCTGCGATTATGCGATCCGCGCCATCCGCGAGCTCATCGCCGCGCAGCAGCCGGTGTTCGGTATCTGTCTCGGGCATCAGTTGCTCGGGCTCGCGAGCGGCGCGCGCACCGTGAAGATGAAATTTGGCCATCACGGCGCGAACCACCCGGTGCAGGATCTAGACAGCGGTCGAGTGCTGATCACCTCGCAGAACCACGGCTTTGCCATCGACGAGACGTCGTTACCGGCGAATCTCAAGGCCACGCACCGTTCGCTGTTCGATGGCAGCTTGCAGGGCGTGGCGCGCACCGACTGCGATGCCTTCGGTTTTCAGGGTCACCCGGAAGCAAGCCCGGGACCTCACGACGTCAATTATCTTTTTGAACGCTTCACCGCCGCCATGCAGCGGCGCCGTGCAGCCTGAGCCAAGGGTCACGAGCGTCCATGCCGAAGAGAACAGACCTCCAAAGCATCCTGAGCATCGGCGCCGGGCCGATTGTCATCGGTCAGGCCTGCGAGTTCGATTACTCCGGCGCACAGGCCTGCAAGGCGCTGCGCGAGGAGGGCTACCGAGTCATCTTGGTGAACTCGAACCCGGCCACGATCATGACCGACCCCGGCATGGCCGATGCGACCTACATCGAGCCCATCAACTGGCGCACCGTGGCGCGCATCATCGAGAAAGAGCGGCCCGATGCGGTGCTGCCGACGATGGGCGGCCAGACGGCCCTCAACACGGCGCTCGATCTCGTACGCGAGGGCGTGCTTGAGAAGTATGACGTCGAGTTGATCGGTGCCTCGCGCGAGGCGATCGACATGGCCGAGGATCGCGAACTCTTTCGCAACGCGATGCGCGAGATCGGTCTCGAGTCAGCGCGCGCCGCCGTCGCGCACACGATGGAAGAAGCGCTCGCTGTCCAGGCGCCGCTCGGTTTCCCCTGCGTCATTCGCCCCTCGTTCACGCTCGGCGGCTCGGGGGGTGGCATCGCGTATAACCGCGAGGAATTCGACACCATCGTGGCGCGCGGTCTCGATGCCTCGCCCACCAACGAGGTGCTGGTCGAGGAGTCGGTGCTCGGCTGGAAGGAATACGAGATGGAGGTCGTGCGCGATCGCGCCGACAACTGCATCATCCTCTGCTCGATCGAGAATCTCGATCCGATGGGCGTGCACACGGGCGACTCGATCACGGTGGCCCCGGCGCAGACCCTGACGGACAAAGAATATCAGCGCATGCGCGATGCCTCGATCGCGGTGCTGCGCAAGATCGGCGTCGATACCGGTGGCTCGAACGTGCAGTTCGCCATCAATCCTGAGGACGGCCGCCTCATTGTCATCGAGATGAACCCGCGGGTGTCGCGATCCTCCGCGCTCGCCTCCAAGGCGACGGGTTTCCCGATCGCCAAGATTGCAGCCAAGCTTGCCGTTGGCTACACCCTCGATGAGTTGCGCAACGACATCACGGGTGGGGCGACGCCGGCCTCGTTTGAGCCGACAATCGACTACGTCGTCACCAAGATTCCGCGTTTCACTTTTGAGAAGTTCAAAGGTGCGAACGATCGGCTCACCACGCAGATGAAGTCCGTGGGCGAAGTCATGGCGATCGGTCGAACCTTTCAGGAATCGCTACAAAAGGCGCTGCGCGGTCTCGAGACCGGGCTCGATGGGCTCTCGCCTGTCACCCGCTTGCCACTCAATGAGGAGACCGCTTCGCAACTTGCGCAGGATCTGCGCATGCCGGGGCCCGATCGACTGCTGCAGGTCGCCGATGCGTTTAGGGCCGGGTGGAGTTTCGAGCGCATCGGGGAGTTGTCGCGCATCGACCCGTGGTTCCTCGCGCAAATCGGTGAACTGATCGACGAGGAGCAGCGAGTGCAGGGTGAGGGCATGGCGGCGCTCGATGCGGCCCGCCTGCGTGGACTCAAGCGTCGCGGCTTCTCGGACAGCCGCCTTGCTCGGCTGGTTGGACGGAGTGAGTCGGAGCTGCGGGCATTGCGGCGCAAGCTCGGCATTCGCCCGGTGTACAAGCGCGTCGATACCTGCGCGGCAGAGTTCGCGACCGCCACGGCCTACCTGTATTCCACCTACGAGGAGGAATGCGAGGCGCAGCCGACGACGAAGCGCAAGATCGTCATTCTGGGCGGTGGTCCCAATCGCATCGGCCAGGGTATCGAGTTCGATTACTGCTGCGTGCACGCCGCGTTGGCGCTGCGTGAGGATGGTTTCGAGACCATCATGATCAACTGCAACCCGGAAACCGTGTCGACCGATTACGACACCTCCGATCGGTTGTATTTCGAGCCCTTGACGCTCGAGGACGTGCTCGAGGTCATCGACAAAGAAAAACCTGAAGGTGTGATCGTGCAGTACGGTGGCCAGACGCCCCTCAAGCTGTGCCGCGCGCTCGAGCGCGAGGGTGCGCCGATCATCGGCACTTCACCCGATTCGATCGACGTCGCCGAAGATCGCGAACGCGTCCAGAAGCTCGTGCAAGCCCTCGGTCTGCGCCAACCGGCCAATGCCACGGCGCGCACCGAAGAGCAGGCGCTCGCCCTCGCGCGCGAGGTGGGCGTCCCGTTGGTCGTGCGCCCCTCGTACGTGCTCGGTGGTCGGGCCATGGAGATCGTCTTCAATGAGGACGATCTGCGGACCTACATGACCGATGCCGTGAAGGTGTCGAACGAGTCGCCGGTGCTGCTCGATCGATTCCTCGACGATGCCATCGAGGTCGACGTTGATGCGGTGTGTGACGGTCAGCAGGTGCTGATCGGCGGCATCATGGAGCATGTCGAGCAGGCGGGCGTGCACTCGGGCGACTCGGGTTGCTCGTTACCGCCGAATAGTCTCTCGGCCGCGCTGCAAGACGAACTGCGCGTGCAGACGCGCCAGCTCGCTCTCGCCCTGAATGTCGTTGGTCTGATGAACATCCAGTTCGCGATCCAGAACGGCGTGATCTTCGTGCTCGAAGTGAATCCGCGAGCGTCACGTACCGCGCCATTTGTGTCCAAGGCGACGGGGCTGCCGCTCGCAAAGATCGGCGCGCGGGTAATGACCCGTCTCTCGCTGCAAGCGCTCGGGGTGACCCGCGAGCGCGTGCCCACGTACTTCTCAGTCAAAGAGGCCGTATTCCCGTTCGTCAAGTTCCCCGAGGCTGACCCGATGCTCGGCCCGGAGATGAAATCCACGGGCGAAGTCATGGGTACCGGGCGCAGCTTCGGTGAGGCCTACGCCAAGGCGCAGGCCGCTTCGTCAGTGGTGTTGCCGCGCAGTGGCACCGCCTTCATCAGCGTGCGCGAGCGCGATAAACCGGGTGCCGTAGAGCTCGCGCGCAAGCTCGTGGCGCGTGGTTTTGATCTGGTGGCCACCTCCGGCACGGCCGCGACGCTCACGGCGGCGGGGCTCACCTGCCGCGCGGTCAACAAGGTCCGCGAGGGTCGACCGCACTGCGTCGACATGATCAAAAACGGCGAGATCGTGCTGATTGTGAACACCACCGAGGGCAAGCAGGCGGTCAATGAGTCCCGCTCCATCCGTCGCGAGGCCGTGCAGCGACGGGTGACCTACTACACGACGCTTGCCGCCGCGCTCGCCACCTGCGAGGCTCTCGATTCGCTCGACGAAGTG
>JBJTBK010000259.1:0-11531 GCA_046091245.1 Nevskiaceae bacterium | reverse complement strand
GCCCCACCCCTGCATCGGCGAGGATGTCATGACGGTAGCGTTGCCCATCCACATTGCCCCAGGTGCCACCAACGTCTACGAACGCAGCCGCTCCGACATGAACGAGACGAAACGGATACCAGTCGGTGAAGCCGCGCTGCTCTAGCGTTACGGTCCAACGGCCTTGCCCGTTTCGATAACGCAGGGGATAGCCACGAAGGCCATTTTCACCGCCGAGCAGAATCTCGTTGTCGAGATCGAGTTTTTCCCCCGACTCGATTTCGGCGCTCGCGAAAAACAGCCGGCGATCGGACTGACGGTGGTAGTAACGCGCCGATGCGGACAGCTTGGCGTTGCGTAGCCCGTCTTCTTCGTAGCGCGCACCGAGACCGCCAGCGATGAACAAGCTGCTTTTCGAATCGAGCTCGTAGCCTTTGTGTAGTTCGCCAGCAAGCAACCAAGCATTACGCTCTGAGCCCCAGGACTCGAGCGCACGACCAAGACGACCGCGGATTCGCCATCCGTACTGGAAATCTTCGTTTCGCTCGATCTGGTCACGGTTGCGAAGCACACGAAAATCATCTTCGATCCAGTCGAGCTGCGCCCACGGATAGACGAAGCGGCGATCTACGGGGATCGTAAAGAGAGGCGCATCGAGCTCTGCACGTTGGAATGACGCCGATTCGTCTGAGAGACCGAAAGTCCAGCGCGTCACCGATCCCTCGCGCCGCCCCGCTGATCGACCGACATAAAGCGTCTTGGTCGCCGACTCGCGTCGATATCTTCCAAGTAGATCACCGTCGTTATAGCGAGGGTCGATCCGTTCGTCTTTGAACCAAAAGACACCGTAGGCTTCACGTGTATCGAGTGCGTAGAACGGTTTCTCCAACACAACTCTCTGGGCGCCACCATCACTGAAGTCGGAATGCTCCAACTCCAACGACCACCACCCACTTCCGATTTGGTTGTCGATATATCGAAACGATTGAATGTCTCGGTCGACTTCGTTCAACTGCTTCACACTGATTTGTGTGCCACGACCAAACAAATTCAATTCCTCGAATTCGATACCGCGCGTTGACTTGCCACCCTTACGCCCGAATGAAACTCCTGGGTTCAAAGTCCACACGTCACGAGTGAAGACCTCAAGATCGACAATGCCATGTGTATAGCGAATCGGCGTGATCGTGGCATCGTAGAGATAGCGAGTGTCACGCAGCAGGCGCTCAGACTCGCGCACGACCGACTCGCGATAGAGATCACCGCTGCGCACCAGCAGGCGATCTAGTACGGTCGATTCACGCGTGTTGATATGCCAACGATTGGCCAATCGAAAAAGGCGAGTATTCTCCTCAGGCCGTGTGGTATCGAAAATGTCCTGCACCTTGATGATGACTTGACCGACCCGAGCTCCTTCGCGCTCCAACGTCGCGTCGTCCGGTATTCCTGGCGGACGAACAGCCTGCGGGCGATCGGTACGAGATCGAAATCCCGGCGCCTCGTCAGTCGCTGCATCGAGCGATACGATTCCGGATAAAACACTCAACACGACAATCTCAAGATGTCGTCGTGACATGACGGCCCCAAAATCGATGTAGCGCGAGACAAATCAGCCATGTGAGCAATGCCGACACGATGTCGTGCGACAAGAAATGCGCGCCTCGAGATTGCTGGGCAATTGAAAACGCACAGCCCAACGCGAGAGTGCTGAGCAGAGCGACCGTCGCCCATGCAGGCTTTACCGAGCGCCACACGAAGAACAACCCGAACAAAGAAAATGCGGATGACGAATGAGCTCCCGGGAAACACGCTGCATGAGGCAACTCTGCAGGCCGCGGCTCGAACCAATGGATCACGGGCATGCTGCCGCCAAACCCTTGCAGATCCCAGGGGCAGTCGACATTGGTGATCTGCTTCAAGATGCCGATGGTCAAGGGCACAAGCACCATGCAAGCGGCAAAGTAACCAAGGTCGGCTCGGTGGGTCGCTAGGCGTGTCGAGCGATAGCTGGCTGCCCAAGCTATCAGCGCGAGAACACCAACGATACGCATCAGATTGCGCCCGCCGGTATGCAGCAATTCGTTCGCCCACCAGTCGCGCCTAGCAATCCACTCGTTGGTTGCCACGTCGAAAAAGAAATATCGCGCGATCATCACATCGCCGTCGAACAAAGCGAGCAGCAGCAAGAGTAATGCAACGAATCCAATGATCCCGATATCGAGATTGAGTCGCCCGATCAATTTCAGTGACATGGATAACTATCGTTTCAGCGACCGGCGGAACCCGCTTTGCCCAGCAGCGCCGCGATTTCCTGCCGACGACCGGCATCCGCCGTCTCGCGACCGGGTCGCGCCGGCGCCGCCTGAGCGATCTTCAAGTGTTTGATCGCTAGTGCCGTCTCGCCCTTATCGAGTAAAAATTCGGCGTAGAAAAAATTGGGATCGATGCCAACAGGATTCAGTCTCAGCGCAGCCTCGAGATGCTGGCGTGCTTTCTTGTCATCACCGAAGCCAATCGGGAAACCCGGCACCTTGTGATACAGAGTTCCAAGACTGGTGTGAGCCGAACCGGAGAGCGCCGTGGCATCGATCTTCAGTGATGATTCCAACACGCCGCGTGCTTGCTTCGCCAAGGACAGCGCTCCTAAACCCCCTTTGGCACCCGCCTGACTCGACAGAGTAATGCCGTGCCATACCATCGGCTCAGCACGTCCCGGCTGACTTGCAGCTAAGGCTGCTGCCTTAGTTGCCAACTGCGCAACCTCTGTCGCCTTTTGGTCGGCAGGCGCTGTCGAATAGTTGATGCGGGCCCACGTCTGCTGAATATCGAGCAACTCCGCATCCAACGACGCCGCGCCGACAGGAGCTACGGTGGCCAACAGCAGCAACGCTGCGAGAAGTTTGCGTCCAAGACTAGTCTTCATGATGGATTGCCTCGTTGAATGAATCGCCGAATGACCGGCAGCTGTTTTACTAATGCACCGTCTACCAGCGATGGCATAACGGCATTGACCCGCGCGAACAATGTCTCGGGCCAACCGATCACCGTGTTGGCACGTCGGGTCGACAAACCGGCGATGACCACTTGCGCCACGCGATCCGGATCATCGACACGATTACCGAGCTCGCGGTTGAGTTCGTCCATCGCGTTGGAATTCAAAGTCGTACGAGTCGCCCGTGGTGCGATGTGCTGTACGGTGACACGACTGCCGGCAAGTTCACGACGCAAGGCTTCTGAAAATCCGCGCAGCCCGAACTTACTGGCCGAATAAACCGCTTGCGACGGATAGCCGATATAGCCGAATACCGAGCCGATATTGACGATGCGTGCTTCTGGAAGCGACTTTAGATGTGCAAGTAACGCTTGGGTCAGCAAGATCGGCGCGACGAGATTAGTCTGCAGTACTGCGTCGATCTGTAGCGGACTTGAATCCTCGAGGAATCCTGCGCCGCCGGTACCAGCATTGTTGATAAGGGTGTCGATCCCGACGTGATCCCAGTGGCTGGCATATTCGGTCACCCGCTTTCGATCCGCCTCGATCGTGAGATCCGCAACCAAAATGCCGATCTGTTGCGGTGCTTCAGCGGCAATCGCTTGTAATTTTGAGGCGTCACGACCGGTGATGAGTACCCGGGCGCCCTCATCAACTAATCGTCGAACGATAGCGGCTCCTATTCCGCTGCCACCGCCGGTGACCAACGCCCGAATCGGCGAACTCATGCGGCCGCTCGTTCCAGACTGCGAAATACATTACCGTAGAGCCAGAACATGGCATTGGCACAGTCGACGATTGCCGCATGATCAAGCGGTGCATCTAGTCGATTGACGATTCCCGCCAGATGTTGGGTATGTTCCTGATCGAGTTTGCCGTGACTACGCAGGTAACTGAACGCGCGATCGGGCAATTCAAGAGCCGACTCAATACGACTTGCAGCATCGAGCGCTAGTGCAACACTCGTTCCTTCCAGAACGAACACCATACCGAAAAACCCGACCGGATTGCGTCGCATAGCGACGTCGTATGCATAAGCCACCATCGCATCCGTTTCGATATGCGGCTTTGAACGTCTCACTCGTTCGGCATCTCCACCCGCAGCGGCGATGTCGTTCAGAATCCACTGCTCGTGACCGTGCTCCTCTTCGACATAATGAACCAGTTCGGAGCGCAGCCAATCTTTGGAATCATCGAGTCGACTACCCACCGCCATCAATAAGGGGACGGTGTGCTTCACGTGGTGATACGCCTGCGTCAGAAACGCAACGTAGAGATCGCGTGTCACATCACCTGACAAGGCCCGTCTGATGACGGGCGCCGACAATAAATAGTCCCGTGCGTGCTGGGTAGCGTCGGCAAGACGACCGTAAGCATCAACTGGCGATGGCGTCGACATACAAATCCTCGATCAAATTTTGGTGGCGCGAAAACACGACGTCACGACGGGTTCGACCATTAGCGGTCACCGCCCCATTGACGAGGTGTAGCGGCTGGGGCAGCAAAGCCCAGCGACGAACTTGTGCGTAATCCGGTAGACGGCGATTGGCAGCATCGATCGCTGCGCCGAGATCTGCCGCAGTGACAGTCGGACTGCTCGGATAAATCAAGCAAGATAAGAACGGCTTGGCTTCACCGAAAACGACGGCTTGGCCGATCGAACTACTCGCGAGCAGCTCTCGCTCGACCCACTCGGGCGACACGTTGCGGCCAAGGCTCGTGATCAATAGATTTTTTTGCCGGCCTCGCACATATAGAAAGCCGTCTTCATCGATGAAGCCAAGATCACCAGTAGCGACTTCATCTTGCGCTTGATCGCCATCTCCGAGGTAGCCTGACATCGTTGCACCACGGACGTGAATTTCACCGGTCGCGTCGATTCGAACCCGAGCATGCGGCAGAACACGCCCCACACTACCCTTGCGCGCAGCCGCAGGAGAGTTCAACGCCACGACGGATGCGCACTCGCTCAAGCCGTATCCTTCGTAAGCGGGCAATCCCGCAGCATGGGCTGCCATCAAGAGCTCAGGAGAAACAGACGCTCCTCCAACGGCGATGAACTTGAGATTAGTTGGTGCAGGCCAGCCTTTCGCGACCGAAGCCACCAGCACTCGTAATAGCTCTGGAACCAGCAAAAGACTTTCGGGCGAATAGCGATCAATGCACGCCAACATCCGCTGGATGTCGATTCCGTTATATCCAATGCCGGTTTCACTAAAAGGTGGCAACAACACCGTTGCGCCGAGTGCCGGCGCCACCTCAACACTCACGAGGTTGTCTAGCAAAGTCGATAACGGCAGGAGAGAAAGATGGCGACGCACCGACAATGGCCGCAACACACCGACCAATGAATTCACGACCGAATCCATCGCTGCACGGGGCAAGCAAACCCCTTTCGGATTTCCGGTACTGCCCGAGGTGTAAGTGATCTTGGAAGTTGTAGGTGGTATTAGTCGACGTTGCTGCGGTGCAATGGATCGCGTCCAGCACTGCAAACCCAAGATGGCGTCGTCGAGCCGGCGCCAGTCGCCCGGAAGGCGGTTTAACTTATCGGGGTCATCCGTGATGATTCTATCGAGAGCGGCATCTTCGACCACATGGGCTAGTTGCGCCTCACTGAAATGACGGGGTAGCGGCACATTAACGAACGCGCTGCGATGCAAGGCACGATCGACGATAGCCCAGGCGATGCCATTGTCGGCGAGGAGCCCGTAGCGCACCGATGCGTCGGGCGTTTTCGCCAACCATGCTGATGCTTGCGCCTCATGAGCGACCAACTCGTCGCCCGTGAGCACTTTTCGCGCATCCTGAAATGCGACGCTCACGCGGCCACCTGCGCGCAATGACCCAGCCAGCCCGCCATGATCCGCGGCGCACTCTCATAATAACGGCCCCAATGGGCGGCACCGCCTTGCAGCCTCTGAGGGTCTGCTCTGCCGAGATCAAGTAGCGGCGCACCGAAGCCCGCGACCAGTACGCACACTTGCGGTGTGCCCGTGAATACCAACCATTCGAACCCTTCTCGGGCGAGAAAGCCTGGCAGTTGCTGCAGTAACGCCATCGTGGCCGCCCGATCGCGACTGGCGAAGTTGCCAACCTCGACGATTCGGTGACGATCTAGCCTGGCTGCAGCGCCGACCGCATCATCGCGGCCACGTAGCATCTGATCGATCGGCGAATCGAGATACTGCTCGAGGAATAAAGGGCCAGGCGCCGCGCTCTGATAACCGAGGACGGCTAGCGGTTGAGCGTCTTCCCCGATGTAACCGAGCAGATTCGGCATGAATTCGCACAGTTCAGCGCCGTGAGCGAGCGCGTAACGCGAACGGATGAGGCGCTCATACTCGCCTCGCAACGGCGCTCCGACTACCTGCTTGAGAATTCGCGTGGTGATGGCACTCATGACCCGTTAGACAGGTGGGCGAGCCAAAATCCATCGCCGCGATTGATCCGAGTGCCCCGAGCGGTCTAACCTCCCGAGCCGCGATGTCGAAGTCGGATCAAAAACAGGTAGAGCGGCTCCTAGCGGGTGATGAACTCGCCTTCAAGGAGTTTTTCGATGAGTATTTCGATCGCCTTTACCGCTTCGCCCTCTCGAGGGTGCGCGACAAGCCGAGCCTTGCCGAAGAGGCCGCGCAGCGGGCGCTCTGTCGTGCCGTTCGAAAGCTCGATGGTTTCCGCGGTGAGTCGAGCCTGTTCTCATGGCTCGCTGGCATCTGTCGCAACGAGCTTGCCGATCTGCTCGAAATCTCGAATCGGGACGCAGCAAGACAGGTCAGTCTGGATTCAGATCCTTCAGGACAACGTGCAGCACAACAATATGCCGCCGACCTGCAGCATGAACCTGAGGAACAGACGGCCTCGGAAGAGCGAAAGGAGCAAATCGATACGATACTTAGGCAACTGCCGGGCCGTTACGGTGAAGTGCTGCGGTGGAAATATCTCGATGATCTCTCGACAGAGGAGATCGCATTGAAACTCGGCGTCTCGCACGATGCCGCTCAATCGAGCCTGCAGCGCGCACGCGTGGCGTTCAAGTCCGCCGCGAACGCCGCAGGCCTTGAGGTATAGGGCATGAACGACGAAGAGATCCAGAAAGCCCTGCGCCCTTTACGGGATGCACCTCGCATCCCAACGGATCGTCGCGAAGCGGCTTTTGACCGCATTCGATCGGAGTGGAAAGCGAGTCTTGCAGAGCGACAACTGACTCCGGCCGAGAAACCACGGCCTCGATGGATGTTGGCCACTGCGGCGAGCGTATTGCTCGTTCTTTTCTCCGGCGTGTTGTTTTGGATTTCAAGAAACGCCGAAGAGTCTCGGATGCAAGTCGCCACGATATCGACGGTGTACGGCGATGGATCTTTCCGTAACAACGAGCCCGTCTACGACCAACAAACGATCAATACGGGCGCAGCCACACTATCGTTGCGACTAGCATCTGGCCTCGTCGTTCGTGCTGCGCCCGATTCCGAACTGATATTCAACGACGTGAGTCATCTCCAACTCACCAAGGGTCGCATTTTCGTCGACTCAAATCCCGCGATACGCAACAACCATTTACTGGTCAAAACCGCTTTAGCAGATATCCAACATCTCGGCACTCAGTATCTGGTCGACTACGATCAAGAACGGCTCAGTGTCTCGGTTCGTGAAGGCGTGATCGCCCTGCAGAAACCCGAAGAGCGCCGTTCGCTCGCAACGGCCGCGGCGGGCGAGCAATTGTCCGTCACCGTAGCGAACCCGCAAGCCATCGAACGCACCAGCGTTTCGGCCACCGATGAACGCTGGAGCTGGATCGAAACAGTCCCCTCACCTATCGATATTGACGGCGTCAGCCTCGGAACGTTCCTCGCTTGGTACGAGCGAGAAACCGGCCACCGCGTCACTCTCCAAAACGCAGACCCCGATGTTCGCCTAAATGGGAGCGTTTCTGGTCTTACGCCCGAAGATGCGCTCGCGGCAATCGCGGTCGCCGTCGAGCTCAACGTGTCGCGTCGCGACGGAGAAGTCCTTATCAGCAAGCCGTAAACATCGGCCCTGATATCTTTATAATGCGCCGGGTGAAACTCCGGCCCGTTATATGGTCTTTGCTCATCTGGTCTTTGCTCGTATCGACGTTCGGCCTGCACCCCCACATCGCTCTCGCCTCGACACCGGGCACGTTCATTCCATCCGGCACGAGCTTGGCTACCGCCCTGAAGCAATTACGCGCGAGCAACTTCACCATTTTGTTCAGCGATCGACTGGTCACCACCGACTTGAAAATCGCGAAAGACTCGGTCATCGATAATCCGCGCGACACGGCGATACGCTTACTCGCGCAGCATGGCTTGACCCTGCGCACTGTTCGTCCTGGTCTCTTCGTCGTCACACGATTACCCGCACTAGAGCTGGCAAAATCAAAAGACCCTCCCAACGATCTCGAACCGCTCGCGGAGATCGCCATTTATGCGAGTCGTTACTCCAGCGAGTCGCCGCTGACGACTACGGCACAGCTCGACCGCGCTGACATCGAGAATCTGGCGGGGCTCAACGAGGACGCGATTCGTGTGACGCGCACGCTCCCTGGCACCGCGAGCACTCCGCTAAGCTCGAAAACTCATGTGCGCGGTGGCAGCGACGATGAAATGCTTGTGCGCTTCGATGGCATACCCCAACTTGCGCCATTTCATTTCAAAGATTATGGCGCGATCCTAGGCAGCATCGAACCCGCAACGATCGATACACTCGATTTCTTCAGCGGTGTTTTTCCTGCTCGTCATGGCGACCGTCTTTCCGCCGTGATGGACATCCAGCCGCGCCGGCCCGATAACGGAAACCACCACGAGATCGGACTGTCATTGCTGGCTGCTCACGCCATGTCGGTCGGTGAAACGCGTATCAACGACTCGACAAGTCGTTGGCTAGTCGCCGGAAGAAGCAGCAGCGCAGGCTGGGTCGCGCGTGCGGTCGATATTGATAATGTCGAAATCGAGTTTTCTGATCTGCTCGTACGGGGAGAGCATATCGTCGATGACTGGACTTTGGTGGCTGGGCTTTCGATCCTCCAGGATGAGCTCGATTATCAGAACGACGATTCGAGAAAGGATCGCGAGCAGTCAACTGCCGGTTATCGTGACAACACGCTATGGCTCAAAGCGACACGCGAGACGGCCGCCGTCCACAGATTGGCTTTCGCTTTTGCCAAATTCGACTCGCACGCAGATCGTCGCGGTGAATGGACAGGCGAACGGATATCGATCGGCCACGTTTCTGAGGATAGACAGACCGACGGATATTATTTTGACCTTGCTTGGCAACGGCTCGGCTCCTGGTCGATCGGCGCTGAGATACTGAGCTTGAGCACTCAGTACGACCACTCGATACGAGCAAACTTTGATTCCTCGCTATCGACCGCCTTCGATCGCGCGCCCAACCTTGAGCGACAGACTTTCGTTGACGCCGAGACCCTGTCGGTCTCAGCTTACGCCTCGAAGCTCATCACGCTCTCTTCTGAATGGCGTCTCGATCTGGGTGTTCGCGCTGATCGACGCGACCAACCGCGCAGGGCCATCGACTGGTCGCCTCGATTAGCCATGGAATACGAGCTCGCCGACGGGCGCTTCCTGCGAGCCAGTGCTGGCCGCACATCCCAAGGTCAGCGCGCCGATGAACTGCAGGTTGCCGATGGTGACACGACCTTCCACCCGGTGCAGAAAGCGGATCAGTGGGTGCTCAGCTACGAGCAACTGCTGGCAGACCACGGAGCCTGGCGAATCGAGGCGTACCGCAAACAAATCCACCACCCGTCACCGCGATACGAGAATCTGCTCAACCCGGTGTCGCTCATTCCGGAGATGGAGATCGATCGTCGTCGTATCGCACCAGATGGCGCGCTCGCCTACGGAGTCGAATTCGCGGGTCGCTATACGCTCAATGAGCACTGGTCCGGCTTCTTAAATTACGCTTGGTCCGAGATCGAAGATGACTTCGGCACAACAGACGTACCACGCAACTGGAACCAGCAGCACGCACTGCTGCTGGGGTTGCTTTGGCGTAGCGGCCCGTGGAGCCTTTCGGGGCAAGGCTCGTGGCGTACGGGCTGGAGTCGTACCGATTTCGAGACGGGTGTAGCCGGTGATTTGCGCCCCCTGACCGGCGAGCGTAATCAAGCTCGGTGGCCGGCGCAGTGGAATCTAGACTTGAAAGCCTCGTGGCGAAAGCCACTCGATATCGGAGCTCTCGAAGTCTCCATCGATGTCAATAACGCTACGAACCGAAGCAACCCGTGTTGCACCGATCTTCGACTGACTTCGGTCGGCCTCGAGACCCGAACACGATCGTGGCTGCCGAGATATCTCAACCTCGGCGTCGTATGGAGCCTGCCTTAAACACGATGACGGTTTGATAGCGCACGGAAGTCCAGTATCGTGACGTCATGCGCACGTGGTACTCCGTCATCGTCGTTTCCTTGGCCGGATTGCTCGTCAGCTGTGGCGGCGGTGGCGGCCCGCCGCCAGCGCCAACCGTCACCCTCTCAGCTGCAACCGCCGACGCTCGCATTGGCACAACCGTCACTCTGACCTGGTCGTCCACCAACGCAGATAACTGCACGGCTGCGGGTGATTGGGCAGGCTCCCTCGGCAGTTCGGGAAATCAGTCTGTCAACATCACCAAAGAATCGTCGACTTTTACTCTGACATGCACCGGTCGCGGCGGGAGCGCCAACGGCAGTGCAGTAATCACCGGATGGAATGCGCCAACTTTATCGCTGACGGCATCCGATTCTGATCTTCTTGCTGGTAACACCGCCAAGATCGACTGGACGGCAGCGAATATCAAAAGTTGCCGCGGTACGGCGGGCTTTACGGAAGCTATCGCGACCGCTGGCACATTGACCACGCCCGCGTCGACGCAAACCTTTTCCCGGATTCGCCCTGCGCCCATCCAGGTTCACGAGGACGATAGTCGGTTTGACCACTCGCCCCTTCCCGCACGAGTATCGTATAGGCTGTGAGTCTGTCTTCGGTGAAAGACTGGGCCCGCTTGGATTCGAACCAAGGACCAAGGGATTATGAGAAGACTGCAGTTCGTGATCCCTGTTGTCCATCAATGACTTACGCGTGTCAATAAGCAGTGTGTAAGAGAATGTGTAAGTAACTATCGTGTTTTTGACAGGTGATTTCTTCTGCAAAAACACTTCCGCACAGAGAGCTTAGTCAAAGATCAAAGAAAGTGGCGTGAAGGTGAAAATTCGGTTTTGAAAATACTCTTTGAGATACTCAAATTTGGTATTTTCTTTTACATGATAGAGAGATTTTTCGAGCGCGCATTATTCACGCAGCAATCTCCGCCGGTACCTACCCTTGACGGGTTAGTACATCAACCTCATATTTACGACCGATCATCCCCATTCGCCCCACCGCAGGCCGGAAACTTTTTCTCCACTGGGCGCTTTGGTTAAGTGTCGGTAAGTTTTTTCATTTGTCGATGATCGGTGGACTTTTTCGGAGGTTGCCAATGAGCGTGATTATTTCGGTACTGATGGCTGCCGCAGCCTCAAGCGCATCCAGTGATTGCG
>JBJTBK010000258.1:0-4724 GCA_046091245.1 Nevskiaceae bacterium | reverse complement strand
CCGGCGCGGACGGCACTGCGAGTGCGGCGCGGACCGGCACATTGCCGAACAGCTCTAGGGTGGCGTTGCCCATCAGTGAGCTCAAGATCGCGGGTACTCACAGCGTTGACTACGCGCAGACCAACGACTGCGGCGATACTCTCGCCGCGGCTTCCTCGTGTCGTGTCGCGGTAATCTTCAAGCCGACGGCAACAGGTTCACGCTTCGCTGAAGTGTCGCTATCGAGCAGTGCGCTCGCCAAGCCGCTCACCGTCACGCTGACTGGTTCGGCCTCGGGTAACTCCGTGGCAGTGTCGCGCATTCAGTCGATTGATGTGTCGGGAGCCGGCGCTTTCATCCTGGCGCAAGACTCGCGTAGCGGCGCGTTGGCGCGCGCTTCGCGTCGCGGCCTGCGCTTGAACGTCGGGCCGCTCGATGAGATCGCCATCGAGGAACCGCGCCTCTATAAGGTCGAGGGTGACGAGGAGCCCGTCGAGATTTCGTTCAAGGATAACGAGGGCAAGGTGATCACGCAGGACGAGGTCACGGTTGTCGGCATCATTGATCTCGAAAACTACGTCATTACCAAGCTCAAGGACTCGAACGGCGTCGTTGACTTCCTTGTCGACAAGACCACAGGGGCTGCCTACAAAAGCACCGGGCTCGAGTGGTCTGACCCCAAGGTGCTTGCGAATGGAGACATCGTGGCGCGCCGCGGCAGTGACGTGTTCTTCATCGATGTCGGCAATCTTGGCAGCGGCGCATTACGCGCGAAGTTCCTGCCTTCGATCGATGCCATCAAAGAATTCGAGGTGTCTGATACAGACGGGTTCCTCGTCTATTCGGGCACGAACAAGAACAGCGGTCGATCGGCCTGTCGCGTGGTCGATTTGCGAAAGAAGGACGGGGAATCCGGGCGCCTGCGCGATGCGGCGGACTTTGTTCCCGAGGGCGCCACCTCGAGGTGGGACAACTGCCTGTGGTTCTGGCACCCAACCGAGCGCGCCATCTATTTCGCCGATTACCAAGACTATGTGGCGGGGCTGCGGCGAGACTCCATTGATTACATCCGCATCCAGCGCAACTCCGCGGGCGAACTCGTCAAGGGGCAGCGGCTGAACTTTTCTTGCGTCGCGCCTAACCGCGGCGAGTTCGCGCAGCCCCGACTGGCGTACTTCTCGATGTGCACGCATTCGATCGGGCGCAGCGCCTACCTTCGATCGCGCGGTCAATGGGTCGCGGGACGTTACGTGTACGGACAGGAGTACATGTGGCCGGCAGTGGTTGACGTCGAGAACAGGCAAATCAATCACCTCGATACGCTCAACGAATCGGTCTGCAGCAACTGCGGCAATGACGACACGTGGTGGTATAAAACCTTCGCGAGCGACAACTTTGTGTGGATGTTCGGACTCGATCGGAACACCTCGCGCGACATCGTCGGGCAACTGGATCTCGATACCGGGCAAACGCGTTCGATCCGCATCAACGAGGTCGACGTCGCTGAAATCTTCCCCTTGTCCGACGGCAAGATTCTTTTCAAGGGAGATCGGCTGAGCGATGTCTCCAAGGTGGTGGGCACGTTGTCGGTCAATGGCGACGTCTTCGTCAACGAGGTGTACCCCTACATCACGGCGGCCGGTGCCGAGATCGTGCCCGTCAACCCGGACTCGGCATATACGTTGCTGCGCTACAAGGTGACGGTGGTTGCGGGCGAGGGCGGCATTGTGACCCCAGCCAGTGCCGATGTGTTGATTGATCGGACGGCGAGCTTTGTACTCACGCCGACGGCTGGATTCGAGGTGGATACGGCTGCGGGTTGCGGCGGTAAACGATCCGGCAATTCATACACGACGGGTAAAGTCACTGCAGAGTGCACTGTCAACGTCACCTTCAAAAAGCGCGATAACACCAATGCCAACAGCGTCGATCTGACGGTCATCAAGACCGGTGACGGCACGATCAAGAGCACCCCGGCGGGCATCGATTGCGGTACCACCTGCGCCGTGGCCTTCGAGAAAAACAAGCCGGTCACGCTGGTCGCCACGCCGGGAGCGGGGCAGACCTTCTCGGGTTGGGGTGGCGCCTGCTCGGGTACGGCACGCAGTTGCACGGTCAGTATGGCCGAGGCTGCGGGCGTGACAGCCGCGTTTGCAGCGGCGGGCTCTGGGCCGCGACTTGTCCTCGGAACGGCGAGCCTATCCTTCGGAGCGATAGCGGTGGGCGCGCGCAGTGCCGCTCAGGATGTGACGCTCGCTAATGAGGGCAGTGCGCCGTTGAGCCTCAACGGCCTGACCTTGAGCGGGATTGCCGCGGAGCAGTTTACCCAAGCGAACAACTGCGGTAAGTCGATCGCCGTCGGTGCGAGCTGCACGGTGTCACTCATTTTTGCGCCAGCCAGTGAGGGCGTGAAGCGGGCCGAATTGACGATTTCCTCGAACGCAGGAGCCGCGCAACAGGTAGCGCTCGAGGGCACGGGCACACCTGCGCCACAGGTGTCGTTCGATGCGCCGAGTGTGTCCTACGGCGATGTTGATCTGGGGCAGAGCGGCGATCGCACGGTGACTCTGACCAACACGGGTGGTGCGGATCTCGTCATCACTGCCGTTGGGTTGTCAGGTAACAACGCTGATCAATTTGCGCGTACGACGACTTGCACGAATGCGAACGGCAAATTGGCAGCCGGCGCGCGATGCACGATCGCGATCAAGTTCAAGCCCGGCACAGCCGGTTCGAAATCGGCGTTGCTCGTCATCGACTCGAATGCGCCAAATTCACCCTCGACGCTTGCGCTGCGGGGTACGGCAGTGGGACCGCAGGTCTCGATCGAGGCGACCCCGAAAGTGGTGACGCCCGGCGGCAAGGCCCGCTTAAGTTGGAGCAGCAACGTCATGACCCGTTGCAGCGCGAGCGGTGCCTGGTCGGGCACGCGGGAGTTGTCGGGTTCGATCGAGACGCCGGCCCTGTCGGAGTCCGCGCGCTTCGTGCTCACCTGCGAAGGGCCGCTCGGTTCGCGCACCGATGAGACCGAAGTATTGGTCAGCAGCAATCTTGCCACGGCGGTGTCGCTGTCGGTGAAGGGCGCGCCGGTAGCCGGGGTCATCTCGACGTTTGCGGGCACGGGGCCGTCGCGCTTTAACGGTGACGCGATCGCCGCGTCGGGCGCTGGGCTCAATCGACCGCATGCTATTGCCACCGATAATCTCGGCAACCTTTTCATCGCAGACAGTGATAACCACCGAATCCGACGTGTGGATGCCGTTACGGGGGTGATCGCAACGGTTGCGGGCTTTGGTGAGGGTGGGTACACGGGCGATGGCGCTGCAGCCACGGAAGCGCTGCTCAACTCACCTCACGGAGTTGCCGTTGATTCCAGCGGTACGTTGTACATCGCGGACACTGGTAATCACCGGATTCGGCGCGTTACCGCAGCGGGCGTAATCACCACGATTGCCGGTACTGGACAGCAGGGATATTCCGGTGACGGCGGGGCAGCCACTCGAGCGCAATTCAACTCTCCGTCCGACGTGGTGATCGACGGGCCGGGGGCTTTGCTTGTCGTCGAGCGTATGAATCATCGAGTTCGTCGGATCGATCTGACGACGGGAGTGATTGCCACCATTGCCGGTACCGGCGAGGCGGGTTTCTCCGGTGATGGAGGTCCTGCGACACTGGCGCGACTCAATCAACCGTGGCATGCGGTCATTGATCGCGCGGGAGATGTGCTGATCGCTGATAAAGACAACCAGCGTGTACGGAAGATCACGCGTTCGAGCGGTGTGATTACGACAGTGGCTGGCGATGGCTCGAGGGGTGGCGAGCCCACCAAGAGTATTGCCGAGCCTGCGGGCCTCGCGGTCACTGCGGATGGTAGCGTCTACGTAGCCGATGGCGCGTGGTGTTTCGTGCGCAAATTGGTCCCCGGCAGCACGAACATGGAGGTGGTCGCAGGCTGCGATTACAACGTGTTTGGCAGTGTCTACGGCATGGCTGTCGATCGCAGCGGCGGCTTGTTGCTGGCGGAACTTGTAAACAGTCGCATTCGACGTTTGGATCTCGCGTCCAAGTTGGTTACCACCGTGGCGGGTGATCGGCCACGCGGTTTCACCGGTGATGGTGATGCGGCGACTCTTGCGAGCCTGAGGATGCCTCACGGATTGGCTCGTGATTCGCGTGGCAATTTGTATGTCGCGGATTGGGAGAACAGGCGAGTTCGGCGTATCGATGCGGTGACGAATGTCATCACGACTGTCCTGGGTGATCTTTGGGCAATCGGTTTGGCGACGGATTCGGCTGACAACCTCTATGTCGCCGACCACTATGGCAATCGAATCTGGCGGGTAGACACCCGCGACGGGTCATCGAGGGTGATCGCGGGGATCGGCGAGGAGGGCTTCAGTGGCGATGGAGGTCCCGCTACCGCGGCGCGCTTGCGGAGACCCTATGCCATTGTGATCGACAGTAACGGCAACGTGATTTTCACGGAGCAGGAGAGCCGTCGGATACGCAAGATCACTAGCTCAGGGACAATATCCACGATCGCCGGTGACGGCGAGTGGGGTTTTTCGGGCGACGGTGGGCCGGCTGCTTTTGCGCGTCTAAGCTTCGTTCGCGGCCTCGCTTCAGATGCCGACGGCAATCTGTACCTCGCTGACCGGGGTAACAATCGAATCCGCCGCATCGATACCACCGGCGTGATAAGTACCGTCGCCGGCAACGGGGCCTTCAGCAGCACGGGTGATAAC
>JBJTBK010000257.1:0-2779 GCA_046091245.1 Nevskiaceae bacterium | reverse complement strand
GTAATTCGCAGCGCTGCTGATTGAGCGAGGCGGCGGCGACCTTGAAGGTTGACGCCAGTGAGGCCGCCGCCGTACCGCCGCGGGCACCGTCCGCCCGCGCCTGTTGCACCGCCAGACGAAAGGCTTCATCGCGCATACGATGCCGCGCGATACGCGCGCGCAGGTCGGTATCGATCAGCATGCCCTCGCGCAACCCCACGAATTGCCGCGCAGCGTCGAGAAGATCGAGTCCCGCCGCGTTACCGAAGGCTTCTGCGGAGAGATTGGTCCGCTCGTGCATCAGCAAGCGCTTGGCAATCTCCCAGCCGCCGTTGAGTGGTCCGATGAGTTGATCCTTCGGGACGCGCACGTCCGTGAGGAATGTTTCGCAGAATGGCGACTCGCCGGAGATCAGTCGAATCGGCCGCGTTTCGACGCCCGCCGTACGCATGTCAAAGACGACGAACGAGATGCCGCCGTGTTTCGTCCTTGTATCGGTACGCACGAGGCAAAACATCCAGTCGGCGAGATTGGCGTAACTCGTCCAGATTTTTTGACCGTTGATCAGGAAGTGATCGTCGTGGTCCTCGCAGCGCGTGGCGAGAGAGGCCAGATCCGAACCCGCGCCGGGCTCGGAATAGCCTTGGCACCAGCGGATCTCGCCGCGCACGATGGGCGGCAGCAAGCGTTGCTTTTGCTCCTCGCTGCCGAACTCGAGCAGAACAGGGCCAAACATCCACAAGCCAAACGAGTAGAGCGGGGGCCGCGCCTTGATACGCCGCAACTCTTGCTGCAACACGGCAACCTTGGCTGCGTCGAGTCCACCGCCACCGTACTGTCGGGGCCAACTCGGCGCCGTCCAGCCACGCTCTGCCATCACCCGTAGCCACTGCTCGGCGTCGGTCGACGGGAAAGTCGCATTTCGACCACCCCAGACTACTTCGCGCTCCGACATGGGCGTGCGCATCGATGCGGGGCAGTGGGTCTCTAGCCACTGGCGGGTCGTGTGGCGGAATTCTTCGATCTCGTTCATGACGGAAGTATGCGAGGCCGGTAGAGCAGGAACAAGATCACGCCCGCCTCATTGGTCGCCGCCAGCGACGGAACCCGTACCAGCCGCCGAGCAGCAGCACGGCAGCGAGTAACGGGGGCAGGGCGGCGGGCAGAATCACGTGACGCATGGCATTGCGTGGCACCTGCTGGCGGGGGTCGTAATCGGCTGGCATCGGTAACACGCCGTTCTCGCGCTCGAATCGTGCATAGTCCTGCATCATCGCTGCGAACTCTGCCGGTCGCGCGCTGCGAAGATCGACCGTTTCGCCCGGATCACGCGCGATGTCATGCAGGCGCCATTGGCCATCACCCACGGGTGGAAGATTCCGTACGAGTTTCAGATCACCTTTGAACAGTGCGGCGTTTCCGGCGAGCTCATAGCCGAGCGGTTCGTCCGGCGATCGATGACGCTGCGCGCGACCCTGGAGCACAGGCAACAGGCTGTGACCGGTGAGCGGCTCCTGGGCGGAGATGCCCGCCATATCGAGTAGCGTCGGGGTGATGTCGGTGACGTGGGTGAAGTTTTGATTCACGACGCCTGCGCTCTCACCACGAACGTTGCTGATGATCAGCGGCACCCGCAGACCGCCTTCGCCGGCGTAGAACTTGTGGGTGGCGAGGGGCGCAGCCGCGGCGCTTGCCCAATTGGGGCCGATGCTGGTGTATGCCCCCTTGGCGCCGAGTTGCTCTCGATCATTCGTGTACTCGGTCATCAACCACAAACGACCAAGCGCGAACTCGTAGGGATCAGAAGCTTCGGCGCCATTGTCCGAGAGGAATACGAATACGGTGTTGGAGTATTCACCGGTTTGCTTTAGGTGGGCGATGAGGCGACCCAGCTCGTAGTCCATGGCCGTCGCCATGCCGGCGTACACCTCCATGCGCCTTGCATCGTAGGCGCGACGGTCGGCGTCAAGCGTCGTCCAGTCCTCGAGGTGGGGCCATGCGGCGAGTGCAGCCCCCGACGGAACCAGACCGAGTTCGATGGCGCGTCGATGCCGCGCCTCGCGCAGCGTCGTCCAACCGCCATCGTAACGACCGCGGTAACGCTCAATGAATTCGCGCGGCGCTTGCAGTGGAATGTGGTTCGCTTGAAAGGCGAGATAGAGGAAGAACGGTTTTTCGCTCTGGCGATCTTTGCGCAGATAGTCGAGCGCCTTGTCGACATAGAACTTCGAGGAATAAAACTCCTCCGGCATACGCGCTTCGCGACCGTCCTCGAACCAGTAGACCTTGTCGGTCAAAGCCAGGTAGCGTTGCGCGGTTTCCCAGTTATCGGAACCGCTGTCGGCTTGCACCAGCGAGCGATCGAAGCCGCGAGCCGGCGGCAAGTTTTGCGGTGACTTGCCGACATGCCACTTGCCGACGGCATAGGTTCGATAGCCCGCCCGCTGTAACCGCGAACTCACGGTGACGACCTCGGGTTTGAGTACCGTCAGATAGCCCGGTTTGCCGAGATGACTGGAGGGTACGGTTTCGCGCATCGCACCGACGCCAGTCAAATGGCTATTGAGCCCGGTGAGTAACATCGCCCGCGTCGGTGAGCACTCGGCGGAGACGTGGAAATTCGCGAATCGCGTGCCGGTGGCGGCGAGGGCGTCGAGCGTGGGCGTGGCAATTTCACCGCCGAATGACCCGACGTCGGTATAGCCCCAGTCGTCGGCCTCGACCAGCACGAGGGTGGGCGCTCGCGTCGCCCAGGGGATGGCGACAGCGCTGTTGGCGCGGCTCAGGGTGTCAGTCAACG
>JBJTBK010000256.1:0-9926 GCA_046091245.1 Nevskiaceae bacterium | reverse complement strand
GTAGCCAGAGCCCTGCGCCGCTCGCCAAAACGCCGATGATCGTCACATCGCCGCGGTCGATGTCCGCCTGCAGCGCCGGAATCGCTGCGGGCGGCACCGTGAACAGCAACTCGTAATCATCGCCGCCCGAGGCCGTGAATCCTTCGGCTTCGGCGCCGCTGAACACACCGGCCGCCACCGCCGTGGCGAGCGCAGCCGAGCGCGGCAGGCGCAGCGGATCGATATGAACGGCGCAGCCGCTCGCGGCCGCGAGCTTGCTGGCATCGCCGTAAAGGCCATCGGATACATCGATGCAAGCGCTCGCCACCGCGCGCAGCCGCACACCCAGTGCGAGGCGCGGCGTCGGGTATTCGAAGCGGGCTTGCAGCGTTGCGCGCGCTGCAGCGAGGTCAGCGGACCGTGCGTCGGCGAGCCCGCGCTGCACGATGGCCAGACCCGCTGCGGCATCGCCGGGCGTGCCTGACACACAGAGCAGATCGCCGGGCCGGCCGCCGCTGCGACGCAAGCCCTCGCCCTGCGGCACAAAACCCAGCACCTGTACGCCGAGCGTCAGCGGGCCTCGAGTGGTATCACCGCCGACGAGTGCCACCTCGTGCTCGCGCGCCAATGCCCCAAGCCCGGCGCTGAACTCGGCGAGCCAGGACTCATCGACGCTCGGCAGCGTGAGCGAGAGCAGCGCCCACGCCGGGGTCGCGCCCATCGCTGCGATGTCGCTGAGATTCACGGCGAGTGCGCGATGGCCGATCGATCGCGGGGCGGCGCCTTCGGTAAAATGCACGCCCTCAACCAAAGTGTCGCTGACCGCGACGAGATCGCACCCTGAAGGCGGCCTAAGAATCGCGCCATCATCACCCACACCGAGTGGCACGTCGGTACGGCTCGCACCGGCGGTGCGGAAATAACGCTCGATGAGGGCGAATTCACCGAGTGGCATGGCGCGGCTCAGTCTTCGATGGGCCGCGAGACGCGCGGTTCGTCGGGCCGCAGCACACGCGCCGCACGATCGAGTACTGCGTTGACGTACTTGTGCGCATCCGTGGCACCGAAGCGTCGCGTCAGCGAGACCGCCTCATTGACCGCCACGCGCCACGGCACATCGATGCGCTGCGCAAGTTCGTGCACCCCGATCAGCAAGATGGCGTGCTCCACCGGGTCGAGCTCGGCGGGCGGCCGATCGGCCCAGCCTTTCAGCTGCTCGTCCAAAGACTCGCGCCCGCGCGCGATGGCCTCGACGAGTTCGGCGAAGTACTCCCGATCGGCTCGTGCCATGTCTTCTTCGGTCGCAAAATCGGTGATCAGTTCCTGCCAGGGACCCTCGTTGAGTTGCAGCCGATAAATGGCCTGCATCGCGAGCTTACGCGCCACGGAGCGCGCCCCTGAACGCGTATCGATGCGGCCGGAGGTTTTGCTCACTCGCGCGAGTCCCGCGCCAGAGTCGCCATCTCGACCGCCGCCTCGAGGGCTTCGCCGCCTTTGTTCATGCGCTCTATCGATGCGCGCTCTTGAGCCTGCGCCTCGTTCTCGACGGTGAGCACACCAAAGATCACCGGCACGCCGGTCTCAAGACCCGCCTGCATCAGACCGCGCGCACATTCTCCGGCGACGAAATCGAAATGCGCCGTATCGCCGCGGATCACGCAGCCAAGCGCCACGACCGCCGAATACTTGCGACTTTTGGCGAGCCGCTTGCAGGCAAGCGGCAACTCGAACGCCCCCGGCACTTGGAACTCAACCAGTGCCGCCGGCGCACCGCCCAAGCGCTGCCAAGCCCCGATCGCGCCATCGCGCAATTGCGTGACAATGCGTTCGTTGAAGCGAGCAGAAACGATCGCGACGGAAAGCCCCCGCGGGTCGAGGGGCGGAGCGGGAGCAGCGTTATCGAGTTTCATCGGCAGACCTCAGCTTGCACTGTCGACATAGCTCTCGACGACGAGATCAAAGGCCGACAGGCCGTGCATTTGTTTGGGGGCCGACAGCACGCGCATGCGACGCAGACCCAAATCCTTGAGGATCTGCGCGCCAATGCCGTACGTCCGCAGCACCGGTGCGCCTTCGCTGCGCGTGGCGCCTGAGTCGCTGCCATCGAGTGCATGAATCGCCTCGACGAGCTCGCGCGGGGACTCGGTGTCACGCAGCACGACGATGACGCCCGCACCTTCGTGGGCGATGCGCTCCATCGCCGCGCGCAGCGTCCAGCGCAGCGGGCCGGAGCGAATGTCGAGCACATCGCGCAAGGTGTCGGTGAGGTGCACTCGGACGAGCGGTGCATCGGTCGCAGACAGATCACCCCGAACGAGGGCCAGATGCACATCGCGATGCACATGATCTTGATAGGCGAGCAAGCGAAACTCGCCAAAGGCCGTCTCGATGCTGCGATCGGCGATGCGCTCCACCGAGCGCTCGGTGCGCAAGCGATAACGGATGAGATCGGCGATGGTGCCGATGCGCAGCCCATGCTCGCGCGCAAAGCGCTCGAGATCGGGGCGACGCGCCATCGTGCCATCGTCGTTCATGATCTCGACGATCACGGCCGCAGGCTCGAGACCCGCCAGACGCGACAGATCACAACCGGCTTCGGTGTGTCCGGCGCGCGTCAGCACGCCGCCCGGCTGCGCCATGATCGGAAAGATATGCCCAGGCTGACGCAGATCTTGCGGTCGCGTCTGCGGCGCCACGGCCGTGCGCACCGTGTGCGCACGATCGTAGGCGGAAATGCCCGTGGTCACGCCCTCGGCCGCTTCGATGGAGAGCGTGAAATTGGTGCGATGTTCGCGATGCGTATCGCTCACCATCAGCGGCAGACGCAGCTGGCGGCAGCGCTCCTCGGTGAGCGTGAGACAGATCAGCCCGCGACCCAGACGCGCCATGAAGTTGATGTCTTCGGGGCGCACCTTGCAGGCCGCCATGACGAGATCACCCTCATTCTCGCGGTGCTCATCATCCATGATAACGACCATCTTGCCTGCGGCAAGATCCGCGAGGATGTCCTCGATGCTGTCTAGACCACTGCCCATCAGCGTTGAACCTCCAGCAACCGCTCGACGTAGCGGGCCATCTGATCGACCTCGAGATTGACGCGCCGACCGACGACAAATTCGCCGAGCGTCGTCACCTGCTGCGTGTGCGGGATGAGATTGACACTGAAATCCGCGGGGCCCACCTCGTTGACGGTGAGACTCACGCCATCGATGGCCACCGAGCCCTTGCGCGCGAAGTACCGCGCGAGCGCGACCGGACAGCCAAAGCGCATGCGCACCGAGCGCGCATCGCTTGCGATCTCGAGCACTTCACCGACGCCATCGACATGCCCTGACACCAGATGCCCGCCGAGCGGATCGCCCGCACGCAAGGCGGGCTCAAGGTTCACGCCACTGCCCTCGCGCAAACTGCCCAAGGTGGTGAGCGAGAGCGTTTCATTGGAGACATCGGCCGCAAAGGAATCAGCGCTGATCTCGAGCGCCGTGAGGCATACGCCGCTGACGGCGATGCTATCGCCCGGGTTCGTACCAGCCAAACTCAGGCGAGAGACCGCCACGCGCAGACGCACGTCACCCCCGCGCGGTTCAAGCGCGACGATGCGACCTACATCCTGAACGATTCCGGTGAACATGCGAGGCCTCAGTGACGGCGCAGCATGATACGGATATCCGGGCCGATCTGCCGCAGATCGCGCACCTGCCACGAGGGTGCATCCGCCAGTCGCTCGAGGTTCGGCCACGCGGCGAGCGGCCGGGCTGAGGGCCCGAGCAGCAGCGGCGCCAGATAGAGCACGAGCTCATCGACGAGCTCGGCCGACAGCAGCGCGCCCGCGAGCGTGGGACCGGCCTCGGTCCACACCTCGTTGAGCTCGGCGCCGCCCATCCACGCGAGCACCGCGGGCAGTGACAATCGACCCGCCGCATCGAGCGCGATCTGCTCGCGTGTCAGGCACACGCTATGACCCGGCGCGCTGAAGATGCGGGCACTCGAGGGAATGCGACGATGCGCATCGAGGATCACACGCAGCGGCTGTCGGGTGACCTCGCCGTCGCGAGCCGTGAGTTCCGGGTCATCCGCCAGCACCGTGGCGCTCGTGCTCAAAATCGCCGCACTCTCGGCGCGAAAGCGCTGCACGTCGGCGCGCGCCTCGGCGGAGGTGATCCAGCGACTCTCGCCGTTGGCGAGGGCGGTGCGTCCATCGAGACTCGCCGCGAGCTTCAATCGCAGCCAAGGCCGACCCCGGCGCATACGGCTGAAGAACCCGAGATACAGCTCCTCGCCGGCCGCCTGCTCGAGTCCCTGTTCAACGAGGATGCCCGCGGCGCGCAAGCGCGCAGCGCCGCTGCCATCGACCCGCGGGTTTGGATCACCGCAGGCATAAATTACGCGCGCCACGCCGGCCGCGATCAAGGCCTCGCTGCAGGGCGGCGTGCGACCGTGGTGGTTGCAAGGTTCGAGGATGACAAAGGCCGTAGCACCCCGCGCGGCCTCGCCCGCCTCACGCAGCGCAAAGACCTCGGCATGCGGCTCACCGGCGCGCTGGTGCCAACCTTCACCGATGATGCGCTCGCCCACCGCGATGACGCAGCCGACGCGCGGATTGGGCTGCGTGCTGCGCACCCCGAGCGCCGCAAGTGCGAGCGCGCGCTGCATGGCCGAGTGCTCGAAGGCACTCCAGCGAGGCGCGTCACTGGCCACGACGAGGTCCCTTGGTGCCAGGCTTCCCCGCCGGGTCCTCGCCGCCGAGCAGCGACAACTGCCCCGCGAGCGGCTCGCGACGCCGACGCGTACGCAGCTTGTCGACCTCGTCCCGAAACGCCTCAACGTCCTGAAAGCTGCGATACACGGAGGCGAAGCGCACGTACGCCACTTCGTCTAGATGCCGCAACTCATCCATGACGAACTCACCGATCTGGCGCGAGGGCACCTCGCGCTCGCCGAGTCCGCGCATCCGATGTGCGA
Source organism: Nevskiaceae bacterium (assembly GCA_046091245.1). Taxonomy (GTDB): domain Bacteria; phylum Pseudomonadota; class Gammaproteobacteria; order Steroidobacterales; family Steroidobacteraceae; genus UBA964. Next base: position 4,985 of record JBJTBK010000256.1, on the reverse strand, counting down.
TACGCGCGATGGCCGCCTCGACCTTTTCCTGTTCGACGGGGCGTTTCTGCAGCGCCTTGCGCAAACCGCTGCGCAGTTTCTGCTCATCAAAGGGTTCGCGACTGCCGTGGCTCTTGACGACCTGGGGCATGACGAGCTCAGCCGTCTCGAAGGTGGTGAACCGCTCGCCGCAGGCGAGACACTCACGCCGACGACGGATCTGCTGCCCCTCAGCCGCCAAGCGCGAGTCGTTCACCTTGGTTTCTTCGTGGCCGCAGAAGGGACAGTGCATGGTGGCGTCCCGTCAGGGGTGCAGCCGCTCGCTCAGCGCCCGTAAACCGGAAAACGACGGCACAGGGCCGTCACTTTCTCGCGCACCGTCGCCACCGCCTCGGCTGCGCCCTGCGCATCGAGCACATCGGCAATGAGATCCGCGACGTGTTCCACCTCGGCTTCTTTGAAACCGCGGGTGGTCGAGGCGGGCGTGCCGATGCGAATGCCACTCGTGACCATCGGCGGCCGCGGATCGTTCGGTACGGCATTTTTATTGACCGTGATGTGCGCGGCGCCAAGCGCCGCATCGGCTTCTTTGCCGTTGATCTGCTTGTCCGACAAGTCGATCAAGAACAAATGATTGTCCGTGCCGCCCGAGACGATGCGATAGCCGCGCTGCTGCAGCCTCGCGCACATCGCGCGGGCGTTGGCGACGACTTGCCGCTGGTAATCTTTGAACTCTGGTTGTAGCGCCTCGAGGAAGGCCACGGCCTTGGCCGCGATCACATGCATGAGCGGCCCGCCCTGCGTGCCCGGGAACACGAGCGAGTTGAACTTCTTGGTCAGCTCGTCGTTGGCGCGCGCGAGGATGATGCCCCCGCGGGGACCGCGCAGCGTCTTGTGCGTAGTGCTCGTGACGACATCGGCATACGGAAGCGGGTTCGGGTAGACCCCCGCCGCAACGAGACCCGCGACATGCGCCATATCCACGTGCAGCAGTGCGCCCGCCTTGTCGGCGATGGCGCGAAAGCGCGGGAAGTCGAGAAAGCGTGAGTAAGCGGAGAAGCCAGCAATGATGAGCTTGGGCTTCACCTCGAGCGCCTGGCGCTCGAGCGCGTCGTAATCGATCTCGCCGTTATCAGGACGAATACCGTACTGCACGGCATTGAACAGCTTGCCCGAGAAATTGACCTTCGCACCGTGCGTCAGGTGCCCGCCGTGATCGAGGCTCATGCCGAGGATGGTGTCGCCGGGCTTGAGCACTGCGAGGTACACCGCCGCATTGGCCTGCGAGCCTGAGTGCGGCTGTACGTTGGTGTAGTCGGCACCGAAGAGTTGCTTGGCGCGATCGATCGCCAGCTGCTCGGCGACATCGACGCATTCGCAACCGCCGTAATAGCGCTTGCCTGGGTAGCCCTCGGCGTACTTGTTGGTCAGTACGGATCCTTGGGCCTCGAGCACGCGCGGGCTCGCGTAGTTCTCCGAGGCAATGAGTTCGATGTGATCTTCCTGGCGCTCCCGCTCGGCCGACATGGCAGCGGCGAGTGCAGGGTCGAATCCTTCGATCGTCATATGGCTCGGAAACATCAGGGGCCTCAGCAAAACGAGTGGGCGTGAAGAGCCCGTAGTTTAGCCGAACAGCCCCTCGACCACGGCATTCCAGCCCGCGGCGATGTTCGGGCGGTGGTAGCCCCCACCCCCGGTAGCGAGCACTCGCCCATGCCCCAGGCGCTCGGCGAGCGCCGTGACATCGCGTGCGGCGCGGCCGTGCGCCGCGGCCGTGAAACCCAGATGCGCCAACGGATCACCCGCGATGCTGTCCGCCCCGCATTGCAGCAAGATGAACTCGGGTGCGTAGTGTTCGAGGTGGCGCATCACTTGGGCCCAGGCCGTCTCAAAGGCCGCATCATCGGCACCGGGCGGCAACGGCAGGTTCAGCTTCGTGCCTTCCGCCGCGCCCCGCCCGCGCTCATCGGCGCTACCGGTGCCCGGATAGAGGAACCGTCCATCCTCGTGCAGGTCGGCGAAGATCACCTGCGGGTCGGTCTCGAAGCCGTAAAACACCCCATCGCCATGATGCGCATCGATGTCCACGTAAGCGATGCGGGTGAGCCCGGCCTCGCGTCGCAGCCATTCGATGGCGATCGCACAATCGTTGAGCGCGCAAAACCCCGCAGCGCCCGCACGCCCGGCGTGATGCAGTCCTGCGATCGGCACAAAGGCGCGTCGCGCCCGACCCTGTAAGAGGTGCTCGCAGGCGAGCAGCGTGGCGCCCACCACATCGGCTGCGGCCTCATAGACGCCTCGAAACGCCGGCGTATCGCCCCCATCCAGATAGCCGCTGCCCGCCGCTGAACGGGCCAGCAATCGATCGATGTACGCCGGTTCGTGGAAGAGTTCGAGTTCGACGCGACTCGCCTGCCGCGTATCCTCGACGCGGCAGCGCCGCTCGAGGCCGCGCGCGATGAACTCGCGGTAGAACGCCGCATGCCGATCGAGCCCGAACGGATGGCCGCTGCCGAACCCATAGCGTGCGAGCCGATCACCGGCAATGACGAGGACCTCGGACATGATGCGTCCGAGCCTAGCACAGGCGATAATGCGACCCCTTTTATCTGCCCTTACAGGCCCCACATCCCCGCCATGGCCCAGTACATTTACACGATGAACCGGGTGGGCAAGATCGTGCCCCCCAAGCGTCAGATCCTGCGCGACATCAGCCTGTCGTTCTTTCCGGGGGCCAAGATCGGCGTGCTCGGCCTGAACGGCTCGGGTAAGTCGACGCTGCTGAAGATCATGGCGGGCCTCGATAACAACATCGAGGGCGAAGCGCGGCCGCAATCGGGCATCAAGGTCGGCTACCTGCCCCAGGAACCCGAACTCGATCCAGCAAAGACCGTACGTCAGGAAGTGATCGCGGGCATCGGCGGGATGTTTGCCAAGCTCGAGCGCTTCAATGCCATCAGCGAAGCCTTTGCCGAGCCGATGTCCGATGACGAGATGAATGCCCTGCTCGAAGAGCAGGCCAGTCTGCAGGACCGCATAGACAACGCCGGCCTGTGGGAACTCGATCGCAAGCTCGAGATTGCGGCCGATGCGTTGCGTCTGCCGCCGTGGGAGTCGACCATCGACAAACTCTCGGGTGGTGAGAAGCGCCGCGTCGCGCTCTGCCGATTGCTGCTGTCGGCCCCCGACATGCTGCTGCTCGATGAGCCGACCAACCACCTCGATGCCGAGTCGATCGCTTGGCTCGAGAAATATCTCGAGCAATATCCCTCAACCGTGATCGCGGTCACCCACGATCGTTACTTCCTCGACAACGTCGCCGAGTGGATCCTCGAACTCGACCGCGGCCACGGCATTCCGTACCACGGCAACTACTCCTCGTGGCTCGAGCAGAAAGAAAAGCGTCTCGCGCAGGAAGAGCGCGAGCGCGAAGCCCTGCGCAAGACCCTGGAGCGCGAGCTCGAGTGGGTGCGCCAGAACCCGAAGGCGCGACAGGCGAAGAGCTAGGCGCGCATGCAACGCTACGAGGAGCTCGCCTCGCGCGAATTCCAGGAGCGCACCGAGACCAATGAAATCTACGTCCCGCCGGGTGAGCGACTCGGTGATCTCGTCATCGAAGCCAAGGGTCTGCGCAAATCCTTCGGCGATCGACTGCTGATCGACAACCTGAACTTCAATTTGCCGCCCGGTGGCATCGTCGGCATCATCGGCCCGAACGGCGCGGGCAAGACCACGCTCTTTCGCATGCTCACCGGCATCGAGCAGCCCGACGCGGGCGAGATCCGCATTGGGCCGACCGTCAAGCTCGCCTATGTCGATCAGTCTCGCCAGGCGCTCAACGACAAAAACAGCGTGTGGCAGGAGATCTCCAACGGGCTCGATCTCATCAAGGTCGGCAACTACGAGACGCCCTCGCGCGGCTACGTCGGCCGGTTCAACTTCAAAGGCTCGCAGCAACAGCAGTTGATCGGTGAGCTGTCGGGCGGTGAGCGTAACCGCGTGCACCTCGCCAAGGTCCTCAAATCAGGCGGCAACGTGCTGCTGCTCGACGAACCGACCAACGATTTGGACGTGGAAACGCTGCGAGCGCTCGAGGAAGGCCTACTCGCCTTCCCGGGCTGTGCGGTGGTGATCTCGCACGATCGCTGGTTCTTGGATCGCATCGCGACCCACATCCTCGCGTTCGAGGGCAACTCGGAAGTGGTGTGGTTCGAGGGTAACTATCAGGAATACGTCGAGGACTACCGCAAGCGGCGTGGCGAAGATGCCAACCAGCCGCACCGCATCCGCTACAAGCCCTTAACGCGATAACGCCTTCAGGCGCACGCCGTCGCGGACTTCCGAACTCGGAAAGAGCACCACGGTCTCGCCGAGCTCTAGACCGCGGGTAATCTCGCGCGCGCTGTCGTCTTCGAGGCCACCCTCGACGGGAGTGAGCGCCGCGCGGCCACCGCGCACGACATAGACGGCCCAACGCTCGCCGTCACGAAACAGTGCACCGAGCGGCACCCGCAGCACGTTGCTGCGCTCGGCGACAATCACGCGGGCATCGATGCGAAAGTCATGCACGCGCAGCGCGGGGGGCGGCGGCTCGACAAACTCCAGGATCACGTTGGTGCGCTGCTCTTCGATCCCGCGCGCCGACACTTTGGTGCGTGCCACAGGCTCGACGCGTTCGATGCGCGCCGCCAGCGGCGCACCCCCCCCAGTTTTCGATGAACGCCGCGGCGCCGGGCCGCAGGGTCACCGCATCTTGCGAGAGAAACTCAGCGACCACATCGACTCGCGCCGGATCGCCGAGCACGATGAGTGGCGTACCGCTGGCGACGACCGCTTCGCTCTCTTGCGGCACACGCAGTACCACGGCGGCCACGGGCGCCTTGACGAGCACCGCGCCCTCGCCGCCCGACTCGCCTGCTGCGAGCAGAGCTCTGCGGGCGCGGCGCTCCTCGGCGGGCGCGGCCTGCTGGGCTGCCTCGGCGGATCGCGCGCGGGCGCTGGCCGCG
>JBJTBK010000255.1:0-9961 GCA_046091245.1 Nevskiaceae bacterium | reverse complement strand
CAGCTCGGCATACCGCTTCAAATGGCCGCGGGCAAACACCGGCGCGCCTAAATCATTGAAGCGGTCGCTCTCGAGCGCCTCGATCACGGTTTGATCGCAACGCAAGCGTGCGGCGACCGTGGCAACGCTCTCACCACGCTCGGTGCGCCATCGCGCCAAGGTCTGGCCAATGCTCAGCTCCGTGGTCGCAGGCAGCGTCTCAGGAGAGCCGGCCGCAGACTGCGGCGGCACAGCGGTTCCGGCATTCGCCAGCAAATCGCCTTGTTGCTGCTTGCTCATGACTGCGGCTCGCTCATGCGTTCATCGCCGCCGCGAGCTTGTCGCCGAGGCGTACCCGAGTTCGATCGTTGACGCGCCCTGCAAGTTGTCCGCAGGCCGCATCGATGTCATCGCCGCGGGTGCGTCGGATGGTCGCCAACACGCCGCGCTGGATGAGTTCGTCGCGGAAGCGCGTGATCACCGGCATGGGCGAGCGACGGTAGGCCGTGCCCGGAAATGGATTGAACGGGATCAGATTCAGTTTGGCGGGACGACCGCGCATCAGGCGCGCCAGCGCCCGCGCATGTTCGAGTTGGTCATTGACGCCATCGAGCATCACGTATTCGAAGGTGACGCTGCGGCCGTTCTGCTCATCGATGTAATGCCAGCAGGCGTCGAGGAGTTCTGCGATCGGGTGCAAGCGGTTGATCGGCACGAGCTCGTTGCGCAGTGCGTCATCCGGAGCGTGCAACGACACGGCGAGCGCGCAATTGACCTCCTCGGCGAGTTTGTACATCTGCGGCACCAGACCCGAGGTCGACAGGGTCACGCGGCGACGTGAAATATCAAAGCCAAGATCATCGAGCAGGATGCGAATAGCGGGCACGACGGCACGAAAATTGGCCAGCGGCTCGCCCATGCCCATGAACACCACGTTAGTGATGCGTCGCTCGCCACCGGCTTCGAAACCCAACTCGCGGTTCGCAAGCCACACCTGACCGACGATTTCCGCGGTGCTGAGGTTACGGTTGAAGCCCTGTTGGGCCGTCGAGCAAAAACTGCAGTCGAGCGCGCAGCCTACCTGCGAAGAAATGCACAGCGTGCCGCGGTCGACCTCGGGGATGAACACCATCTCGAAGGCCTGTGACTGATCGGCACGCAGCAACCACTTGCGTGTGCCGTCAGCCGAATCGTGCCGCGAAACGATCTCGGGTGTCGTGATCTCGGCTACCGTCGCCAGCTCAGCGCGAAAATCGCGCGCGAGGTCGGTCATGCGATCGAACTGCCCCTCCGCGCGCTTGTAGATCCAGCTCATCAGCTGACGCGCGCGGAAGGGCTTGCTGCCGAGCGAACCAACGAACGCCTCGAGCTCAGGCCGTTCGAGCCCAAGTAGGTTGGTTCGCGGATTCGTCACGGCAGCGTTCATCGGTGCAGGATCAGCCGCGGGGGCAAATCTCGATGCCGCGGAAAAAGTACGCAATCTCTTGCGCCGCGGTCTCCGGACCATCGGAACCGTGCACCGTGTTGGCCTCGATGCTCTCAGCCAGATCCGCGCGAATGGTGCCAGGGGCGGCCTTCTTCGGATCGGTCGCTCCCATGATCTCGCGGTTACGCGCAATCGCGTTCTCGCCTTCGAGCACCTGCAGCATCACGGGGCCGGAGGTCATGTACTTGACGAGGTCCTTGAAGAACGGGCGCTCGCGGTGCACGGCGTAGAAGCCCTCCGCCTCGCTCTGCGAGAGGTGGGTCATGCGGGCAGCGATCACGCGCAGGCCGGCCTGCTCGAAACGACGGTAGACCTCGCCGATCAGGTTACGGGCCACGCCATCGGGTTTGACGATCGAAAAAGTGCGCTCCAGAGCCATGGGACTGTTCCTTAAAGTGGTATGAGAGGGATACGGGCAAACGCGTAGTGTACCCTCCGCGCGCCCCGAACGGCATCGAGAGGGGCGTTTAGACCGTGAAACTCTCGCCGCAGCCGCACTCGCCCTTGACGTTGGGGTTGCGGAACTTGAAGGCCTCGTTGAGACCCTGATTGACGAAATCAACCTCTGTGCCGTCGATGAGCGAGAGGCTGTCGCGATCGACGAACACCTTAACCCCCTGGTCCTCGAAGACCACGTCGGCCGGTTGAACGTCATCGGCGTAGTTGATCACGTAGGCAAAGCCCGAGCAGCCCGTCTTGCGCACGGCCAAACGCAGGCCGAGTCCCTGCCCACGGGTGTGCAAGAAACTACGAACTCGATCGGCAGCAGCAGGAGTCAGCGAAATCGCCATGCAGTGACCTCAGGGCTCAATTGTACGTGAGCGGGCGGCAGCAGCGGAACCAAGCGCCCGTTGCAGCGCGTCTTCGACCGCCAGCAACCGGCCGAGTTTCGTCACCGGGACGGTCGCCTCCCGGGCCCACTCGGCGGGTTTACCGAGCGCCTCTGACCTGCAGGGCCCCGCTGCCAAGCGCGCCTCAAGTCGGCGGACGACCGCTCGGGTGTGCGGGCAGGCCGCCAGCCGAAACTGCAGCGCCTCGATCCTCCCGTCGATCGCGAGCCGGAGAAAGCAGCGGATTTGGGCACCCTCGACGAGGCTACCTGCGCGGCCCTCGGCCCACGGGCCGCCCGGAGGCACTCCTGACGCGTCCTCCGCTCGCAGCCTCGCGACTGCAGCCGCGATCTGGTGAGCGGCGGCCTCCGCCTCCTCCCTCGTGTTGCCCCGCCCAAAACTGACTCTCAGCGTCGATTGGGCGAGCTCTCGAGGCACCCCTAGAGCCCGCAGCACGTAGGACGGCTCACCTGTGGCGGAGTCGCAGGCCGCCCCGCTCGAGAGCGCGAGCTGCGGCAGTTCAGCGAGCAGGCTCTCACCTTCGACGCCCTCCAGGCTCAGCGACACCAGACCAGGCAGCCGGCCGCGACCCGCAGCGGGCTCCCCGCCCGCACCGACCCCGTCCGGCGCCGTATCGTTGTAGCGGCAACCGGCCAAGCCCTGCAGCGCGTGCTTGAAGTGCTGGGCCAACGCCTCGAGATGCCGGGTGTCCTCACTCTGACGATGACGCGCCACCTCGGCGGCCACGCCGAAGGCCAAAATTTGATGCGTGGGCAGAGTGCCTGGCCGCAGGCCCCGCTCCTGACCACCACCCCACATCAAGGGCTCGAGCCAAGGCCGAACGCGCTCAGACACGTACAGCGCGCCGATGCCCTTCGGGCCATACATCTTGTGGGCCGAGAGCGACAGCAAATCAATCGGGGTGGCGCCCATATCGAGCGGTAACTTGCCGGCGGACTGCGCCGCATCCACATGGAAGAACGCGCCGTGCGCACGGCAGATCGCCGCGATGGCTTCGATGGGCTGAACGACGCCCGTTTCGTTATTGGCGTGCATCAGCGACACCAGCTGCGTCGTCGGCCGCAAAGCCGCCTGAACCTGCTCGGGCACAATGCGCCCGTCGCGCTGCGGCTCGAGCCACGTGATATCAAAGCCTCGCTTGGCCAGAGCCTTGAATGCATCGAGCACGGCCTTGTGTTCGGTGCGCGAACTGATCAGATGTCTGCCAAAGGATTCGCGGCCGCGCGCGAGGCCGAGGATGGCGAGATTGTCTGACTCTGTGGCTCCCGAGGTGAATACCACCTCGCGTGGGGCCGCGCCGATCAACGCCGCGATCTGCTCACGAGCCTGCTCGATCTGCGCTGCCGCGGTGCGCCCATAGGTGTGCGTCGTTGAGGAGGGATTGCCGATCGCCACCTCACCCATCAGCGCCGCCTGTAATGCAGCGATCACCTGCGGGTCGAGCGGCGCGCTCGCAGCGTGATCGAGATAGATCACCCTCACGCCGAATCCGTATCGCGGCCACCCGCAGTGCGTCGCTTCTGCTGCACCGCGGTGAGAATGCCACGCAAAATATTGACCTCGTTCTGATCGAGCTCCGCGCGATTGAACAGGCGCCGAATCCGCTCCATGAGGTTCGTGCCGCTCGCCGTGCGATCGCGAAAGTCGATCTGCTGAAGCACCTCGGCCAAATGCACGTAGAACCGCTCCATATCGGCCGCACGCGCCAGCGGCACGGCCGACTCCGGCTGCACGTACTTCGCGCCGCGCGCCCGGTAGATTTCATAGGTGACCAGCTGCACTGCCATCGCCAAATTCAACGAGGTGTACTGCGGGTTGGCGGGGATGCGCAGCAGCAGATGCGCCAGAGACAACTCGCTGTTGGTGAGTCCCGTGCGCTCGTTGCCAAAGAGCAGCGCCACCGGTCCACGCGCGGCCTCCACCACCATGCGCTCCGCGCCGTCACGTCCATCGAGTACGCGGATGTTTTGATCGCGCTCGCGTGCCGTCGTCGCCACGACCAAACCACAGTCGGCCAGACCCGCTTCGAGCGTATCGACCACGCGGGCCCGCTCCAGCACGTCGGTAGCCCCCGATGCGCGGGCGCTCGCTTCGGAGTCGGGAAAACTCTTGGGCCGCACCAGCACGAGATCACCAAGATCCATGTTTTTCATGGCGCGCGCCACGGCCCCGATATTCCCGGGGTGGGAGGTTTCGACAAGCACTACACGGATGTCGGCGGCGGCGGGTATCACGCGTGGTATTCTAGCGTCCTTTTCGAACGCTCTTTGCCAGCATGCAGCCACTACTGAACATCGCCGTGCGCGCCGCACGCCGGGCGGCCGACGTCATCGTCCGCAGCCTCAACCGGCTCGAGTCGCTCGAGGTCTCCACCAAAGGGCGCAACGAGTACGTCACCGAAGTGGACCGAGCTGCCGAAGCCGAGATCATCGCCATGATCCGCCGCGCCTACCCGGACCACGCTTTCCTTGGTGAGGAGACAGGCGCCTCGGGCAGCGGCCCGATCGAGTGGATCATCGACCCGCTCGATGGCACCACGAACTTCATCCATGGGTTCCCGCAGTTTTGCGTATCCATCGGTTGCCGTGTACGCGGTCGTATTGATCACGCCGTGGTGCATGACCCCATGCGCCAGGAGACCTTTACCGCCTCACGCGGCGATGGCGCCCATCTCGACAATCGGCGAATGCGCGTCAGCAACCTGCGCGGTCTCGACGGCGCGCTGATCGGCACCGGCTTCCCGTATCGCGCGAACACGCGCTACCTCGACACCTACCTCGCGATGCTGAAGGACGTGATGCTGGCAACGGCTGGCGTGCGAAGACCCGGTTCTGCAGCGCTCGATCTCGCTTACGTCGCAGCGGGTCGCACGGATGGATTCTTCGAGATTGGGCTCGGTCCTTGGGACACCGCGGCCGGCTCGCTACTCGTTGAAGAGGCGGGCGGGCGAGTCGGCACACTCTCAGGCGGCGAATACACACATGGTGGCAACATCATCGCGGGTTCACCGCGGGTGTACGAAGGACTCGTCTCGCTGCTCGCGCCTCATCTCACCGACTCGTTGCGCGAAGGCTAACCGCGCCGCGCGCGTAAGCACAGCCGTTAGGGCGCGATCGTCAGGGCACGATGGTCGTGAACAGATACACGGCGAACAGCACGAGGTGCACCACCCCGTGCCGCACCATGGTTCGGCCCTTGGCAACTTACAGGCTCGAAACGAGCAACGCCAATACCAGCAGCACGATTTCGCTCTGACCCAGACCCAACTCCAGCGTCCAGCCCATCGCGAGTGAGAGCGTTGAACTGACACCGAGCTCACCGAAGGTGTTCTCGCCATGACGCCGACCGCCCGTCAGCAAGCACAGCCCCACCATGCCTGTGACGATGATCATCACTGCGGCGAATACGGTGTCGCGTGGCAACTGCATGTTGGGTTCACTGTCGGCCAGCATCAGCGCGACAATCAACGCCACCTCAATGATAGTGACCGCCACGGTAAGCACCAGCGTGCCAAACGGCGCGCCGACCCGCTCGGCGATCACCTCGGCGTGATGCACGGCAGCGAGCATGGCGCCTACCAACGCCACGACCAGCAAGGGCCAGGCATCGTAGGAAGTCCCCTAAAGAAACAGCCACTACCACCCAAGCCACGAGTGGCAAGATCCATGGCCAGCGGGACGAGGCCGGCGTACTCATGCAGCTTCGCCCGCCTTGCGTTCGAAATCCAACACCGCAGTCCCGACCATGTCGGCAGCGGTGGCCACGGGGTCAGCGACTCAGCGGTTCGCGAGCGGGCTCTTGCGGTAGCCGTACGCGAAGTAGACCAGCAGACCGACGCCTGTCCACAACAGGAAGGTCAACTGCGTTTTCATCGGCAACGAGAACAGCAGGAACGCGCAGCCGGCAAAGGCCAAAGGACCCACCACCCAAATGGCAGGCGTGCTGAATGGCCGCGGGCGGTTGGGCTCGCGACGACGCAACATCATGACACCCACCGACACCGTGAGGAACGCGAACAGCGTGCCGCTGTTTGAAATGTCGGCGAGTACGCCCACCGGGAAGAAGGCTGCGAAGATCGTGACCGCAGCACCGGTGATTAGCGTGACGACATAGGGCGTGCCGAACTTCGGATGCACCTTGGAGAGGGTGTCGCCGAAAGGCAGCAAGCCGTCGCGGGCCATCACAAAGAAAATACGCGTCTGACCGAACAACATCATGAGGATGACCGAGGGCAGCGCGAGGAATGCCGCGAGCGCGAGCAGCTGAGCGATCTTGCCCCAGCCGATCATGTCGAGTACGTGGGCGAGCGGCTCATCGCTGCAGGCGAGCAGATTCGCGTTGTCAGGCTGCGCGCAGGACGCCAAGAACGACTCGCGCCCCGGCGACAGCGGCACACCGCTGGCATCGGACACCGGCTGCGCACCGATCGAGCCCCCGGCACCGGCCGCAACCAGCAGGGAGAAAATGGTGCAGATCGCGAGGCTGCCGATCAGACCGATCGGGATGTTGCGCTGCGGGTTTTTGGTTTCCTCAGCCGCGGTCGCCACGGCATCGAAACCGACATCGGCAAAGAAACTCGACGCCGCAGCACCCGCGATGCCGATGCCGAGTCCGCCCGAGTCGAAGAATCCGTTCGGGGCAAAGGGCTTGAAGTTCTCGCCGTTGATCACCGGGATGGCGAGCACGACGAACAGCACGAGCGCGGCGACCTTGATGAGCACGAGGAAGGCGTTCACCGTCGCGCTTTCCCGGGTTCCGACAACCAGCAAGGCCGTCACCAGCATTGCGATGCCCGCCGCCGGCAAATTGATCAACCCGCCGGCGTACAGACCCTTCGTAAAGGTGTCTGCCAGCTCGATATCGAACATGCGTTCGAGATTACCGACGAAATAGTTGGACCATCCCACCGACACCGCGCTCGCCGCCACCGCGAACTCCAGCACCAGCGCCCAACCGACCATCCAGGCGATCACCTCACCAAGCACTGCGTACGAGTAGGTGTAGGCAGAGCCGGAGACCGGAACCATCGATGAGAGCTCCGCATAGCAGAGCGCGGCCACGGCGCAGACAAAGCCGGCGACGATGAAGGAGACCATCATGCCGGGGCCCGCCTTTTGCGCCGCCTCGGCGGTGAGCACGAAGATGCCCGTGCCGATAATGGCACCGATCCCCATCATGGTGAGCTGGAAGGCACCGAGCGAGCGTTTGAGGCTCTTCTTCTCGGCCGTGGCAATGATCTCGTCGAGCGGCTTGATGCGCCAGTTCATTCGGAACCCCCCTCAGGTGTGGCTCCGATTGTAGGGGCGGACGTGCGCCGGCCGCTACTGCGGCGTCACCCTATCGGGTCAGGGCATGTCGTCGATGGCGAGCTTCTTCCGGGTTGGGAAGAGGCTCTCCGCCGTCAAACCCGCATCCAGTGCCACCGCACTGGCGATGTAAATCGAGGAATACGTGCCGATCAGGATGCCGACGACGAGCGCCGCCGAGAACCCTTGCAGCACCGGCCCACCGAGCAGCAACAGCACGACCACCACGATGAGGGTGGTCAAGCTCGTCATGATCGTCCGGGAGAGCGTCTGATTGACTGACTGGTTCAGCACTTCAGCGGGCTGCAAGCGCTTGTTGGCCTCGAAGCGCTCGCGAATCCGATCGAACACCACCACCGTATCGTTCAGTGAGTAGCCGATGACCGCCAGCAATGCGGCGACCACGGACAGATCGAACACGATGCCCGAGAGAGCAAAAAAACCGAGCACGATCACCGGGTCGTGGATCGCCGCGATGATCGCGCCGAGCGAAAGCTGCCAGGCGTGAAAGCGCAAGAACACGTAAATGAAGATAACTACGAGCGTGTCAAACAGGGAAATCACCGCGTCGTTGCGCAGCTACGCCCCGAACTGAGGCCCGACCAAATCGAGGCTGCTGACCACGACACCGGCATCCACCCGACGCAGCACGCTCTCCATCGCGGTGCGCACCTCATCGGCCGTCTTGCCTTCAGGAGGTGGCAATCGGATCGCCACATCGCGCGAAGAGCCAAAATTTTGCACCTGCACATCGTCGAAACCGGCCGCTTCGAGGCCACGCCGCAGCACTTCGGGCTGAGCTTCGCCGGGGAACTTGGCCTCAACGGTGACACCGCCCGTGAAATCCACGCCGAGATTCAGACCGCGCGTAAACAGTGCGGCCAACGACACCACGAACAGGATCGTGGACACCGCGTACCAGAGCTTGCGGGAGCCCATGAAGGCGATCTTGCTGTTGCTCTTGAACAATTCCATGGCGTGATTCCCCGAAGAGGGTTCAGATCGACAACTTCGCCGGACGACGGGCACCGCCGTACATCAGCGTGAGCAGGGCTCGGCTGCCGAGCAGCGAGGTGAACATTGAGGTCGCAATACCGAGCGAGAGCACCACGGCGAAGCCGCGAATCGCGCCGGTGCCGAGCGCCCACAGCACGATGCCGGCGATCAAGGTCGTGATGTTGGAGTCGGCGATAGCGGAAAACGCCTTCTCGAAGCCCTTGGCGATCGCGGTCTGCGGCGTCACGCCGTTGCGGATTTCCTCGCGGATGCGCTCGTAGATCAGCACGTTGGCATCCACCGCCATGCCGACAGTGAGCACGATGCCGGCGATGCCGGGCAGCGAGAGGGCTGCTTTGAACAGCGTCAGCAATGCGGCCAGCAGAATGACGTTGGCGAGCAGCACGATGTTCGCGACAACGCCGAACGTGCGGTAGTACACGAGCATGAAAACGAACAGCAGCGCCATGCCGATCAGCAGCGCGGTCGTGCCCTTCTCGATGTTTTCCTTGCCAAGGCCCGGGCCGACGACGCGCTCTTCAATCACGAAGAGCGGCGCGGCGAGTGCACCCGCGCGCAGCAGCAACGCGAGATCCCGCGCTTCGTTGACGCCAAGACCGGTGATCTGGAAGTTGGTCGAGAACACGCCTTGGATGGTGGCGGTGTTGATGACTTTCTCTTCCTTGATCGTGCGCTGGACCTTCTCGCCCGCGACCTCGATTTCCTCGCGGCGCTGCTCGATGAACACCACCGCCATCGGCTTGCCGAGATTGGTGCGCGTCGCGCGCAGCATCTCCTCACCACCCGAGGCATCAAGGCGCACCGACACCCCTGGCCCCTGTTCCGTCGCGGCGGTCGTGGCGTCGACGAGCTGATCACCGGTGACGATGATGTCGCGCTTGAGCAGCGTCGGCAGGCCATCGCGGGTGTCGTAGAGCTTGGAGCCAAACGGCGCACGACCTCGCTGCACAGCCTCCGAGACGTTGTTCTGCGTGTCGACCAAGCGGAACTCGAGGGTTGCCACCTTGCCGAGCAGATCCTTCACCTCGGCCGAGTTCTGCACGCCGGGCAGCTGCACGGCGATGCGATCGAGACCCTGTCGCTGCACGACAGGCTCAGAAACGCCGAGCTCGTTGACGCGGTTGCGCAGCGTGGTGAGGTTCTGCGAGATGGCGTAATCCTGACGCTCCTTGATCTGCGCTGCAGTCAATACCAGCTGGACGATTGGCCCCGAGGACGCTTGGAAGCTCGTGATCGTCAGATCAGGCCACAAGCGGCGCAGTACGCCGCGAACCTGACCGACATCCGCACCCACGGGGAGCAACACGCGCAAGCCGTTCGGC
>JBJTBK010000254.1:0-7400 GCA_046091245.1 Nevskiaceae bacterium | reverse complement strand
GCGGGATCTGCGCGGTAATCTGTATGTTGGCGAGACGCCGCGTCATCAAAGAATTCGGCGCATCGATGCGCAGTCCGGTGTCATCCAGACGCTGGTGAATGATATGCGTCCCTCAGGCATGGCGATCAGCGCGACGGGCGTGCTCTACGCCACCGATCACTGGAATCACAAAGTCTGGGCCATCGATCTCAATACGGGAACAAGACGCGTCGTTGCCGGGACGGGCGAGCAGGGTTTTGCGGGCGACGGGGGAGATGCGGCGCGAGCGAAGTTAAGTTATCCCTTTGACGTCGCTGTGGATGCCGAGGGCAACCTTTTTATTAGTGATCAGGAAAACGCTCGCGTTCGCCGCGTCGATGGGAAGACCGGGGTGATCACGACAGTGCTGGGTAATGGCGATTGCGATTCCGTCGGCGATAGTGGGCCGGCCGTCAATGCGGTGATCTGTCGGCCTCGCGGGCTACACTTTGATCGAGTGGGGCGCCTGCTGGTAGTCGACCGAGACCGACAGCGCGTGCGCCGCATCGAGCGCGACGGCACGATCAACACGCTGGCAGGAACTGGAGGTTACGACTCGAGCGGTGACGGCGGGCTCGCCCGCTCCGCCATGCTCAAGGCGCCGATGTCGGTTACCAGCGATGATGCTGGAAACGTTTTCGTTACGGAACAAGACGGAAACAAAGTTCGGCGCATTGATGGCGCGACCGGCCGGATCAGCACGATCGCAGGCTCAGGTGCTCGTGGCTTTGCGGGCGATGGCGGGCCTGCGACGGCGGCCGCCTTCGATACCTTGCAAGGCGTGACACGCGATCCAGCGGGTAATCTGTATCTCATCGACTCGATGAACAACCGCGTCCGAGTCGTGCACTGCGCGACCGCTGCCGATGCCGGTACAGTCTCGGACTGTGACGCATCTCGCCCCGTGGTGGCGGGTGATCGCGTGCAACTCGTGTGGTCCTCGAACGGAACTGAGCCCTGCACGGCGAGCGGGGCCTGGAGCGGCACGGAGCGCGCGAGCGGTGCCGAGTGGGTCACGGTTCCCTCTGCGGGCGTCGAGGCGTTCAGCCTGAGTTGCGGAACTGACTCGAGTGTCGCCACTCGACAGGCGGCGATCACGGTTGCGGCCGCCGCGCCGCGTAGTCCTGCGGTGAAACTTGATGTCAGCGCGACGCTCGTGGCTGAGGGCGAGCGGGTGCGGCTGTTCTGGAGCTCGGCGGATGCAGTGAGCTGCGTCGCGAGTGGCTCGTGGAGCGGTGCGAAGGCGTCGGGCGGCAGTGAAGAGTCGGTTGCGCTCACCGCGGGTATTCGCAAGTTCACGCTGACCTGCGCGGGACCCACTGGCCGCGAGACGCTGCGCGAAGTGACGGTCGAGGCCGGCAACAGCGCACCGACCATTGTGTTCACCGCCGAGCCCTCACGATTACCCCTCGGTACGACCACGCGCCTCGTTTGGAGCAGCGGTAAAGCGACGGCGTGTGTCGCAAGTGGCGGCTGGTCGGGTGCCCGCTCGACGAGCGGTGAATTCGTCACGCCGCCATTACTCGCAGACACTCGCTACACGCTGACTTGCACCGGGCCGCGCGGCTCGCGCAGTGCCGACATCGATGTGACCTTGAGCACCAAGGTGCCGCGTGCCGCGAGCTTTGAAGTCACCGCATCACCGTTAGCCGGCACGATTTCGACGATCGCAGGAGTCGGTCCCTCGCGATACAACGGCGATGACATCCCGGCCGTTGGGGCGGGTCTCAGCACGCCGATGGCCGTTGCAGTCGATTCGGCAGGCAATCTGTTTATTGCCGACAGCCAAAATCACCGCATTAGGCGTGTGGATGCTGCGAGCGGACGGATCACGACCGTTGCGGGCACGGGTGAGCAGGGGTACTCGGGTGATGGCGCCGCAGCCACGGAGGCCTTACTGAATTACCCCTTGGGTATCGCGATCGATGGATCCGGCAATCTATATGTTGCCGATACCCAAAATGCCCGCATTCGACGCGTCAGCACGTCTGGTGTGATTACTACGATCGCTGGCACGGGGCAGTGGGGTTACTCCGGCGATGGAGGGGCAGCGACGCGCGCCCAATTCAATTATCCCGTCGATGTGGCCTTCGATGGTCCGGCGGCACTGTTGATTTCAGATCATTCCAACCACCGAATCCGCCGCATCGATCTTGCGACGGGTGTGGTGACGACAGTGGCGGGCAGCGGGGAGTCGGGGTTTTCGGGTGATGGTGGGGTAGCAACGCTTGCGCGACTCAATCGTCCGTGGCGGGTGTTGCGCGATAACGCCGGCGACCTGCTGATCACCGATTTTGGCAACCAACGCGTACGAAAGGTGGCGCGCTCGACGGGAGTGATCACGACCGTGGGAGGTGATGGGTCTCGAGGTGGTGAGCCTACGAAGAGCTTTGCGGAGCCCGCGGGCCTGGCCATCGCCGCGGATGGTAGTGTCTACGTGGCTGATGCCTCGTGGTGTTGGATACGCCGACTAGTGCCGGGCTCCACTACGATGGAGGTCATCGCCGGGTGCGATGGTCGGATATTCGGTGGTGTCCATGGTATGGCACTGGATCGCAGCGGCGGGTTACTCATCGTTGATGCCAGTCGCGGACAGATTCGTCGGTTCGATCTGGCGACCAAGGTCATCACGACCGTTGCGGGTGATCGGGCGCCGACGTTTGATGGCGACGGCGGCCCGGCGACGGCAGCGTCTTTACGTAGACCGAACTCAATGGCGCAGGATTCGAGCGGCCACGTGTATTTCTCTGATCGTGGCAACGGAGCGATCCGTCGGATCGATGCCAATACGGGCGCGATCTCGTCGATCTGGCAAGGCGGGTGCCCGGGCGCCATCGCCATCGATGCTCGTCAGCAGCTGTATGCGGCGGATCAGTGTGAGGGGCAGCGCATCATTAAGATCAATTTGGCGACCGGCGAGTCTTCTCTGATCAGAGGCTTCTCGGACGCCTACGGCGGGCTCGCCGTCGACAGTCGCGGTAACGTATTTGTCTCTGAGCACAATCGCCATTGGGTGCGTCGAATCGACGCAGAGACGGGCGCCATCACTACCTATGCGGGTGACGGCCGTGATGCCTCGACGGGCGACGGTGGGCCCGCGACGCTGGCATCGGTGCGCTGGCCGATGGGTCTTGCCGTCGATGCCGTCGATAATCTTTATATCGCAGCACGAAATAACCAAAGTGTGCGGCGCGTCGATGCCCGAACGGGAACCATCACCACCGTCGCTGGAAGCGACCGCTATGGTTACTCGGGCGATGGAGGATCAGCGACAGCTGCGTCCCTGAGAAACCCGCACGGCATTGCCTTGGATTCAGCGGGCAATTTGCTGATCGTCGATTGGAGCAGTCACGTGGTCCGCACAGTCGATGCGGCCACCCAACGCATCTCGACCGTCGCTGGCAACTGACTCAGCGGATTTTTTGGCGATGGCGGGCCCGCGACCCAAGCCCGGCTCGACGTGCCTGTAGGGGTGCTCGCTGATCGAGTCGGCAACGTGTTGATTGCCGATCGCGCCAATAACCGAGTTCGGATAGTGCGCTGCGCGGCGAGCCCGCAGCCTGGCTGGGTGTCTGAGTGCGTCACGCCGTCGAATTCGTTGTATGCCGGTCAGCGTGTGTGGGTGAGCTGGAACGTACTCGGTGCAACATCGTGCAGCGCCAGTGGCGGATGGAGTGGCACGAAGGACGCGGCTGGCGGCGAGTGGGTTCTTGTCAAGACGACGGGCAGTCAGGAGTTCAAGCTCGATTGCACCGGCCCCGGTGGCACGACCAGCGGTATTTCGACGCGAGCAAATGTTGTCACCAATCCGCTGACTGTGTCGCTGACCAGCAGTGCCACTACGGTGAAATTTGGTGAGACAGTTCGACTGACCGGGTCTGCGACCAACGCCACAAGTTGTGTGGCGCGTGGTGCTTGGAGCGGGGCGAAGGCGACGAGTGGCCAAGAAGAGTCCGTAGCCCTAGATGCGCGGCCCACGAACGAGTTCGTGCTGACGTGCATCGGAGCGACAGGCTCTGTCAGTCAGAGTGTCTCGGTGGCGGTGGTCGACGCGCGACCGACGGTGAGCCTTGTCGCTTCGGCCACGAGTGTTCGATCCGGTGAAACGGTAAGGCTCGATTGGACGTCCCAGCGTGTGGCTCGGTGCTTTGCGAGTGGCGACTGGAGCGGAGCGCGAACCATCAGTGGTACTCAGACTACAGTCGCGCTGACGGCGGCCAGCACGCGCTTTGTGCTGACTTGCGATGGTGCTGTCGGTACAGCCCGCGACGAGGTAACCGTTATTACGACTGCTGCGACGACTGTCAATGGCCCGCAGATTTCTTTGACGGTGCGCAGACCTGTGGCGGGGACCATGTCGACCCTCGCGGGACAGGGGCCCGAAGCCTACGGTGGGGACCCGGTGATCGCGTCGAAGGCCAGCGTGCGCGGTCCACACGGGCTTGCACGTGATGCCTCCGGCAATTTGTACGTGGCCGAGGCGTTCAATCACGTCGTGCGACGTGTTGATGCGACCACCGGCGTCGTGACCACTTATGCGGGTGTTGGCAGGGGCGGCTTCGTTGGCGACGGGGGCCCGGCTGTCGAGGCGCGGTTGAACTACCCGACCAATCTCGCATTCGATGCCGCAGGCAATCTTTACATCGCCGATCAAGGTAACCATCGGGTGCGGGTGGTTGATCAAGCGACCGGCGTTATTCGCACCTATGCTGGTACAGGACAGGGCTCGTTCTCGGGGGATGGTGGTCTGGCCAGTCTCGCGACCCTCCAGCGCCCAACGGACATCGCCTTTGACGCGGCAGGAAATCTCTTCGTCACCGATTGGGGTAACGCACGAATCAGGCGAATCGATGCGTCAAGCCGGCTCATCACCACCGTGGCCGGAACTGGGAACACAGGCTTTTCAGGCGATGGTGGAAATCCATTGCAGGCCGACATGGCGCCATTCGGGCTTGCGATCGATGCCCGCGGCGACATCTATCTCAGTGAGATGGAGCAGCACAGAATTCGCAAGATAGATCGAGCCAACAACACGGTGCGAACTGTTGCGGGTACCGGTGCCGCCGGGTACTCCGGTGACGGTGGTCCGGGCACCTCGGCCTTGCTCCGTGCCCCGCACGGGGTCAGCGTTGATACCGTGGGCAATCTGTACATTGCCGATGCCGCCAATTACCGCGTCAGGCGGCTGGATGCAGCGGGAGTCATCACGACTGTGGCGGGTGACGGCTCGGTGTACGGCGATGACATGAAGGCTACAGAAAACCGGCTGAGTGGTCGCCCGATTGACGTGCTCGCTGAACAAAGAGGCGTGACCTTCACCGACTTTGAGGGTAATCGCGTCCGTCGTGTCGATATATCTGCGAATACGATTACATCGATCATCCGCGCGTTGCCCTCGAATTTGGCCGGGGATGGTGATGTCGCTATTTCCGCCTCTTTAAATGGGCCTACCCGTGTCGCGACGGATTCCAAAGGCAATATTTATATCGGTGACTACGACAACGGCAGCATTCGCCGGATCGATGCAGAGTCGGGCGTGGTGACTTCCGTGGTTACCAGCGTTTTGCCGGGGTTACGTGTTGGTCCGGGAGGCTTGACTTTCGACAGTCGCGACAACCTTTACTTCTCTGACCGCCCAAGTAATCGCGTTTGGCGGCGTGATGCCGCAGACGGTCGGATAACGCCGGTCGCGGGTAACGGGTCGAGGGGCTTTGGTGGCGATGGTGGGGCAGCGACGGCAGCGATATTGAACGAGCCCGGCGCACTGCGATTCGACAAGGATGGCAATCTGCTGATCGCAGAGCCCGGTAATCTACGTATCCGCCGGGTCAACTTGACGACAGGAATCATCACGACCATTGCGGGCACGGGAGAGTGTTGCGGCGAGGCGGACGATGGTCGGCCGGCCACTACCTCTCGACTCGCATATCCGTCCGGCATCGCGGTCGACCGCGACCGCGGTGTTCTGATCGCGGATCGTAGCAATCGCATTCGGAAGGTCGACACCGCCGGGGTGATCACAACCATCGCTGGAAATCGTAATTCAGGGTATGCGGGTGAGAATGTGTTGGCGGCGTCGGCGAGCTTGAACATACCCGGAAGTCTCGCGCTCGATTCTGCCGGTACGATTTTCTTCACTGATGTCGACGACTATCGAGTCCGTAAGATCGACCGTACAAGCGGTCGTCTCTCCACGATAGCCGGCGACGGCGAACGCGGTTTCCGCGGCGATGGCGGGCTCGCAACGGCGGCGCGCTTCGATAACCTGAATTGGGATGAACTGACGGTCGACTCGCGCGGAAACCTGCTGATCACCGATACGCGGAATAACCGCGTACGCGTTGTGCACTGCGCAGCGACGCCCGATGCCGGCAACAGGGACGAGTGCACGAGCACTGCGGCGCTGCGCGCAGGCGATCGCGTGCAGGTGACCTGGAATGCAACGGGAGCAACGAGTTGCGTCGCCAGCGGTGCATGGCGTGGCGAGAAGGCTGCATCGGGAGGCGAGTGGTTGTGGCTTGGAGCCGGGGCGCGGCGCTACAGCCTGACCTGTACGGGGCCAGGTGGTGTCACGGTCAAAGATTTCGATGTGACTGCAGCCGCGACCAGCGTTGTGAATTTTGGCGTAGCCTCGGCGGAGGCTGTGCCCTCGACAGCCCGAGTCGGTCTCGCGCGGTCGTCAAGTCTCGAAATATCTTTGACTGGCACACCGGCGAGTACGGCGGGCGTCTCGCCCGTGGCGGTGGGTACCGTATCGTCCACGACGGTCGATCCTGTTACCGCGACCCGATACGTCATCGTTGCGCAGGAGGGCGCCCTCGCGAGTCGCCGAAACTGGCGACTGCAGCGTCGGAGCGAGCAGGACACGGTGTTGGCTGAACGTCTGCTGACCGAAACCAGTGACGTACTTTGGCGCGATTCCGCTGGTGCCGGCGTGTCCATGCCCACCAATGCGTGGGTGCGCCAGTGCGGCGCCCACGTATACACGGTTCAGGATGGTTACCGACTGCACGTCACGGCTTGGGATGCGCAGCTCAGCGATGGATGGCAGTCGGAGATCGATCTCGGCGATGCCGCTCGCGCCTCGTTGGCGGCCTCCGTCGAGTGCCAGGACGGGGCGCTTCGAATTGGCGGAGTGCTGCTTGGCGTCAGCGATCGTGAGCCTGCCTTGTTCGATAGCAATCGAACAGGTCGGCGTTTCATCGTAACGCTCGATCGCCGGCGCGAGACGCGCCCCGAAGTCGCGCTCGCCAATGAGATCGAATTTTTGGTGTCCGATCTCTGTGCCAGTTCCGCGGATGAATTGCGGGGATTCTGCCGAGGCTACCGGCGCGTCGGGGATCGCTGCCGAATTTGTTGTGTTTTAGCATCGTTTTCTGTGC
>JBJTBK010000253.1:0-40197 GCA_046091245.1 Nevskiaceae bacterium | reverse complement strand
GTCGTGGATTGCCAGTGGGCCTGCCCGGCCCATACGGACGTGCCGGAATACATCCGGTTGATTGCGCAAGGGCGCTTCACGGACGCCTATCTCGTCAATCGTCACTCCAACGTCTTTCCGGGCATTCTCGGGCGGGTGTGCGACCGGCCCTGCGAGCCGGCATGCCGGCGCGGGCGGGTGGAGGAGAAGCCGGTCGCGATTTGCCGCCTCAAGCGCGTGGCGGCCGATCACAAAGATGAGTATCGCGATCGACTGCCGGCGATTCCGCCGCAAAAGAACGGCAAGAAGATCGCCTGCATCGGCGCGGGCTGTGCCTCACTGACCGTCGCCAACGATTTGATGCCGCTGGGTTACGAGGTCACCATCTTCGAGCAGTTCGCCACGGCAGGCGGGCTGATGCGCACCAACATCCCCTCGTTCCGGTTGCCTGCCGCAGTGCTCGATGAAGAGATCGGCACCATCGTCGACATGGGCGTCGACTTGCGCCTCGGGCAACGCATCGACTCGCTCCGTGCGCTCCTCGAGGAGGGCGGCTTCGACGCCGTGTTCGTGGGCTCAGGAGCCCCGAAAGGCAAGGAACTCAACATCCCCGGGCGCAACGAGGCTGCCGCCAACGTACACATCGGCATCGCTTGGCTCGAGTCGATCGCCTTCGAGCACGTGCAGAGTGTCGGTAAGAACGTATTGATCATCGGCGTTGGCAACACGGCGATGGATTGTTGCCGTAGCGCGCTGCGGCTCGGTGCGCAGAGCGTCAAGGTGATGGCACGTAAGCCGCGGCAATTTTTCAAGGCCTCCGAGTGGGAACTCGAGGATGCCGAGGCCGAGAGCGTGGAAATCGTCATCAATCGTTCGCCGAAGAGTTTCGTCCTCGAGAACGGTCGGCTAACGGGCCTGCTGTTCGAGGTGATGGAGTACGAGCTTGATGCCCGCGGGCGCATCGTCGCCGAGCGTCTGGCAGGCGAGGAGTTTTACCCCGCCGACGACGTGATCCTTGCGATCGGTCAGGAAAATGCTTTTCCTTGGATCGAGCGTGACCTCGGCATCGAGTTCGATAAGTGGGATGTGCCGAAAGTCGACTCCGTGACCTTCGAGAGCACTCGGCCTGGCGTCTTTTTTGGTGGCGACGCCGCTTTTGGTCCGAAGAACATCATCTGGTCCGTTGAGCATGGGCATCAGGCCGCGATTTCGATCCACCTGCGCTGCTTGGGTGAGCCGGTCAGCGAGCGGCCGCCGCGGGGCATGAATTTGCAAAGCCGCAAGATGGGCATGCATGAGTGGTCCTACGCCAACGACTACAGCATGACCGAGCGCAAACTCGTGCCGCACGTATCGCTCAAAGAGCGATTCAAGAAAATCAACATCGAGGTCGAACTCGGCTTCACCGCCGAGCAGGCTGCGGCCGAGGTACAGCGCTGTCTCAACTGCGACGTGCAAACCGTCTTCGACGCCAAGCTGTGCATCGAATGTGATGCCTGCATCGACATCTGCCCGGTCGATTGTCTGACGATGACAGCCGCTGGCCCTGAGGAAGAACTGCGTACCCGCTTGAAGGCGCCGGCCACCAACGTGACGCAGGCGCTGTATGTCAGTGATGCGCTGAAGTTCACGCAGCGGGTCATGGTCAAGGACGAGGATGTCTGTGTGCACTGCGGGCTCTGCGCCGAGCGTTGCCCCACCGCGGCGTGGGATATGCAGAAATCCTGGGTCAAGTGGCCGCACGCGGCCGACCACGCGGTTTGAGGCGGGAGGCGCGCATGGCCAGCGACGATAGAATCAATGATTTCGTCATCAAGATCGCCACGGTCAACGGGACCGGATCAGCGAGTGCCAACACGCTGTTGATGAAGTCGATCTTCCGCAGTGGCATCCCGGTGATGGGCAAGAACTACTTTCCCTCGAACATCCAGGGCTTGCCGACGTGGTACGAGATCCGCGTATCGAAGGACGGCTACGTGGCGCGTTCGGGCAAGGTCGACATCATGGTGTGCATGAATGCCGAAACGTATGCTCGCGACGTGCGTGAGGTGGCGACTGGTGGCTATCTCATCTACGACTCGACTTGGCCGCGTCCGGCGCTCTTGAAGCGTGATGACGTCACGGTGATCGGCGTGCCGCTCGCGCGGATGTGCAACGAGCACTTCAAGGGGGTGCGTACACGCATCCTGATGAAGAACATCTGCTACGCTGGTGTGCTGGCGGCGCTGCTGGACCTCGATCTCGAGCGTATCCGGGAGTTGCTCGCCGAGACCTACGCCAAGAAGCCCGCGTTGGTGGATTCCAACATGCAGGCCATACAGCTCGGCTACGACTACGCGCGGGCGCACTTTAGTTGCCCGCTGCCACTGCGCGTGGCGCGCATGGACAAAACCCGCGGCAACATCATGATCGACGGCAACACCGCCGCAGCACTTGGCTGCGTGTATGCCGGCGCGACGGTGGCGGCTTGGTATCCGATCACACCCTCTACCTCGCTGATGGACGCCTTCAAGTCTCTCGCCGACAAGCTGCGCATCGATCCGCAGACCGGCAAGGCAAACTTTGCCTTCATTCAGGCAGAAGACGAGCTGGCCGCCATCGGCATGGTGCTTGGCGCCAACTGGAACGGGGCCCGTTCTTTCACGGCAACCTCTGGACCGGGCGTCTCGCTGATGGGCGAGTTCCTGGGTCTCGCGTACTACGCCGAGATTCCAGCCGTGTTGTTCGACGTGCAGCGTGTTGGGCCCTCCACCGGCATGCCGACGCGTACCCAGCAGTGTGATGTGCTGGCTGCAGCCTATGCCTCACACGGCGATACCAAGCACGTCTGCCTGTACCCGGCGAATCCCGAAGAATGCTTCTACATGGCCGTGCAGGCCTTCGATCTGGCGGAGCGTTTGCAGACCCCCGTGCTCGTACTGCTGGATCTCGACATCGGCATGAACGATTGGATGTGTCGCGATCTGCAGTGGGACGATCACTATCAGCCCGATCGGGGCAAGGTGCTCGGCAAGGAAGAACTCGAGAAGATCGACAAGTTCTATCGTTACCTCGACAAAGACGAGGACGGCATCACCTATCGCACTTTCCCTGGTGTACACCCGAAAGGCGCGTATTTCACGCGCGGTTCGGGGCACACGCAGCTCGGTACCTACACCGAGGATTCGGCCGAATACCAGCTCGTGCTCGATCGCCTGTTGCGCAAGTTCGCCACCGCTAAACGCTACGTGCCAAAGCCCGTCATCGAGGGTACGGGCCATGCGAAGGCGGCGATTGTGTCGATCGGCAGTTGCGATGGCGCGGTGCATGAGGCGCTGGATGTGCTCAAGGCGCGCGGCGTCCAACTCGACTACCTGCGCATTCGCGCGTTTCCCTTTAGTGAAGAGGTCGAGAAATTCCTCGCCGATCACGAGGTGCTTTACGTCGTCGAGCAAAACCGCGACGCGCAGTTGCGCTCGTTGCTCACGCTGGAGTCGCGGGTCGAGAAGTCGAAGCTGCGCTCGCTACTGCACTACAGCGGCCTGCCGGTGTCGTCCAAGTTCATTGTCGATGGCGTGCTCGCTGATCTCGGTGAAGGTCGTCGTGCCGTTGCGGGAGTCGTGTCATGACTTTCATTCCAAAGCCAAAGATTTCGCATCCCTCGCTGCCGCGCAACGAGCTCGGCCTTACCCGTCGAGACTACGAGGGGGCACTGTCCACGCTGTGTGCGGGCTGCGGCCACGACTCGATCACTGCGGGCATCATCGAAGCGTGCTGGGGAATTTCGGTGCGTCCCGAGAATCTCGTCAAGCTCTCGGGCATAGGTTGCTCATCGAAAACCACGGCGTATTTCGTCAGTGGCGGACACGGTTTCAACTCCGTGCACGGTCGCATGCCTTCGATCGCCATGGGTGCCAATGCCGCCAACCGCGATCTTTACTACATCGGCGTCTCGGGCGATGGTGATTCGCTGTCGATTGGTCTCGGGCAGTTCTGCCACGCCATCCGGCGCAACGTGAACATGCTGTACATCATCGAGAACAACGGGGTGTACGGACTCACCAAAGGACAGTTCTCGGCCTCGGCGGACATCGGCACCAAGGCCAAGAAGGGCGAAGTGAACCAGCAGCCGCCTATCGATCCGGTGTTGCTGGCCATGAACCTCGGTGCGGGTTTCGTCGCGCGCAGTTTCTCCGGGGACAAGGCTCAGCTCGTGCCACTCATTCAGGCGGGACTGAAGTATCCGGGTTTCGCGCTGATTGATGTGCTCTCGCCCTGCGTCACCTTCAATGACCACGAGGGCTCCACCAAGAGTTACGCTTTCACGCGCGAGAACTACGAGCCCGTGGTCGAGGCGGATTTCGTCCCAAAGCAGCGGGAGATCACGGCAGATTACGCCGCGGGTGAGGCGATGAGCGTGATGCTGCACGATGGCAGTCGCGTGCTGCTGCGCAAGTTGGCGGCCGACTACGACCCCACCGATGCCCATGCCTCCTACGACTACGTCCAGCAGCACATCGCGCAGAACGAGTACCTGACGGGCTTGCTGCATTGTCGGCCAACGGTCGCCACCGAGTTTCATGCCTTGAACCGCACGCCGGATCAGCCGCTGAATCAGCTGCCGTTCTCGGCCCTGAATCCGGGTTCCCGGCAGCTCGAGAAGCTGATGGCGCGCTACCGCTGACTGTCCTACACTTGCGCCCGGCCGTCAGCGTGACGGGCAAACAGTGGAGTGGATGAGATGGGCAAGGGAGATTCCAGAAGCCGTCGCGGCAAGATCTATCAGGGTTCCTTCGGCAAAACGCGTCCGAAGGACCCGGTTCGCGCGAAGAAGCGCGCGGCGAAGAAGGCGGGCACCGCCAAGAAGTAAGTCGCGCTGTTCATGGCGCGCGACGTCCAAGGCCTGCAGGATCGCTCCTGCAGGCCTTTTCATTGGTAGACCCACCCGCCGGCGGGCGGCGGGTGGTCTGGGCCGGCGGGGTTTAGGCGCCCGGCGTCGCGGCGGTGGCGCTGCGGCGCGCCACCGTGGCCAGCACTGCCGCCCCGAGCAGCAGCGAGACGGCGGCCAAGGCGAACGGTGCGCCTGGGAAGTGCATCGGTCCGGAGGTGGCGATGCTGAACACGTGGGTCATGCTGAAGGGCGTGACGATGGCCGTGAAACCGACGATTCCGCTGATCGCACCCTGTAACTCGCCTTGGGCATTGGCCGGCACGCGCTGCGAGAGCAGCGCACGCATGGAAGGCATGGCAAGGCCGATGAGGCAGGCCAGCGGCACGCTGGCAAAGAGCATGGTCGGCGTGTCGGCGAGCGCATAGCCGCAGAAGCCGATTGAACCGAGCACGAGTCCGAGCAGCGCCGCGCGATACTCACCGAGCTTGCGCGTGAAGAGCCCCACGAGCCCTCCTTGGACCACTGCCGTGCCGAGTCCGAGCACGGCGAGTGAGATGCCAACGCCCCGCTCGTCCCAATCGAACTTCGCCATGGTCATCGACGCGCAGGTGGAGGGCAGTGTGTCGTGACCGATCTGGTACATGAAGATAACGAACAGCAGGATCAGAGCGCCGGGGATGCGACCCATCGAGCGCAGCGCACCGAGTACGTTGGCACGGCGTGCCGAGAATTCGCGGCGGTTGCCCTCGGGCAGCGTCTCGCGCAGCACGGCGAGCGCGATCAGAAAATTCAGCGCTGTGAAGGCGGCGGCAGCGAAGAAGGGCACGCGCGAGCCGAAGTCGCCGAGTAGACCGCCGACCGCGGGACCGACGATGAAGCCCATGCCCCATGCCGCGCCGTTCATGCCGAAATATTTGGCGCGTTGTTCAGGTGGGATGACATCAGCCACCACGGCGTTGGCGGTCGCGAACGTCGCACCAGCGATTCCGGCGATGATGCGCCCGACGAAAAGCCAGGCGAGGGTCGGCGCAAAGCCCATCAGTACGTAATCCACGGCAAGCGCCGCGAGTGAGGCGAGCAAAATCGGCTTGCGTCCGTAGCGATCACTGAGATTGCCGAGGATGGGCGAGAACACGAACTGCATCGAGGCGTAGGCGAGGGTCAACCAACCGGCGATCGGCGCCGCATCGGCAAGGCCGAGCCCAGCGAGCTCCATCACGAGCTGCGGTGCCACGGGAATGATGATGCCAATGCCGAGTGAGTCGATGAACAGCGCCATCGCCACCACGGGCAGCATGCGACGGCGGGGGTCTGTGGCGGTCATGGCGCGAGTGCCGCGCCGCGTGCGCTGCGATAGCGTTGGACGATGTCGAGGGCGCTGCGTGTGGGCGCCGGCAGATCGATGTCGGTGGTGCCAAGCGGCGTCGTGCGCCCGCCCCAGCGCACGAGATGCGCGCAGAACGTCAGACCGCCGCCAAAGCCCGGCATCAGCAGCAGCGCACCCGGCTTGACGCGCCCTTCTTCGAGCGCTTCGCAGAGTGCGGTGGGTACTGTGGCAGCGGACATGTTGCCGTAGCGCTGCACGTTGACGTGCACGCGCTCCATGGGTACCCCGGCGCGCTTGGCCACCGATTCGATGATGCGCAGGTTTGCCTGATGCGGGATGACGAGATCAATGTCGTCGGGGCTCTTGCCGGCGCGGCGCAAGACGTCTTCGCAGGCGAGGCCCATGCCGTTGACGGCCTTCTTGAAGATTTCCTGACCTTCGAACTGCCACTCGGTGCGTCCCAGCAGCCGCCCTTGATGGACGTAAGCGCTGCCGATGCCATGGATACGAAGGATCTCGCGTGACTCGCCGTAGCAGCCGAGTTTCTCGAGCAGCAGACCCTCGTTATCCTCAGTGGCTTGCAGCACCACCGCTGCTGCGCCATCGCCGAAGAGCACGGCGACGTTGCGATCGTTCCAATCGAGGTAGGGCGAGATCAGTTCGCCGCCGACCACGAGCGCCGTACGCCCGACGCCACTGCGGATCAGCGCTGTGGCGGCCGATAGTCCGTCCAGGAAACTCGTGCAGGCCGTATTGAGATCCATGGCCGCGCAGCCATCGGCACCGATGCGCTGCTGCAAGCCGGAGGCCATGTTCGGGCACTGGTCGTCGTGAGTGGTCGTGCCAAACACGATGAGCTCGATGTCTTTGCCCTCAAGCCCCGCGCAGGCGAGCGCGCGCATCGCGGCGACGTAGGCCATATCCCCGAGAGAGGTGTGCGACACACGCCGCTCGCGGATGCCGGTACGGCTCGTGATCCACTCGTCCGAGGTTTCGAGGAATGTGGCGATGTCGGCGTTCGACAGCGTGCACGGCGGCAGGCACTTTCCCCAGCCCGTGATTCCGGCATTTGGCATGCGACCCCCCTTTGCTTTGCCGAGGATACTCGCGCCGCGGCAGCCGTTCCATTGGTTGGCCACCGGAGTGCGTCACGGTCACACCGCGGTCGCTGAGTCGTTATGGTCGACAGGTATGGTCTGACGTTGCAGTGTTCGGGGGGACAACGCCAATGTGGATGCCGCCGCTTGAGGATGCCTGGCAGGGCAAGGTGCAGTTCTATGAGCTGATCTTCGGTACCTGGACGGTGTACGTGTTTCTGGTCTGGCTCTGGCAGCGGCTGCTGAAAGAGCCGCTCGATGAGTGGCGCTACGTGTTGCTGACGTTCTTCGGCGCCGGAGCGTTCTGGGTCAACCACTACTGGTTGAATGCGCCGAAGCCCACTTGGCTGGTGCTGATCAACCTGTACACGGTGTTCTACCTGACGGCTTGGTGGATCATCGGTATCCGCGGCCGTAATCGCTCCGGAGCGTGGAAACTTGGCGCACTGGCGAGCGCTGTGGCGTTCACCGTCGTGTTCATTCTGTTCGAGAATCTCGCGCGCCTCGGGGTCGAGCGCTGGGGGATGCACGAGTTCTGCTGGATGACGCTATCGTTCTTTGGCTTCTGGTGGCTGATTCTTTGGCGCAGCAAGTCGACCGTAAAGCCGAAGCCCGCCAAGGAGGATCCGTACCCGAAGCCGAGTTGGCGCGGCGCCGGCGGCGACTTGTAGCGCGTCGATCGCGAGTCGATCAAATCGCCCCGAGCACCTCGAGCGAGACGCGCTCGGCTGACTCGAACGCGCCTTCCATGCCGCGGCTGCCGATGGAGGTGTGTTCGCCGCAGAAGAACAACCGCTGATGCGGCTGCGCAATGGCCGCGCGCAGTTCCCGCACCTGGCCGGGGTGGAAAATCGCCCAGTCACCCGCTGAGAACGGATCCGTCGTCCAAGAGTGCACTGCACCGACTTTCAACAGGCCCTTCGAGGCCGGTCGCAGTCGCTCGAATTCGGCGATGATCATCCGCTTGGCGTCCTCGACGTTGAAGCGATCGATGTAAAGCCCATTGAGGCCGCGGCACCAGACGGTGAGACTCGTTACCTCGGTGTCGGTCTTGCCGAACTTCTGCGCGAGCACGAGACCGAGCGGACCATCGGTCCACATCGAGGGCGACAGACCATCAGTTTCCCAGAACGGTTTCTTTGCCAGCACGTGGAACTGCGTGATCGGAATGTAGCCGAGCGTGTGGATGGCCTTGTTTTGTACAGGCGGCGGCAACGGATCGAGTGCCACGTTGCGCAGCGTCGAGAATGGCATCGAGCAGATGACCGCTTTGGCGCGATGTACCGAGCCGTCGCTGCAGGTCACTTTGGCACCGTTGGCCGAGGTCTCGATCGCGACGACGCGCTTGCCCTGCAGCAGATCGCCTTTCAGGCGCTGCGCCATGGCCATCGGCAGACGTTGATTGCCGCCCTTGAAAACGCCGATGAGGATGTTGCCGCCGGTCATGCCGGGGGGCGATGCAGGCGCAGCCGCTGCAGGAGGCGCCGCTGGTGCTGCGCCGGGCGTCGGTGCATTCACCGCACCCGTACGCGAGAACGCCATGATCGCGCCGCGATTGACGTTCTGCCAGTGATCGGAGAACGCCTGCTGCAGCAGCGATACGTCGTAGGCGGTGGTGCCGTAGGCGATGTTGGTGTCGTAGCCGAGCCGAATCATCGCGTCCGTGGCGCCCTTTGAAGACAGGAACTCGTGGATCGAGAGTTCGTATTGCGCATGCGCCTCGTCGTACCAGTTCTGCAGGTCGCGAAAGGGCATGTGCTGCTTGAACATCGCATCCGCCCAGGCCCAGGGCGGCAGCTTTTTCATGTCGGCCGCAAACGGGTTGCGACGGTGGGTTGGCCAGTCCTTGAGCGGAATATGTTCACCGCCGAGGAACAACTCCTGTCCCGCCCGATTGGCCATCAGGCGAGGCATGACATTGACGACCTCGATGCCGTATTTCTCGGCGGCGGCGAGGCAGCGGCCATAGGCGTTGGCGATGCTGTTGCCGCCCACCTCCGGATTTCCCGGCAGGTCGAACAAGGTGTAGACACGGCCACCGACGCGCTGGCGACCCTCGAGGACGCGCACCTTCAGTCCGTTTTCTTCGAGCGTGACGGCGGCTTCAAGCCCCGAGAGGCCCGCACCGATGACGATGACGTCGGGATCACCACTGCTTGCCGTCCAGGCTGTGGTGGACAGGCTCGCGACGGCCGCCGTGGCTGCGGTGCTGGCGACGAATTGGCGTCGGTTCAGTGACATGTGCGTGATCCCCCGTGTGTTCTGTTGTGCGGCTGCGCCCGCTGCGAAGTCGGTGGCCTGTCAGGGCAGCCGACAGCGCAGCACGTGGCGTTCCGTGATCGATCCGATGAGCAGCGTGCCATTGAAGACCGCTCCAACGCTACCCGCCGAGATCTCACGACCATCCTGCGCATACAGCGTGCGCAGCGGCGGCTTGGCGGTCTCGACGTAGCGCATGATCTGCGTCGGCGAGGCATGCCCTGCGTCGCCGAAGTTACGTACCAGATCGAGCAGCCGTGCGTGGACGGCGACCCAGACCTCACCGTCGGCGTCGACGTTGATGTTGTCGGGCGAGCCGGCGATCGGCACGTATTTGTCGAACACGAGCTCGCCTGTACCGGCATTGCGCCGGTAGACCGCCAAGCGCTTGCCGAGCGTTTCGGCGGCATACAGGCGCAGGCCGTCGGGGCTGATGCCAAGACCTACCGCACTCTTCAAGCCCTCGGCGACGACGCGCATGTCCTGCCCGTCGAAGTACACGAGCTTCGACAGGCCGCGGCGCAGCCCGAACTCTCCGGCACGCTGCAGACCGTTGGTCGCGCCTTTGTCGTTGGCCACGTAAAACTGCTCAGGGCCCACCGCGACGATGGCGTTCGGTGAGAGCAGCAGCGGATGCCGGATGCTCGCGACCGGTCGGAACGCGCCACCGCCCACTTGTTCGAAGATTTCGATGCTGTGACCGCCGCCCGCGGGATGGGAGATGACGAACAGCCGCTGCATGCCATCGCCCATGCGATAGAGCGACATGCCATGCGGCCGAAAATCTGCAGGTCGTGCCGCCAAGGCGGTGAGGGGCGTCGCGCCGTCGTCGTTCAGATTGAGTTCCAGCACGTCACCTTGTACGTCGCGACCCTCGACGAGTCCGCGCCGGTCGAGCGCCGACAGATACGCAATGCCACGACTGCGATCGATCTGGATGTCTTCGGCGCTGGCGGCGAGCGCGATACGCGAGCAGGCGCCTGGGGTGGCTGTCGGTAAAGCGGTGAACTGACCGCCAAAGTGCATGAATTCGAGCGTGAACAGCAGCAGCACTAGAAGCAGCGACCCCAGAACCCAGCCGATACGCTTGACCCAGATCACCGTGTGCCCACTCCTGCCCTGTACACGTCGCGCTGAGCGCGACAACCCCCGAGGCTCATTCTAGCGCGCTTGGCTGGCAGCGCACGTACGGGTTTATCGCGCCTGTCAGCCGATCGCTGCAGCGGCGCGTAATCCCTCGATCATGGCGGTCCTCAGCAAGTACTGGCGCGCCTGTTGTGGATCAGCGGCGGTTGCGCGCATGGCAGCTTGCCGGGCTTGTCGCGCCTGCTCGTCCGTTTCTTCGAGCGTTTGTTTGTTGGTAATCGTTTGAGCTTGCAGATAGCGCTCGGCCACGGCACGTCGTTGTCGATCGTATTGATCGAGCAGTTCGCTGCCCGCTTCACCGCGCCAGATGCGACCGAGTCGATGAGCGAGGTTGTGCGCGTCGTGCACCCCGAAGTTCAGACCCATACCGCCCAGCGGATTGTTGACGTGCGCCGCATCGCCGGCGAGCAGCACGCGCCCCTTGCGATAGGTTTGCGCGACGCGTTGATGAACAGCGTAAAGATTGGTGTGCAGGATGCGACCTTGCCCGCTCTCGGGGGCAAAGGCGGCGAGGCGCTCTGCCGCGCGCCCAAAGTCCAGCAATACGTCTTCAGCGTCTTCGGGTCGCGTCGGGAACACGCAGCGCCAGATGCCTTGCTCGTCTTCTCCCGGCACCTTGAAGGTGGCAGCCCACTCGATCGGGTCCATGGTGTAGGAGCTGAACGCGTAGCCG
Source organism: Nevskiaceae bacterium (assembly GCA_046091245.1). GTDB lineage: Bacteria > Pseudomonadota > Gammaproteobacteria > Steroidobacterales > Steroidobacteraceae > UBA964. The sequence goes on along the minus strand of JBJTBK010000253.1, from coordinate 28,846 downwards.
AGAGTGGCGACGTCGAAGGTGGTGGTGATGACGAGAAAGCGCTCAGGCCAGGTGAAGCCTTCGAAGCCGATATCCTGTGATTTACGCACCAGGCTGCGTCCCCCATCGGCGCCGATCAGCCACTGACCTTGTAGCTGTTCACTGCCGCCGTGCGCGTGGCGCACCTCGATTTGCACCCGCTCGTCGGTCTGCGTGACGCCGACGAGTTCGGCGCCGTGCACGACGCGCGCGAGTGGGTGCTCGGCAACGCGTCGCTCCAGCATGGCGACGAGCTTGTGTTGCTCGCATTGCAGGCGATACGGATAGCGGGTATCCGCGCCGAGCACGCCGAGATCGAACTGCGCAACGAGTCCGCTGTGCCGGTCGCGGTACTGCCAGTGGCGCGCAACGATACCGCGCTCATGCAACTCGGCAGTGACGCCCGACGCTTCGAGCATCTCGAGGGTGGGTGGATGGTAGGTGGCGGCGCGTGGGTCAGCATGCGGTGTGACGCTGCGCTCCAGCACGGTCACCGGCACGCCTTCGGCGAGCAAAAACAAGGCGGCGGACATTCCGGCCGGACCACCGCCAGCGATGAGCACGCGTTGCGCGCTGTCCATCAGGGTCTATCCATCATCACGATTCAAAAGCGCTCCAACACCGAGCCGCAGCCTTGCACTCGATCGTCGATACCGGAGTGTCGCAGCGCGTCCCAGTAGGTGATGGCATTGATGGCCAGCACCGGCTTGCCGAGCCAGCGCTCGGCCCCGGCGCAGATATCGATCGCGGCGAGATTGGTACCGACCTGCACGATCGCATCGACATCGTCGCCATCGAGCGCGCGCACGGCATCGATGACTTGCCGCTCGGTGGTATGTGCAATCTGTACGGGAGATGGGCACTTGAGGCCGATCAGTCGCGGCAGCGCAAACCCTGCTTCCTCGAAATAGCGACGGACTTGTTCATCGCCGCGGGGCTGGTGCGGCGTGAGCACGGCAATCGAGCGCGCTCCCAATCTGCGCAGCGCGGCGACCGTTGCAGTCGAGCCCATGGAAACACCCACGCCGGCGCGTTCGGCGAGTTCGCGCTGTAGTTCGTCGGCCGCTGCGACGCCGCCCCAGAACGCTTCGAGTGCCACACCCATGATCACGTGCGTCGGCTGGCAGGTCATCACCTGGTCGATCGCACTGCGCATGCCATCGCGCATCGCCTGCACATGCTCGAGAAAGGCCTGCTCGCTCGTCAGCGGTCGTTCACGGATGCTGATGCGGGCGACATGGTTCGTGACCCCCAGCGGACGCAAGCGCTCGGATTCGGGCTGACAGCTCGTGTTGGTGGACGGAATGACGATCGCGATACGGCCGCGATAGCCGAGTTGGTCGGTCATGGTGACTTGGTACTGCCGCCATCAATGGTGAGTGAGGTGCCCGTCAGGTGTGCTGCCATGGGCGAGGCGAGGAAGGCCACGTGGGTGGCGACCTCTTCGGGCGTTGCGAGGCGCCGCAGCGCCGTCTTTTCGAGAAACTTGGCCTCGGCCTCGGCGGGCGTGCAACCCTCGCGGTTCGCCGCCGCCCGCATCAACGTGTCCCATCGGCTGGAGCGGACCGGACCCGGGTTCACCGCATTGATCGCGACGCCGTGCGGACCGAGCTCTTCGGCAAGGCCGCGTACGATGGCGAGCAGCGCCGCGTTGGCGGCGGCACCCGGCAGCATGCGCGGTTCTGGTTGACGCGCGGAGTTGCCCACCACGAGCACGATACGTCCGCCGCGTTGCTCGATCATGCGCGGCGCGATCTCGCGTAAGGCGCGGATGGTGCCGAATAGTTTGATGTCCAGGTTGCGTTGCCAGGCCGCATCGTCGATTTCCCAGAACACGCCGCCTTGCGCAGCGCCCGCCGCCGAAACAAACACGTCGAGGCCCCCCAGTGCGGTGATCGCTTCGTCGATGGCGTGTGCCGTGCCGGCTGCAGAGCCGAGGTCGCAACCGATGGCGCAAAAATTCGCGGGTCGTTGCATCGCTTCGACCTGCAGCCGACCGAGATCGCGCCCGAGCAAAGCCACCTGCGCGCCTTCGGCGGCGAGCGTTCGCGCGATGGCCCGGCCCAGTACGCCGCTCGCACCGCAGAGCACCACGCGCTTGCCGTTGAGTTGCAGATCCATCAGTGCGTTTCGCTCCGTGTCAGCGGTGTTTCCGGGCCAGCGCTGCACCGGCACCGAGCGCCTGCAATTTGCTGCGGGCGAGCGATGCCGGCAACGGCGCCATGCCGCAGTTGGTGCAGGGTACGAGGCGCGCGGAGTCCACATGCCGCGTCGCTTCGAGGATGTTGTGCGCCACTTCTTCGGGGCTCTCGAGCTTGCCCGGCAGCACTTCGATTGCGCCGACCAGCAGCGTCTTGTCAGGCAAGAGCCGTAGCACCTCGTGCGGCTCGCGCGAGCCGGCAAACTCCAGCGACACCTGCTGCACGCTACTCGCATTGATCCACGGAAAAATCTGTTCGTATTGCCGCCACTGGTCGCCGAGCGAGGCTTTCCATTGGATGTTGGCTTCGATCCCGTAGCCGTAGCAGATATGCACGACGGTGGTCGCTCGCAGACCCTGCATTGCGCGCTCGAGCGCCGGCAAACCCCACTCGCGTACTTCATCGAGAAATACATTGAACGCGGGTTCATCAAATTGAATGACTTCGGCGCCTGCGGCTTCAATTTCGCGAGCCTCGGCGTTGAGTAGTTCCGCAAAGCGCATCGCCATGTCGGCGCGCCGGCCGTAGTAGCCATCGGCGAGGGTGTCGCAGATGGTCATCGGCCCTGGCAGGGTGATTTTCAGTTTCTGCGTCGTGTGACGGCGCATGAACGCGGCGTCCGGCACATGCACCGGTCGCGGGCGGTGCAGCGGCCCGGTGACGGTGGGCACGTCCGCCTCGTAGCGATTGTTGCGGATGCCCATGCGCGTCTTGCGCGTCCAGTCGATGCCTTCGAGGCCCTCGAGAAACCCGTGTACGAAGTGCATGCGAAACTGCTCGCCATCGCCCACGATGTCGATGCCCGCGGCTTCCTGCTCGCGAAGCCACTCGAGCGCGGCGCGCTCTTTGGCCTGTTGGAGGGCCTCGCCCGACAAACGCCAAGCGGCCCAGAGTTTTTCGGGCTCAGCGAGCCAGTCGGGTTTCGGCAGACTGCCGACAGTCGTAGTGGGAAACATCGCGCGGCATCGTAGCAACGCGCCGGTGATGGCCGCCCGATGCGGCGGTTCATGCTCACCTAGTGGATTGGCGAGCGGCGTGAATCAGTGAGCGCGGATTCGCCGAGGAGACGGTTTTCAGGGGCCCTAAACGGCCCCGGGCGAGACGGACCTTTCAGCCCACCTCGCCCGGATCGTCCTTGGACGTTTGGCATCCTTGCCACCCTCCCGTCCTTGGGAGGGGTGGGCATCACGGCGATGCGATGCCCGATTCCAATGTGGTGTCAGCGAATCAGTTCGGCAGCAGCACGCTATCGACGGCCACGACCACGCCGTTATCGGCGTTGTAGTCACCCGTGACGCGGGCGCCATCGACGCGCAGGCGGCCACGAACGAGCTCGAACTTCACTTCTTCGCCGGCGACGGTCTTGGCGCTGCGGGTGCGCTTCATGTCGTCGGCTTCGAGGGCCTTGCCCGGAACCACGTGGTTGGTGAGGATCTTGACCAGCTGGTCCTTGTTTTCGGGACGCAGCAGCGCCTCGAGCTGGGCGGGCGGCAACTTCGCGAAGGCCTCGTCGGTCGGCGCGAAAATGGTCACCGGACCCTGGGCGGTCAGGGCATCCTGGAGGCCGGCCACTTCGATGGCCTTGGCGAGGGTCGTGAAGTTACCCTTCTCCTTGGCGATATCGAGAACCGACGAGCCGGAAGCGGAAGCAACCACCGAACCTGCGGCGAGCAGGGCGGTAGTGAGGGCGATCTTGGCGTTGAAACGGGTCATTGCAGTACTCCTGATTGGGCGTTTAAAGGCGTAACGCGATCCTGCGTACGCTGACATCAACGGGGCGAAGGATGACAGATGGATGAGAACCTGTCAAGATGTTGTACATGGTAAGGCTGTACAAGAGTTGAACACGGCATGAACAGACCCGTCTCATCACCGCGTTCCGTCGGCCAATTCACCATCAAAGCGGTCGCCCAAGCCACCGGCCTGACAGTCGAAACCCTCCGTGCTTGGGAACGCCGTTACGAGGTGGTGACCCCGTCGCGCGATAGTTCGGGCCGGCGTACCTACTCGGCCGCCGACGTGGCCCGCCTGCGCCTGTTGCGCACGGCCACCGAACTTGGACACACCATTAGCCGGCTCGCACACTTGGGTGAGGATGAACTCGCCAAGTTGGTGGCTGACTCAGGCGGCCAGGCCCGCCCCGGCCCGACTCGCGGTCAGTCTTATGTGGAGCGGGCCATCGACGCCGCCGAACACTCCGACCCCTCGGGTGTGGAAGAAGTGCTGACCTCGGCGGTGGCTTTGCTGCCCCCCAATGAAGTCGTCAACACCATCCTCGTGCCGCTCGTGCGCGAAGTGGGAGAGCGTTGGCACCGCGGCGAGGTCTCGATCGCGCAGGAGCACATGGTCACCGACATCGTGCGTCGGCTGATCATTTCGGTCTCTCGCGGCTATCTTCGCTCAGATAACGGTCCCTGCCTCGTGCTCGCCACGCTGTCGGGCGAGCGTCACGAACTCGGCATTCTCATGTGTAGCTGGTTGGCCGCGACGCGACGGTTCCGCACGCACTACCTCGGCGTCGATTGTCCGCCGCTCGAGATCGCGCGCTTTGCGCTCGAAGTCGACGCGCGAGCCGTGCTCGTGTCGCTCGTCATGCCCGAGAATGAAGTACCGGCCTTGTTGCAGTTGTCGCAGCTCGCCGATGAATTGAAAGGTCGCTGCGAAGTGTGGGTCGGCGGTTTCGCGGCGCGTATGTTGAGCGCCGAAGAATTGCCCGCCGGCTGCGTGCTGCTGCCCACGCGCGGCGATTTCGAACAACGCCTCGATCTGCTCGCCGCGCAGTTCTACTCCTGACGAGTCTTGACCATTCTTGACGCAGCGCGCCGCGCGGTGGTCTGCGAACGGTAGCAACGACCGAGCGGCCGGTGTAGGCTCGGCGATATGCGTAGCTTCAGCGCCAGCCTGAGTCAGCCCAGCGCGATGAGTCGCCTCGGCTCAGCCAATAAGTTCTTGCAGCGAGTCCTCGTCGTCATCGTGGCTGCGGTGCTCGCCTCCTGCGGCGGCGGTGGTGGGTCGTCCTCGGGCGGCTCCTCGAGCGCAAGCGTCTCCGCTCCGCCGATCAGTAAGGTTGAGGCGTTCCGTTTTCTCAATCAAAGCACTTTCGGTGCCACCGAAGCCGAGGCCTCACGGCTTATTGCGCTCGGGGACTCGAACACGGCCTATACACGCTGGATCGATGCGCAGATCGCCAAGCCGGCATTGCTCCTGTTGCCCGCGGTCGAGATCGCCTATCCGAACCCGGTGCCGCAGGGCTTCAACATCGGCAGCCTGAATGCGGTGCGCCTCGAGGGCTGGTTCAACAACGTGGTCTATGGCGAAGATCAGTTACGCCAGCGCGTGGCGTTTGCGCTGTCTGAAATCATGGTGGTCTCGCAGGTGGGCGCGTTGCTCAATCTGCCGAACGCGACCGCCGACTTTCACGACATGCTGGCGCGCAATGCCTTTGGCAACTATCGAACCTTGCTCGAAGAGGTGACGTTGCATCCGGCGATGGGCGTTTACTTGTCGATGCTCGGTAATCAGAAAGCCGTTGCGGGTACGAATCTTCGGCCCGACGAAAACTACGCCCGTGAGATGATGCAGCTCTTCAGTATCGGGCTCGTCGAACTCAACATCGATGGCAGTAATCGGCTCGATGCCAGCGGCGAACCGATCCCGACCTATAACCAGGACATCATCGAGGGCTACGCGCGAGTCTTTACGGGCTGGAAGTGGGCCTGCCCGTCGACGGCGCCGACCTGTACGTTTGCCAATACCCGCCCGCAGCTCGCGCCCACGGCGGGCTACAACCAGATCAAACCGATGCAGCTCTTTGCCGACCAGCACGAGAGCGGCACGAAGCGCGTGTTGGCCTACAGTGGCTCGACGCTGACCAACGCGACGATTCCGGCGAACCAGGCGGGCGCGCAGGACTTAAAAGACGCGCTCGACAATGTGTTCAATCACCCGAACGTCGGGCCTTTCATTTCCCGGCAGTTGATCCAGAAGCTCGTCACCAGCAACCCCTCGCCCGCTTACGTGCAGCGCGTCGCCGAGAAGTTCAACAACGATGGCAGTGGGCGACGCGGCAATCTCGAGGTCGTGGTGCGCGCGATCCTGCTTGATAGCGAAGCACGCGGCGCAGCGAGCGGTGCGCAGGCCGCTTACGCCGGCAAGTTGAAGGAGCCGCTGCTGCGATTGACGCAGCTCTGGCGTGCCTACAACGCCCGCTCCGCGAGCGGCAAGATCGGCGCGGCGCGCAATTTTGCGGGCGGCGCCTCGGCGGTGTTCGGCCAGGCACAAGGCTCTTCGCCCTCGGTGTTCAATTTCTTCAGCCCTTTTTACGCGCCATCCGGTGAGATCGCCGATGCCGGCCGGGTCGCCCCGGAGATGCAGATCGCGACCGAGTACGCGAACACCCAGATCGCGAATTTCTTTTACGTGCAGTCGATCACTCGCACGCAGCTCGCCACCACCTTGAACGCCGATGACATGTTCATCAACACCACCGACGAACTCGCCATTGCCGCGGACTCCGAGGCCCTCGTCAATCGGGTGGCCGAGAAGCTGTTGGGTGGTAGCGCGCAGATGTCGTCCGTATTGAAGGCTGAGACCAAGGCGCAGATCGAGCGCACGGCAGTGCCGGCGACGAATCCGACGACGGCCCTCGCCACACGAACGGCCGATGCGATTTATTTGATTGTCACATCGCCCGAATTTGCGTTGCAACGCTGAGGAGTATCCTGGCTTGAACCGGCAACGTCGTAAATTCCTCAAGGCCGCCGCCGCGGGCGGAGTCGCCTATGCCTTCGGGCGCACACCCGATACGGTGTATGCCCAGATGAGTGGCGTCGGCGGCTTCGGTGACTACAAGGCGCTGGTGTGCCTGTTCCTCTTCGGTGGCAACGATTCATGGAACATGGTGGTGCCCACCAGCACCGCCGAGTACAACGCCTACTCCCGCGCGCGCGGCGGTGGTACGAGTTCGAGTCTCGCCATCGACAGGGCTGCGCTGTTGCCCGTCACGCGCGTGGGTCAGCTCGCGGGCGATCCGACCTTCGGCTTTCACCCGAGCATGACCGGCGCTCGGGATCTCTTCAATGCGGGCAAGCTCGCGGTGCTGCCGAACATCGGACCGCTGCTGCGCCCAACCAGCAAAGCGCAGTATCAGAGCGCCACCACCACCGGGCACGCGCTGCCGCCGCAGCTCTTTTCGCATAACGATCAGCAAGATCAGTGGCACAGCCTGCGTGGCAAGACTGTGCTCAAGTCCGGCTGGGCCGGGCGTGTGGCCGATGTGCTCAATGCACAGACCTCATCTCAAGGCTTGTCTCTGAATGTGTCGCTTGCCGGGCAGACGTATTTTCAAGCCGGCGAAGTGGCGCGACCTTATGTGATGGGCGCTACGGGCGCCGCGACATTCACGGGTTTCGCCGCCAGTGGCGTCGGGCTCGGGCGGCGCACGGCGCTGCAGAACATCAACAACGCCTCGGTGAGCGCGACCGCCAACACCGCTTACGAGCGTAGTTTTGCGCGCATTCAGCAGCGCGCGGTGCAGTTTGCCGATCAGGTCAACGGTGCCTTGGGTAGTGCGTACAACTTTGCCGCACTGCCGAACACCGGCGCGACGCTCTCGCCACTGCAGACGCAACTGCGCACCGTGGCCAAGCTCGTCGCGGCTCGCAGCAGCCTCTCGATGTCGCGGCAGATCTTCTTTGTCTCAACCGGGGGCTTCGATCAGCACGACGATCTGGTGGCCGACCAGCCTGGTCTGCTATCGAACGTCAGTGCGTCGATCAAGTCGTTCTACGACGCACTGACCGAGATCGGCATGGAGAACAGTGTCACGCTGTTCACGCATTCGGACTTCGGCCGTACGCTGACCTCGAACGGCGATGGCTCCGACCACGCGTGGGGCGGCGTACAACTGGTGGCCGGTGGGGCGGTGCGTGGTGGTCGCTTCTATGGTGACTACCCACTACTCGATATCAACGGTCCATTGGACGTGGGCGGCGGGCGCATCATTCCGACGGTCTCAGCGGATCAGTACGCGGCAACGCTCGCCAGTTGGTTTGGTGTGGGCGAGAGTGATCTCACCAAAGTGGCGCCGAGCATCACTAATTTCGCGACGCGTAATCTCGGGTTTTTGATTTAGCGGGTGGTGTCTGGCCCGGCGTTTGCGCTGGACCCGCTCGCAGCGCTGGATCCGCTCGAAGCGCTGGACCCGCTCGCCGTGGTGGGTCCCGCCAGCGCTCGCCGCAGGAAGCGCGCGACGCCATCGCCACCCGGGTACTCCGTCTGACGCGTCGGCCCGGCGCCGCTGCCGATGCCGCAGTGATAGCGAGTGTCTCCGGCATCGATCCAGAGTTCATCACCGGCCGCGAGCGTGAGCCCAGTATCGCGATCCAGCAACCGGAACCGGTCCATGGAGACGGTGAACCAAAGATTTTGATGGTGTACGACACGTTGCACGTCGAGATCGAGCATCGCCGACTCGGCCAACGGCTCGCCGGCGCGGTGCAGCGCTGCCAAACCGAGTGAGGGATCGCGAAGACTCGCGAGCCATGCAGGCGCAAGCCCATCCGCGGCGAGTCCGATGGTCTTCACGCGTAACGTGGCTGCGTTGATCGGGCGACGAACGTGGAACTCGGGCGCGGCGTAGGCCTGACAGAGCGGCTCGAGGTGCGCAGCGCCCGCCCAGCCCCACACGGCAGTGCCGATCGAGGGCAGTGCGAGCACGGCGAGTACGGCGGTTGAGCGGCGGATCCAGCGCTGTTGCTGACCCGCGCCATCGAGTTTGACGACATCCGCGAGCAGCAGCACAAGCAGCGCCGCAGGTACCGCAGCCACCGCAAGCACGATCGAGCCGAGTGCCAGATCGTTCACGCGGCGACCGTCACAGGATGTAGCGGCTCAGATCCTCGTTGTCGGACAACTCGCCGAGACTTTGATCGACGTAGGCTGCATCGATGGTGATGCTGGAGCCCGCGCGGTCGCTGGCATCGTAGGAGAGGCTTTCGAGCAGTCGCTCCATCACCGTGTGCAGGCGCCGCGCGCCGATGTTCTCGGTGCGCTCGTTGACGTGGCAGGCGATCTCAGCAAGGCGGCGCACGCCCTCTGGCGCGAACTGCACGCTCACGCCCTCAGTCTGCAGCAGTGCGGTGTACTGCGTCGTCAGTGAGGCGTCCGGTTCGGTCAGGATGCGGACAAAATCCTCGACTTCGAGGGGCTCGAGTTCGACGCGGATCGGGAAGCGGCCCTGCAACTCGGGGATCAGATCCGAAGGCTTGGCCACATGAAAGGCGCCCGAAGCGATGAACAACACGTGATCGGTCTTGATCGGCCCATATTTGGTGGTGACCGTGCAGCCTTCGACGAGTGGCAGTAGATCACGCTGTACACCCTCACGCGAAACATCGGCGCCGTAGGTGTCTTGCCGCCGACAGACTTTGTCGATCTCGTCGATGAACACGATGCCGTTCTGCTCGGCGTTGCGGACGGCCGCGGCGCGCAACTCCTCTTCGTTGAGCAATTTGCCGGCTTCTTCATCCAGCAGCAGCTTGGCTGTTTCACGCACCTTCATCTTGCGCGGGCGTGATTTGCCGGCACCCAGGTTCTGGAACATGGATTGCAGTTGCTGCTGCATTTCTTCCATGCCCGGCGGCGCCATGATTTCCATACCGGCCACCGGATTGCGAAGTTCGATCTCGATCTCACGCTCATCGAGCGAGCCTTCGCGCAGCATCTTGCGGAATTTCTGGCGAGTGTCGGCATCGCGTGGAGCAGCCGGCTCGTCGGTGGAGAAACCCATCATGCGTGGCTTGGGCAACAGCGCATCGAGTATGCGCTCCTCGACGGCATCGGCCGCTCGATCGCGCACACGCGCGAGTTCCGCTTCGCGGGTCATCTTTACCGAAGCCTCGACGAGCTCCTTGACGATGGAGTCGACGTCGCGGCCAACGTAACCGACCTCGGTGAACTTGGTCGCTTCCACCTTGACGAACGGTGCGCGGGCGAGTCGCGCGAGGCGCCGCGCGATCTCGGTCTTGCCGCAGCCGGTGGGGCCGATCATCAGAATATTTTTGGGTGTAATTTCGGCACGCAGGGCTTCGTTCACCTGCATGCGTCGCCAGCGATTGCGCAAGGCGATCGATACGGAGCGCTTGGCGGCATCCTGACCGACAATGTGCTTGTCGAGCTCGGCAACGATCTGTCGCGGGGTGAGACCTGAGGCATCGGGTGTGACTGGGTTGCTCACGCGCGCAGCTCCTCGATCACCAGATTGCGGTTGGTGTAGATGCAGATGTCGGCGGCGATGTTGAGCGCGCGCTCGACGATCTCTCGCGCAGGCAGATCGGTGTTCTCGAGCAGCGCCCGTGCCGCAGCCTGCGCGAAGGCACCGCCCGAGCCGATGGCAACTAGGTCGTGTTCCGGTTCGATCACATCGCCATTGCCCGAGATCACGAACAACTTTTGCGGATCACCGACCAGCAGCAGCGCCTCCAGGCGCCGCAGGTACCGATCGGCACGCCAGTCTTTGGCAAGTTCGATGGCCGCACGGGTCAGGTTGCCAAACTTGTCTAGCTTGCCCTCGAAGCGCTCGAACAAGGTGAAGGCGTCAGCGGTGCCGCCGGCGAATCCGCCCAGTACCTTGCCCTGACCGAGTGGCCGCACTTTGCGCGCGTTGCCCTTCATGACCGTGGTGCCGAGGGTGACTTGGCCGTCACCGCCGATGGCCACGACGCCGTTGCGGCGCACGCCAAGGATGGTCGTGCCATGGGGATTGAATGTGTCGCTCATGTCGAGTCCTTCGGCGGTTTCCTGCGCGCCCGGGGGTGGGTTTGATCGTAGATGCGGGCGAGGTGCTGGAAATCAAGGTGGGTGTACACCTGAGTCGTGGCGATATCCGCATGCCCGAGGAGTTCCTGCACCCCGCGCAGGTCCTGACTGGATTCGAGCAGGTGGGAGGCGAACGAATGACGGAACAGGTGAGGATGCACGTGCAGTGGCACGCCCTGAAGGCGAGCCCACCGGGCGATGCGTGTTTGTATGGTACGCGGACCGAGCCTGCGGCCATTGCGACCGACGAATACCGCAGGCTCCTCCGGCGCGGCGAGTCCGCCGCGTTCGCGCAGCCAGTGCTGCAAGGCCTCGAGCGCCTTGCGACCGACCGGCACGATGCGCACTTTGCGACCTTTGCCGGTGACGCGCACCGTTTGATCGGTGGTATCGAGCGCATCGAGATCGAGCGCGATGAGTTCTGCGAGACGCAGACCCGAGGAGTACAGCAACTCCATGATGGCCCGATCCCTGACCGCGAGCACATCGTCCGTCGGAATATCGAGCAGTCGCGCCATCTGATCGACATCGAGCGTGCCCGGCAGGGATCGACGAGTCTTGGGTGCGCGGACCTCGGCGGCGGGGTTCGCGCTCAATTGCCGTTCGCGCTGCAGGAAGCGCAAGAAGGTGCGCACCGCGGAGAGTCGTCGCTGCACGCTGCGTGGTGCGAGTCCCCCGGCGTGCGAGCGCGCTGCGAATAATCTTAGATGCTGACTATCGAGCTGCGTCCACTCGACGATACGCTGCGCGTCGCACCAGCGTGCTAACGCGGCAAGCTCGCGCAGGTAGTTGTCGGTGGTGTGCGGCGAGAGCCGACGCTCACCCGCCAGATGCGCGCCGAAGCGCTCGATCCAAGCGAGTGCTTCGGGACTCACACCGCGGGCTCGACTCCGCAGCGGGCGAGGGCGGCCGCTACGAGCTCCCCGATACGCACCAGGAAATCCGTGCTCATCCCGGGGTTGAATCGATCCGCATCACTGCTGCCGAGCACCAAGGCGCCGCGCGCAGCGCCCGCGCCGAGCGGGATGATGGCCATCGAGCGCAATTCGGTCGCTTGGGGGCCGAACAAGGCGAGTCGTTGGGCTTCGGCGAAGTGTCCGCAACGGGGTCTGCCGGCGCTCCACACTGAGTCGAGCCCTGCAGTCTGCGGCACTTCGCGCAGTAGGCGTATCGGGGTCACCGCGAAATCCTCGTGCATCGAGGCTGCGACCTGTGCTTCGACCTCCTCCGCCGAGCGCGCATGCAGCAGACGCAAGGCCAGCTGGTGTACTCGGCCGGTGAGGGCTTCGTTGTCACGGGCTACGCGCACGAGTTCTGCGAGCCGCTCGCGACTGGCGGCCTGTCGCTCGCGCAACACCTTGACCTGCCGCTCGACGAGCGACACTGCGCCGCCCGTGGGTGCGTGGGGCACCGTGAGTGTTTCGAGCAGCTGCGGGTGGGCGTCAAAGAATTCCGGATGTGCTTCGAGATATTCCTTGACGGCTTTGGCATAGATCATCAGTCAATCTCCGATTTCGCCGCGGAAGGACACGACCGCGGGCCCCGTCATCCATAGTGGCTCCCCGGCGCCAGGCCAGCGCAACGACAAGGTCCCGCCCGGCAGCGTGATGGCCACCTGCTCATCGAAGGCGCCCGCCCTGCGTCCGGCGGCCATAGCCGCGCAGGCGCCCGTGCCGCAGGCCCGAGTCTCGCCGACACCCCGTTCGAACACGCGCAATCGCGCGTGCCCACGATCGACGATCTGCAGAAAACCCACGTTGGTGCGGGCCGGAAAACGCGGATGTGACTCGAGTCGGGGTCCAAGCTGGGCAACCGGCGCCGTGTCGATGTCTTCGACTTCGAGCACGATGTGCGGATTGCCGATCGAGACTTCGGTGTAGGCAACGTCGAGGCCATCGATTTGCAGGTGGTTTCGTGCCTGTGTTGCAAAGCGCGGTTCGCCCATGTTCACCGCCACGGTACCGGGTGCCGTGAATTGCGCCTCGATGATGCCGCCGCGACTCTCCAGCCGAAGCTGGCGAACACCGGCGCCACGGCCTGCTCGACGCAGCCACTCGGCGACGCAACGCACGCCGTTACCGCATTGCTCCACTTCGCCGCCGTCGGCATTGAAGATGCGGTAGTAGGCGGTGGTGTCCGCCGTTTGCGGCGGCAGAATGACGAGGGCTTGATCGAAGCCAATACCGGTGTGCCGATCCGCAAGCGCACGCCAACGCGCGGTGTCGGGCAGCTCGGCTTCCGACTGCGCCTCGAACACGATGAAGTCGTTGCCGAGGCCGTGCATTTTGGTGAAGGCGAGACTCATGACGGCAGAGCAGCGCGATCGCGGAACAGACAACGGTCCATCACGGTGAATACGCCACTATCGCGGGCGCGACGGGCCGCCGCCTCGTCGATCACGCCATCCTGCAGCCACAAGGCAGGGAGCTGAAGCGTAATGCACTCCTCGACGAGGGCGGCAACATGCTCGGGTCTGCGGAATACATCCACGATGTCGATGCGCTCGCCCACAGGCAGTGCGGCGACGGCCGCGGCGAGCGTGGGCACGCAGCGCTCACCGAGAATGCTCTCTGCCGAGGGCGTCACGGGGATAATGCGATAGCCGAATTGCTGCAGCGAGCGCGCCACGCCGTAACTCGGGCGACTGCGGTCGGCGCTGAGGCCCACGATCGCGATGGTGCGGGCACGTCGCAGCAAGGCAAAGATTTCATCGCTCGGCGGATTGCGGAAGGGCGCTTCGGCGAACAGCCGCCACTTGAGCCGGTAAATCGCCGAGATGTCTTCGTCGCCATAACCTTGAGCGATGAGTTCGGCGTATTCGCGCAGTACGTCATCGACAACGGGCAAGGACACTCCGCTCGCTGCTGCCATGTCGCGGCAGATCTTCAAATCTTTCTCGTGCAGGCGTACGCGAAAGCCCGCGGGGAAACTGCCGCGAATCATGTTGGGTGCGCGGTTGACGAAATACCACGATGACCCTGCACCTTGACCCAAGGTCTCGACCACTTGCTCGAGCGGCAGATGCTGCGCGCGAGCGAACGCCATCGCTTCGCCGACTGCGCGGATGATGCCGGCACACATGATCTGGTTGGTGGCCTTGGTCGCTTGGCCTGCCCCGGTGGCGCCAAAAAGGTTGATGGTGCGGCCCATTGCTGCGAGCACAGCCTGGGCCCGCCCGAAATCCGCGGCTGATCCACCGCACATGATGGCGAGCGTGCCTTTCTGCGCGCCCTCCACGCCACCACTCACGGGGCAGTCGAGAAAACCCGCCTGCCGAGCGCCGAGCCGCGCCGCAGCCGCGCGCGCCGTATCGGCGCTCACGGTGGAACAGTCGATGACAAGCGAGCCCGGCTGGATGCCGGGCAGCAGGGCATCGACGACGGCCAGCACGTCGGCATCGGCTGATACGCAAATCACCATCACCGTGCACTCGGCGGCGAGCTGCGCGGGGTTCGCGGCGGCGATGCAGCCGAGTTCGGCTGCGAGTGTGGCGGATTTATCCGCCGAGCGATTCCATACGGCCTTGAGCAGGCCCGCCTTGTGCAGATTGCGCGCCATCGGCATGCCCATGGCGCCAAGACCGAGAAAGCCGACGTTCATGACGCCATCTTATCAGCCTGCCGCTCGGGGACCGCGTACGGTCGCCTCAATGCAGCCACACGACACGGCAGACATAAAAAAAGGGCGGCAGTCGCAAGACCGCCGCCCCAAGGGGTTTAGAGGGGACTACTGTAATCAGTTCGTGTACGCGCGCTCGTTGTGTTCGTTGGTATCGAGTCCTTCGCGCTCGGATTCTTCGGCGACCCGCAGGCCGACGATCAGATCCGCGATCTTGAAGGCGATGAACGCGGCTACGGCAGACCACACCACCGTGACGCCCACCGCCTTGGCTTGAGTGAGCACCTGCACGGCGATCGGGTTGGAGCCGACGCTGGCGGTCACCCAGTCGGTGACAAGGCCTGGGCCGCCCAGTGCCTGCGTATTGAACACGCCGGTCAACAACGCGCCGAGGATGCCGCCGATGCCGTGCACGCCGAACACGTCGAGCGAGTCATCGGCCTTGAGCAAGCGCTTCAGACCGGTGACGCCCCAGAGGCAGACGACGCCGGCGATGGCACCAATGGCGAGTGCGCCCATCAGCCCAACGTTGCCCGCTGCGGGCGTGATGGCGACGAGACCCGCCACGGCACCGGAGGCGGCGCCCAGCATTGAGGCATGGCCCTTCAGGATCCACTCGGCGATCGACCAGGCGACCACTGCGCCAGCTGTTGCGAGCAGCGTATTGATGAAGGCGAGGGCGGCGAAGTTGCCCGCTTCCAGCGCAGAGCCTGCGTTGAAGCCGAACCAGCCCACCCACAGCAGCGAGGCGCCAACCATCGTGTGCACGAGGTTGTGCGGCGGCATCGGCTCGCGGCCATAGCCCACGCGCTTGCCGACCATGTAGGCGCCGACGAGACCTGCGACGCCGGCATTGATGTGCACCACCGTGCCACCCGCGAAGTCGAGCGCGCCCCACTGCCAGAGCAGACCGGCCTTGGCGTTCATCGCATCGACGACACCCGCGTCCGTGTACGCATCCGGACCCATCCAGAACCACACCATGTGTGCGATCGGCAGGTAGGAGATCGTGAACCAGATCACCATGAAGATGAGCACGGCAGAGAATTTCATGCGCTCGGCGAAAGCGCCGACGATCAGTGCGCAGGTGATGCCGGCGAAGGTCGCTTGGAAGGCAGCGAATACGATCTCCGGAATGTAGACACCCTTGCTGAAAGTCGCGGCGAGGGCGAACGTGCCCGCCGAGGGGTCCCACAAGCCGTTCATGAACAGCCGGCCCGTACCACCTATGAACGCACTGCCCTCAGTGAATGCCAGCGAGTAACCATAAAGGCACCACAAGACGACGATCAGCGAGAAGCCGACCATCACCTGCATCAGCACCGAGAGAATGTTCTTCGAGCGCACGAGGCCGCCGTAGAACAGCGCGAGTCCGGGGATCGTCATCAGCACGACGAGCAGGGTCGCGACCAGCATCCAAGCGGTGTCGCCCTTATCGGGCACCGGTGCGTCCTGCGCGAGCGCCAGCGCGGGGGCCATCGTGCCGAGGGCCACGGCGGCAGTGGACTGCAGCCAGCGGCGCATTACGTGTGTCGATCGCGTCGTCTTTTCCATGTTCCTCTCCCTGCTCGCCAAAGATTCAGGCGGCCGCCACACCGGTCTCGCCGGTGCGAATGCGAATCGCCTGTGCCAACCCGGATACGAAAATTCGGCCATCTCCCACTTTGCCGGTGCGCGTCACGTTAGCGATCGCCTCGATGACCGGTTCGACGATGCTTTCGTCGACCGCGATCTGCACCTGTGTTCGCGGCACGAAGTCGATGCGGTACTGCGCACCGCGATAGACCTCAGAGTGTCCGTGCTCGGCGCCATACCCTTGCACCTCGAACACGGTCATGCCCTGCACGCCGAGCTGCGCCACGGCCATTTCCAGGTCGTCGAGCTTGTAAGGCCGGATGATCGCGGTGATCAGTTTCATCGCCATAACAGCCTTCCAAGTTCGGTTTCCAGGCAAATGCGGGGATATGCCGCTCTGCGCCGCACGCCGCGGGCACGGTATCCTTGTGCCCGCCTCATTCGGCTTGAGTGGTTTTGCAGAAACCGTGCCACCCGTTGCGGTGGGTCCAAGCCGCGTTGGGGCGGGCTTTTCGACGTTTTTCTTGTTCGCCGCGCACCGTTTTGGCGCTTTGCACCGGCCCCATGCGTCAATTGGGGGCAGACACAGGAGTGATGATCCATGGAATTTCGCATCGATGAACTGGCTCGGCGGTTATTCGCCGTATTGCCGCCCGCCATGCAGGGCCTGCGCGAGGATCTCGAGCGCAACTTCAAGGCGGTGCTGCGAGCCAACCTGAGTGAGCTTGATCTGGTGGCGCGCGATGAGTTCGTCGCCCAGAGCAAGGTGCTCGAGCGCACCCGCGCGCGGCTCGAGCAGCTCGAGCGACGGCTCGCGGAGCTGGAGGCCGAAGCCAAGGCTGGTCGCGAGGGCGGCTGAGCCATGGCAGTCGCCCGGGTCGCCTGTCGGGCGCAGATCGGCCTGTTGGCCCCGGTCGTGGAAGTCGAGGTCCATCTCGGTGCCGGCTTGCCGTGCTTCAACATCGTGGGCCTGCCGGCGACGGAGGTCAAAGAAAGCTAGGAGCGAGTCAGAGCGGCATTGGTCAACTCTGGCTTCGAGTTGCCCGCCGGGCGCATCACCATCAACCTCGCTCCCGCAGACCTGCCGAAGGATGGCGGACGCTTCGATCTCGCCATCGCCGTCGGCATCCTCGCGGCCGCAGGTCAAATCGCCGCGGGCACTGCGCTCGAGCAGATCGACGTTCTCGGCGAGTTGGGGCTTACGGGTGAGTTGCGCGCCATTTGCGGCGCGTTGCCCTCGGCCGCCGCTGCGGCCCAAGCGGGACACGCGATCATCCTGCCGCGCGACAATGCGGGCGATTTGCACTGCATCCCGGAGCTCGCGGCTCATGCGGCGGGCAGCTTGCTCGAGGTGTGTGCACATCTGGAGCGGCGCGAACCCTTACCCAAGGTAGGTGAGATCGCCGCGACACCAGAGGACTCTGCCGCGTTGCCTCGCGCGCTGCATTTGGCGGATGTGTGCGGTCAACACTCGGCCAAGCTCGCTTTGGAAGTGGCGGCTGCGGGCGGTCACAGCGTGCTGCTCGTGGGCCCGCCGGGTTGCGGCAAGAGCATGTTGGCCGAGCGATTGCCGCATCTCATGCCGCCTTTGCTCGATCAGGAGCGGCTCGAGGTTGCCATAGTCAATTCCATCGTTCGGGGCCGCACGCCGCGGGCCCCGTGCCGACCGTTCCGCGCACCGCATCACACCGCCTCGGCGAGCGCGATCATTGGTGGTGGGCCCGCAGCCCGTCCCGGCGAAGTCACGCTGGCTCACCGCGGTGTGCTGTTCCTCGATGAGTTACCGGAGTTCGACCGACGCGTGCTCGAGGCCCTGCGCGAGCCCCTCGAGACCGGGCTCGTGACCGTGGCGCGAGTCGGGTCCCATGCGGAGTATCCCGCAGCCTTCCAGCTGATCGCTGCGATGAATCCGTGCCCTTGTGGGTATCACGGCCACGGCTCGCGACGGTGTCAGTGCACGGCGGCGCAAGTCGGACGGTATCGAGCGCGGTTGTCCGGGCCTTTGCTCGATCGACTCGATATGCGGGTGACCTTATCCGCGGTCAGTGAGGCCGACATTGCGCTGCACCAGCGCAGCAGCCGAGCCGATGATTCCGCGGTTCATGCGCGCATTCGCTGCGCGCGTGTCCGACAGCAGGCGAGGCAGGGCCGGCTCAACGCCGCGCTCGGGGTCACAGAACTGGAGGGTGCCTGCCAGATGTCGACGCCTGCGCAGGCGATGTTGCAGCGAACCGGCAATGCCTTGGGGTTGAGTCTGCGATCACGCCACCGGCCGATGCGAGTGGCGCGGACTTTGGCAGATTTGGCGGACGAGCCCGCGGTGGGTGAGGCGCACTTGGCCGAAGCCTTGGCTTTGCGCCGCGCCCTGTCGCCAGCCTGTGACGCGCTGGCCCGATGCTGACCTTAAGGTGCCCGGCCTGCAGCGTCCCGGGTTCGGCTTCGAGCGCTTACTTGGCTTTTGAGACCATATGGTCGACGGCGGCCTGGACGAGTTCGTCCGAGAGATCCGCGCGGCCGCCTTTGGCGGGCATCACGCCGTTTTTACCGGTGTAGCCTTCGATGGCGTGCTTGTAGAGCGTGGCCGTTCCTTGGGCGATACGCGGCGCCCAAGCGGCGCGATCGTCGGACTTCGGCGCGCCGCCGATGCCGTTCAGGTGGCAGGCGCCGCAGACTTGCTCGTACACCTCGACGCCACTCGTCGGCATGGCGAGCGTGGCGACGACGGCGCCCGCTGCCGGGGCGATGGCGAGCGCGGAGTTGTCTTGCCCGGCCACAGCGACACGGCCCGAGGTGAGATTGCTTTCCACATCGGTGACATACTTCGGGTCGCTCTCCACGTGGGCGAGCTGAGTGTCCCGACCGACTGAGCGGGCGAACGCGAACAGCAGGATGGTGATCAAGATCAAAATGCCGAGGACGAGGCTGAAGATATTGAAAAACTTGGAATCCTGCGTGCTCACGATGCGGTCCTGAGGGCTCAGTTAAAACCGGGCGCGAGTATATCCGCCCACCGCCCGCCCGTCGACCGCAGCCCCGTCCGGGCGCCGAAAAGCGGCCACCGTGAGCGCCGGTTAGCGCTGGCCATCAGCGACCACGGTCGGTGACCTCCAGGGTCACATCCTGCATCCGCAGCCCGTCCGAGACCGCGCTGTCGAGGCGCACGGAGCCCTCGAGCGGCAACCCCAACAAAGTCTTGCCCGGAAAGCCCGTCGTCGGCGCAGCGGGCGTCTGTTCGGCCAGTGCGCTGAGGTACCGGTCGAGATCGAGCCGATTGCCCTCGAGTGCAAAGCGAATGGTACGGCCGATCGATACTGAGCCCTGTAGGCGCAGATCGTCGATGCCCAGGCGCAGATTATCGATCTGCAGCCCAGCCGGACTTTGCCGCAGGCGGCCCGAAAGCTCGCGCAGCCGAAACCACGGCGAGTTCGCGGCGAAGGGTGCTTGCTGTCCCGCGGCTTTCAGTGCAGCGGCAATCGACACGGGATCGAGCGCGAAACGTCCCGACCCCTGCACCGCCGCGCCCTCGGGCGCAGCCACGGCGAGATCGCTGAGGCGCAGACGAATGGGGCCAAGGCTGAGCGTTGCCGAGGGAACCCGCGCCGAAGGTACGTTTGCATCGACCGACAGAGCGGGGACGCGCAGTACTGCGGTACCGAGATCGAGTGGCTGGGCGCTCAAGTCGATATCTGCGATGCGCCAGCGCTTGCCCTCGACAGCCCCGACCCCACGTTCCACGGTACCCGTGCGCAGTTTGATCGATCGTGCGGAAAACTTTGGTTCCGTGGACTCGCGCTCGTCGGTGAAGCTCACCTCGGCGTCGCGGATTTCGATTCGTGGCACGTTCAACGGCACACTCGGTGGTGTCGGGTCGCGGGAGCCGAGATCGCTGAAATTGTCTCGGCCCGCGGCATCGATGAGCAGGTTGACTTTCAGGCCGTGGATGATGACGCCATACAGCAACGGCTCGTCTTCATAAGCCGTGCTGTAGTGGAAGCGCATTTCGATCAGATCCCATTGCGCGAGCGGCGGCCCCTCGAAGCCTGCGGGATTGGCGATCGAACCACGGCCGACGTCAAGTTCCACCCACGGCCACTCGTCGATGCGCAGCGCGCCCGACAAGTCGACTTTGCGGCCGACCTCTTCGCGCAGCACGGCGCTGACTTCCTTACGCACCAGCGCGGAGTTGAGCAGCGGATTGCGAAACACCACGACGAGCGCGACGCCAAAGGCGATGCTCGCCAGCAGGCCTCCGACGATCAGCAGTAGGCGTTGACGTTGGCGGGTCAAGGCGACTCGTGATCAGCGCTGCTGCCAGTTGCCGTCGCCGTTTTGGTAGTACCAGCCGGGTTTCGCGCCACGCTCGATCCAGCGCTGCGCAAAGATCCGCCGGATGTCTGCCTCCCACTCGGGCCGATCATTGGCGCGGGCTATGGCTTCGTACAGCGCGTTACGATCGTTGTTGTCATCGGCGACGAGCCGACGCACCAGTGCCCGATCGGGCAGGGCCGCCGCGTTGGCGTCGCGAATTTCGATGAGACCTGTGGTGGTAAGCCCGATCACACCTGCATCGAAGAACCGTTCGAGTTGACCGAAGCGTTGCTGCATCGAGGCCGTGATGGCGCGTATCTCAGGCGAAGACACGTCCATGTTGGCATCGACGCCCTGGGCGTGCGCAGCGGGAACGAGGGCATACAGCGTGCGACCGGCGAGCGACACCAGCCAGTGCGTTTCGGCTGCGGGTCGAACCGTGGATTGCGGAGGCGTAGGACGTGTGGCGGGAGCCGAACCGCGCGGCGCCGCTTTGCCCGCACCCTTGATGACCGAGTCGATGATCTCGTCGGCGGCCTTCTCCGCAGCGCCCGCCGGAAAATACACGTTGATGGTGACGCAGGCGGAAATCAGCAGCGTGACGAGCGAGAGGTTAAGGCGCAGTAGGGTCTTCATGGTCGACACCTCACAAAGTTGAAACAGACTAATCGACGACGAAGGTGCCGCCGGTGCGGATTTGCCACTCGATCTGCTCGAGCAGCTCCGACCACCGAACGCGGCCCGTGTTGCCAATGATATCGACGCGCGGCACGCCCGCGCCCTCGAGCAGATAGTACCGATTCGGCGAGATCGACGCGCCGGAGAGATTGCAGATGTCGTCCTCGAGTACGCAGCGCAGCGCCAGCCGCTGGTAGCGATACTTCGAGAAAATACGCAGCACGCCGGTGCGCATCGCCGTCGCGACGCCCGTACCGGCGGTGCCGCCGACGTTGGCGATGCTGTTGATGGCATCGACACTGATCTCGCGGCGACTGTTATCGTCTGCAGGCGTGCCGAGATACATGTCAAACGCGGTCGGTGACCAGTCGAATAGCTCGAGGTTGAACAGCTCCCCTTCGAGGCGGCCGGTGATCGTGCCCACCTCGAAAGTTCGTGTGAGCGCTTCGAGGTCGAGGTTCTCCACGCGGATGTCCGCCTCGAGTCTTGGCCATCGGCCTAGCGGGTCACTGAGCGTGATGTTGCTGCCACGCACGATGCCATCAAAGATTTCAGCCTCGAGATCTCCTGCGACGGTGACTTTGTTGTCGCGGTAGAGCACGCCCGGGATACGACCGGTGACGACTCCGCCGAAGGCTGGCCAGCCGAACGCCTTGGTGAGCTCCTCCATGCTGATCGGTTCGAGTTCGCCAGTGAACTCCAGCTGCATCGACTCTTGCCCCGGGTCGAGGATACGCAGCTGCTGGATGTTGAGTGCGCCGTCGAAGATCGGCAGTCGCGCGGGCTCGAGCAGCGCAGCCGTCGAGCCGCGCAGGCTGAGTCGCATCGAGCTGCCACCGCCGCCGATGTCGTAGGCGCCGCCGGAGTCCCAAGAAATAAACGATGGCGCGGCGGGCTCATCGCCTTCGGCGGTCCAGTACAGCTCGCCTTTCAGTCCATCCAGATGGAACATGCCCTCGCTGTCGCGCACGCGCAGATCCGTGAGGCGAAGCTCTGCGGCTTGCGGCACGTTGTCAACGATATGTAACTGACCGGAGATTGTGCCCGCCGTGTCGAGTGAGTCGAGTGCGGTGCCGGCGAGTGCCGTCTGCAAATAGCTCGTGTAAACGTCGGGGAAACGCAGTTCATGCAAGGTCAGATCGGCGCGCTTCACCTTCACCGAGTTGGGGTCGAGCGGGGTGTCGATGAATGCGGCGCCGAGCGTAAGGTTGGCTGCGAGGCTCGCGCGCACCAGCCCTTGCTGCGCCACATTGAGTTGTTCGATGTCGATCGCCTCGCCATCGAGGCGGCCTGTCAGATCGATCGAGGTCGGGTATTTACCGAGGCGTAGGTAGGTGTCGCCGAACAAGGCCTCTCCGGCACCGCTCTGCAGATCGCCCTGCAGCGCATACGCCGTGCCGGCGAGTGCATCGGCCTGCAGTCGCAGGCTGAGGTCGATACCTTCGCCGGCGAAAGTGCCTTCGCCGTTGGCGAAGCCGACACCGGTGCCGCGGAATTCTGCATACGCTCTCGTGGGTAGTTCGCGACCCACACGACCGTCGAAACGCACGACACCATTCAGGCTACCTGCGGCGGTGATGTCGGGCGGAATGTTGACGTAGCGACGCGTGAAGGCGAGCAGACCGTCGCTCTTGATGCGCTCCGCGCGGCCTTCGATGCGCCAGCGACTCGGCGTGAACACCGCCTCGATGCCGAGTTCGCCGCCGGCGATCGCGAAGCGGTCACCGGTCAGGATCGTCTCACCGAGTTCGGGCCGTTCGCTGAGCGCGACGTCGAAGGCGACCGGACCGATGAGCGTGCTGCCCGCCGAGATCCGTCCGCGCGGCAAGCCGGTTTGCGGATCAAGCGCGAGCTTCACTTCGACGTTCTCGAACCGCGTACCGGCGGCAGTGATTTCGCGGGCGGCGAAGCGGATCGTGTCGATCGCCGATGCGGGTGTGCTGAGCGCGCACAGCGACAGCAGCAGCACGGGTCGGGCCAGTGGCCATTCACGCAGCACCGTGGTCACCGCGGATACCACTTCACCGAATCAACCGGCAGTTCGCGCAGGTGGAAGATCTCCTCGGCCGTCGAGTCCTCGGTGACCGCGCGCAGGATCAGCCGCAGTGCCCGATCCTCGCGCTGCGCAGCTTCGGCCAGTCGTTGCAGTTGCGACAGGGTCGAGATCTCGCGGCCATCGATCGACACGACCTGGAAGCCGTAATCGATCTGGTGAAGATCACCACTCGAGCCGGGCTCGACCTGATGCACGATCAGCACACCCGCCTCGTCGGCAGAGGCGATCTCGGCGAGCTTGCGCGCGGCGAACACCACGCCGCTGATGGCAAGACCGCGCCGACCGACATGTTGCAAGCTTGGCACCAACGCGGTCTTCAGCACTTCCTCCCGACCCTCGCGCAGCACCCGCAGCGGCACGTTGCCACTGCGCCCGCGCAGCGCCAGCAGAAAGTCTGCAGCACCCGCGAAATCGCGGGCATCGCCGTCGATGCCGAGCACGGTGTCTCCAGCGCGCAGGCCGAAACCATCGCTGCGCGAGGGCGTGCGCGCGACGGTGAGCGTCATCACGTCGTCTTCGTCGATGGCAAAGTCGGTCACGAGTTTGGGTACGGTGGCCGATCGCCCTTCGCGCAGCAGTTCGAGCACACGGCAGGCCTCGGTGATCATCACGGCGAAGTTCACGTTCTGTGCGCGCTTATCGCCGAGTGATGCGGTGTTGATGCCGACCACCTCGCCCGAGGCGAGATCGATCAGCGGGCCTCCGGAGTTGCCGGGACTGATCGGTGTATCCGTCTGGATCATCGGATAGCCTTCCGAGCGCGTGAGGCCGGCCATGATGCCGCGGGTGGCGGTGAACGCGTAGCCGAGCGGATGACCGAATGCGCCGAGATCGGCGCCGACTGCGGGCACTCGCGCGCAAGCGAGCCGCGCCTCGGCCGCCTCTTGAGGTACGGCGCCCGGTTCGAGCTCCAGCACGGCGAGATCCAGCAGGTTGTCGACGAACAGCGCGCGGGCATCGCGATTCGGTTGACCTTTGAAGCTCGTCTGCAGCGTGGTGTCGACGTAACCGGCCACGTGTGCATTGGTCAGTACCCAGCGACGGGCCCGATCGACGAGGAACCCAGCCCCGCTCCAGGCCCCCGAGTCGCGCTCAATGAAAGAGTACTCCGTGGACGCCTCGATCTTCACCGTGTAGCGGGTCGCTTCCGCGAAACTGAGCTGCGCAGCCGTGTCTGCACCCGCCGGTAAGGCGGCGAGCCACAGCCCGAAGGCTGCGGTCAAGCCGACACCGAGGGTGCTCGTTACGGCTCGCCGGTGCGGGTCGCGATGCAGGGTGGCGCGATGCATGGCGTAGTTATATCAACCGGCCGGGCCTTCCGCACACCGTCGTGTCCGGTTAGATTGTGACGATGGTGAGGGTGTGCAAACGGGCGTGGCTGACCGTGCTGGTGCTCGGTGCGTCCGCCGCATTCGGCCAGTCGCAACCGGCTGCTGTGGCAGGGGCTACCGCGCGGGGTGAACGACTGGTCCTCGCCCGCGACGACAGTCTGCGTCAAGAACCGCTCGCCACCGCTCGAGCTGTGACTACGCTGCGGGCGGGACATAACCTCACGGGTTTCGAGCGCCAGGGTTTCTGGCGCCGGGTGGAAGACTTGCGTGGGCAGACGGGCTGGCTACGCTTGTCGAGCCTGCGCTCACCGACGGCTCGTCCGGTCGATACGGGTCTTGCGGCCTTGTCCACCGGTCGCGAGGCGAGTGGCAACGTGGTGTTGACGAGCGGCACGCGCGGGGTCGCCAAGCGCCAAAAACCTTTGACCGCGGAACTCTTGCTCTCGGCGACGCCGAACCAGAGCGAGCTCAGTCGTCTGCTACAGAGCCTGCCTGATCCGCAGGCTGCGCTCGATTTTGCGACGGCGGGTCAGTTGCAAAACCGGCCGCTGCGCTACCTCAGCCCCTTGCCCGCGTCGCTGCCGCCGCAGTTGTCGCCTGAGGAACTGGCCGCGGGGCAGGACATGGCCGCGCAACTGCTCGGTGCTGCTCGGCCGGTGCGTAACTTCGCGCTGCAGCAATACGTCTCCAAGATCGGCAACATCGTCGCCGCGGGTGCCGAGCGACGCGAGGTGCCGTGGCGATTCGTGTTGCTCGATTCCACCTCCATCGTGAGTTTCGGACTGCCTAACGGCATGGTCGGCGTGACACGCGGATTATTTGATTTGCTCGACAGCGAGGACGATTTGGCCGCTGTGCTGGCGCGCGAGATCGCGCAGGTACAGCGTCAGCATTGGTTGGGTCGCAGCGCCACACTGTCGGTCGCCGGGTTGGCGCGGGGCGTCGGTTCTGCCGCGGTTTTAGAAGCGGATCATGACGGCCTCGTGCTCGCGGGTCGCGCGGGCTACGACACCTCGGCCTTGCTCACCGTGTTCGAAGATATCGATGAAGCGGTACGCAAAGGACGCGATGCGTCGCTGCTGCTGGCTACTACACCACCGCTGCCTGAGCGCATCGCGGCAGTGGCTGCACAAGTCACACCCGACATGGAGCGCGCGGCAGTGACCTCGGCAGCCGCCTCGCGCATTCGTACATTCAAAGGCTCAAGTCCATGAAAACCGCACTGCTGTCTATTCTGCAAGGTTTCGGCAGCTGGTGCCGACGCTGGGAGGCTCGCTTTTATCTGATGCTCGCAGCTGCGATCGCGGTGTTGCTACTCGCGGATTATTCGTTGCAGGGGTTCATGGGGCGCGGCAGCCAGGTTGTTTACGATCAGCTCGTCAAGTTTCGCATCTCGAGCCCCGCGCCCGATCCGCGCATCGTCATCATCGATATCGACGAGCGTTCGCTGCAGGAAGTAGGCCGTGATCAGGGTCGCTGGCCGTGGAGCAACAGCGTGGTGGCCGAGGCGCTCGCCACCATTGCCGAGGAGTCGCCGCAGGCGATACTGCTTAATCAGCTGGTGTCGGAGCCTTCGAAGAACGACCCCGAAGGAGATGCCAGTCTCAATGAAATCGCAGGCTCCTATCCCAACATCGTTTTTCCGTTCGTGCGTCTGCCGGCAGCCAATGATGGCGTGAGCCAGCTCGATGCCGCTCAATTGCCCGGTGCGCGTGCGCTGGTGCCTTCGCCCTCCGCGGATCCGGTGGCGGCCATCCTGCCCCTCTTTGAGAATCTGCAAAAGCGCATGGGGGCTTCCAACCTCTACGCCGATCGTGACGGCATCATCCGCCGCTATCAGTATTGGATGCCGACCGAGTCACACGTATTGCCCTCGACGGCAGCGGTGATCGTGCAGCTTGCAGGCGGCACACTCGACATCAGCGACGAGCCGAACGCCAAGCTCAACTGGCGCAACAAGCTCGGCGATTACCGGCGCGTGTCGTTCGCGGATCTTTACGCCGCCTCGCAGGGCCGCGGCAGCTTCGATTGGTCGATGTTCGCCGGCAAGATCGTGATCATCGGCGCGACGGCGCCGGGCATTTCGGTGATCAAGCCGACCTCTGCGTCGATCACCACCGACGACAGCACCATCATCGCGACGGCGATCGACGATGCGCTGAACGGTACGGCACTGCGCATGATGCCCTCGTGGGTAGCGCTGCTGCTGGCACTCGGCATCCTCGTGGCGATGTCGCGCGCCTTCATGGTGGGCACTGACCAGTCGACCATCAATCGCGTGTTTGTCATCGGGCAGTTGGCGCTGATCGTGATCACCTTTTTCAGCATCAGCTTCTCGAACTTCGTCATCGACATGACGCTGCCGTTCAATGTGGGGCTTGTCTACTTCACCATCGCCAAGACCTACTTCAGCGCCCAGCACGCCACCGAGCTCGGCGTGGAATATTTTTGGGACGGCTCACGCGTGGGCAAAGCGCAGCACGCGGTGATCATCGCGCTGCATAGCGACCGGCCGGGCATGCGCGGCGTGAGTTTGCGCATCCGCCGACTCCTCGAGCGAGAGGTGTCGCACGATGCCGTGCTGCATCTGACCGACTTCATCGACGTGAAGACCTTTCTCGGCAAGGAATTCGGCAATATCGAGCTGCTGGTCGCGTTCCTGCCCGATGGCATGGCACCCGAGTCGTTGCAGTCGGTCGTGCAGGCGCGGCAGAACGGCCACGAGGTGCTGCTGGTCGATATCTCGGGACTCAATGAAAACGACACCCGAGCCAAACTGTGGCGCGAGGTCGTTCGCATGGTGTTTCCGATGTATCTGACTGAACCGGCGCGTGCAGGCTGAAAACGCGCAGGTTTAACGCCCGCCGGTCACTACGCGCGGCACCCAGAGTTCGCGCACGGCGACGACCTTGCCGCCGTCACGAATGCGCTGCCACTCCTCGCGCCGTCGTTGTTCGAGGAGCGAGCGGGGCGTGACGTTGCGCAGCACCACATCGCCGAACTCCGGGATGTCACCCGCCACCAGACTATGCGCCAGGGCGAACTGGGCGCTGCCGCGCTGTTTCCACAGCGGCCAGCGGTGTTTCGGGGCGCGTCGGTCGTAACCGACTTCACCGAGCAGGGCCTGCACTACTTCGAGCATCACGCCGATCAGGCTCGGGCCGTGGCCGGCAAGGTTGCGGGTGTAACGCTCGAAGAACTGCGGGGTCGCGAGCAGTGGGAAGGCCTGCATGCTGGTGGCGACCTCATCACCGACCCGGATCATGGTCTCGCCAAACATCTGGTACAGGCCGTCGCGATTGAGCTCGTAGTGGGCCCACATCGCGAGGCGTCGCGACTCTTCGACCTTCATGACCTGCCCGGGGCCCAAGGTCCGCAGCAGAAGATCGTGGGTCAGGCGGACTCGGCGTCTGAAGCGCGCGGGCCGGGGTGCGGGCTGCGCCTCCTCGAGCTGCTGGCGAACCAGGCGCTCGATGTCGCTGTGCAACGCGCGGGTCCGGCCTTGGCCGGGCACTGACGGCGGCAACTCCAGCATGACGACACCCTCCTTCCGGGGACCTCGAGGGGCAACATCGCCTCCTCAAGGCCTGTATCGGTCGGATGGGAGGCGATGTGATTCGGATCGGGTGACGGGTATCCGGTATTCAGTCGCAAAATTGAGTTGCAGCGCCCCCTAAAGCCGCTCAGCCCTGCTTTTGCAGCTTGGTGAGCTCTGCGAGCACCATTTCCGAGTGGCCCTTGGGGTTTACGTTGTCGAAGCGGCGGGCGATACGGCCCTGCGGGTCGATGATGAATGTATCGCGCCGGGCGATATCGAACAGCTTGTACTGCGGGTAACTGGTCAGCGAGCCGTAGGCTTTGGTGACTTCGGTCGAGGCGTCTGCCAGCACCGGGAAGGGCAGGCTGTGCTCCTTGGCGAAGGCTTCCTTGGAGTCAATCTTGTCGACGCTGACACCGAGGATCACGGCGTTGGCGCGGCGGAACGCGAAGATGTTGTCGCGAAACTCGCAGGCCTGGGTGGTGCAGCCCGGGGTGTTGTCCTTGGGGTAGAAGTAGAGCACGACCCACTTGCCGCGGTAGTCGGCGAGTGAGCGCCAGGCGCCTGTCTGGTCCTGCAACTTGAAGGCGGGGGCGGCTGCGCCGACGACGGGCGTGGCACGGGCGGCCGGCGAAGCGACGGCGAGCGGCGGGCGCGAGGCCACATCGGGCGTCGCGTTCGAGGACACCGCACCCGCGGGTGCCGT
>JBJTBK010000252.1:0-11054 GCA_046091245.1 Nevskiaceae bacterium | reverse complement strand
ACATCATGCTGCACGCGCCCCGTTCTGCCCTGCCCGCGATCCGCAAACTGTTGCCCGGGAGCGAGTCGCCTACCATCATTCCACTGGAAGGTAATCCCGACAAAGTCGCGGTGCATGCCGTGTGCCGCGAGAATGTCTTTTGGGAAACGCTCGAGAGCCTCAAGGCTGCAGGCGCGAGCGCATTACTGGTGCTGCCGGTCGAGAAGATGCTCGCATGATGCTACCGATATTCGATTACGCCAAGCTCGACGAGTCGGCCCGCAAGCAAGTGCTCGCGCGACCCTCCGCCGCCGGTCGGGAGGAGCTGCTCGCCCTCGTTCGCGACACCGTTCGCGAGGTGCGCAGCCGTGGCGATGCGGCGATGCTTGAGTACGCAGCCCGCTTCGATGGCGGCGTGCCAGTCAATCTGAAGGTGCCGGCGAGCGAATTCCTGCAGGCCTTCTCCACGCTCAGCAAAGATGGTCGTGACGCATTGATCCGTGCGATCACCAACCTCAAAAAATTTCACCAAGCGCAGTTGCCGCAGCCGATATCGGTGGAAACTTCCCCTGGGGTCCTGTGCGAGCGCATCACGCGGCCCATCGACTCGGTCGGTATCTACGTACCCGGCGGGTCGGCCCCATTGGTCTCCGCACTGTTGATGGCGGCCATCCCTGCCGAGATTGCAGGCTGCAAGCGCCGCGTGCTGTGCAGCCCTGCGGTTCGCGGTGGCCGCATCCACCCGCACATCCTGGCGGCGGCGAAACTGTGTGGCATCGAGGAGGTCTATGCGATTGGCGGCGCCCAAGCCATCGCGGGACTCGCCTATGGGACGCAAACCATCCCGAAGGTCGACAAGATCGTGGGTCCCGGGTCCGCGTGGGTGACCGCCGCGAAGCAGATCGTCGCCGAAGATCCGGAAGGGGCTGCGCTCGACTTGCCCGCCGGGCCCTCAGAGGTCTTGGTCATCGCCGATGCCACGGCGCGGCCACGCTTCATTGCCGCCGATCTGCTGGCGCAAGCCGAGCACGACCCTCTCTCGCAGGCGGTGTTGCTGACGCCATCAAACAGCCTCGCCGAGGCCGTGCGTGAAGCTGCTGAGGAGTTACTCATTGGCTTGTCGCGTCGCGAAATCCTCGATCAGTCGCTGCAACGCAGCCGGATTATCGTGGTTCCGAATCTTCAGGACGCGTTCGACATTTCTAATCGCTACGCTCCCGAGCATCTCATCATCCACATTGTCGAGGCGCGCGAGTGGCTCGATCGAGTGACCTCCGCAGGCTCGGTGTTCCTTGGACAATGGACGCCTGAGCCGCTCGGTGATTATTGCTCGGGTACGAATCACGTCTTGCCGACCTATGGCTACGCGCGTGCCTACAGTGGACTGTCGGTGCTCGATTTCCAGAAGCGAATCACGGTGCAGGAGGCGACACCCGCAGGCCTGCTGGGTCTCGGTCCCACGGCTGTTGCCATGGCGCGCATCGAAGGCCTCGACGCACATGCGCTGGCGGTAAAGACGCGCATCGAAGTGCTCAAGCCGGCGGGCACATGACCATGGAGGCCGTGGACAATGCGGCAATCTTGGCGCTCGCGCGTCCAGATATCGTCGCGCTCGCACCCTATGAGCATGCGGTGTATGCGCCCAACCTTGAGCGGCTGCATGCGAATGAGTTGCCCTGGCCGCCGCTGTCGGAAGATTCCGGCAGCGCCTTGCACCGTTACCCTGAGCCGCAGCCCGCAGCGCTGGTCGCCGCACTGGCTGGGCAATACGGTGTGGCAGCCGAGCAGCTGCTTCTCGGGCGTGGCAGCGATGAAGGCATAGATCTTTTGACGCGGGCATTTTGTCGTGCGGGCGTCGATGCAGTCATCACCTGCCCACCGACCTTCGGCATGTACGCCGTCGCCGCCCGAATCCAGGGCGCTGAGGTGATCAGCGTGCCGCTCGATGAGCGTTACGCGCTCGACGAAGTCCGTGTAATCGCCGCACTCGAGCGCAGCGTCAAGCTCGTGTGGGTGTGCTCGCCGAACAATCCCACAGGCAATAGCCTTGACGCTGCCGCCATTCGTCGCGTGCTCGAAGCCGCCGGCGATCGAGCGCTCGTAGTGATCGACGAGGCATACATCGAATTTTCAAAAAATCCCTCATGGATTGAGTCTCTGGCGGCGTATCCCCACCTCGTGATCCTGCGCACCCTGTCGAAGGCGCAAGGGCTCGCAGGCGCACGCATTGGAACGGTGCTTGCCTCACCGACGGTGATTCGGCTACTCCGCAAGATCATCCCACCCTACGCGATCGCGCGGCCGACCTCGGTCGCGGCTGAGCAAGCCTTGCTGGAACACAACCGTGCCATCGCACTCGAGCGCATCTCGCGAATCTGTGCCGAGCGCGAAAGACTGCGCGCGGCCCTGTCGCGTTCTGCGTGGGTAAAGACGGTGTATCCGAGTGACGCGAACTTCCTGTTGCTCTCGACCACCAATGCACGTCAAGTGCTCGATCGATTGCAAGCCGTGTCGCTGCTCGCCAGAGACTTCAGCGGCAAACCGGGGCTCGATGAAGCCGTTCGCCTCACGGTGGGAACCCCTGATCAAAACAATCGCGTCATTGAGGCGCTGGAGTGCAGTCCATGAGAGTGCTTTTCGTCGACCGGGACGGCACGCTGGTCGAAGAACCCGCCGACAATCAGGTTGATCGGCTCGAGAAAATTCGCTTCATGCCGGGCGCTTTCACCGCTCTCAAGCAGTTACAGGATACGGGCTACACGCTCGTGATGGTGACCAACCAAGATGGCCTCGGCACCAGCTCCTTTCCCACGGCTGATTTCACGGTTCCACAGCAGTTCATTCTCGATGCCTATGCCAGCCAAGGCGTGTTCTTTCGCGAGATCTTCGTCTGCCCCCACCGACCGACCGACGGCTGTGCTTGCCGCAAGCCGAACACGGGTCTCGTCGCCGAATGGATCGCTGCCGAAGGCGTTGATCTCAGTCGATCGGCCGTAATCGGCGATCGGGAGACCGACCTCGAGTTCGCTCGGCGCCTCGGCTGCTCTGCGTATCGCATTCAGTCGCCCAGCGAGTCCGCCAAAGATTGGACGCACGCGGTGCGCGAGCTTACCGCGCGACGGGCTCGCGTGATGCGGCGCACCCGCGAAACCTCGATCGAGGTGGCGGTCGATCTTGATCACATCGAGCCGTTGGCACTGAGTACCGGAATCGGTTTTTTCGATCATATGCTCGAGCAGCTCGGTAAGCATGGCGGCTTTTCGCTCGAGCTGCGCTGCGTGGGCGATCTGCAGGTGGATGAGCATCACACCGTGGAGGATTGCGCTCTTGCACTCGGGCAAGCGCTGCGCGAGGCGCTCGGCGACAAGCGGGGAATTGGCCGCTACGGCTTCCTGTTACCGATGGACGAAGCGCGGGCGCAGGTGGCCATCGATCTGTCTGGTCGCAGCCACTTCGTATTCGAGGGTCAGTTCACCCGCGACTCGGTCGGCCAGTTGCCCACCGAGCTTGTCCCGCATTTTTTTCGCTCGCTTGGCGATGCGCTCGGCGCTGCCGTGCACGTCAGTGTCACCGGCGAGAATTCCCATCACATGGTGGAAGCCTGCTTCAAAGGTGTCGGCCGCGCGTTACGCATGGCGCTTCGCCGCGAGGGTGATGATCTGCCGAGTACCAAAGGCGTCCTGTGAAGGCAGACGTCGATGTCGTGGTGGTCGATTCGGGCGGCGCCAACCTCGCCTCGCTGGGCTTCGCGCTCGATCGGCTCGGGGCACGCAGCGTCGTCAGCGCTGACCCCGATCGCATCGCCGGTGCACGACGGGTCCTGCTGCCGGGCGTGGGTGCCGCAGGTTCCATCATGCAACGGCTCGAGTCGCTCTCGATCGTCGAGACGTTGCGTAACCTGCAGTGCCCCGTTCTCGGTATTTGCCTTGGCATGCAGATCCTCTGCGAGCGGTCGGCCGAAGACGACACGCACTGCCTCGGTATCTTGCCGGGCACGGTCCAGCGATTTGCGGAGGCGCCTGACGCACCGGTGCCGCACATGGGCTGGAACCGAGTGCGCATCACGCAGGATGATGCGCTACTGCGCGGGATCAGCTCGAGTGATTGGTTCTACTTCGTGCACAGCTATCATCTGCAGCCGGGACTCACTGCCACACTCGCCGAGACCGACTACAGCGTGCCGTTCACGTCGATCGTGCGACAGAGAAACTTCCGCGGCGTGCAATTTCACCCCGAGCGTTCATCCACCGCGGGCGCACGCGTGCTGCGAAATTTTCTGGAGTTGACGTGATTCTCATTCCCTCGATCGACTTACGCGGCGGCCGCTGTGTCCGACTGTTGCAGGGCGACTTTTCCGCCGAGACGATCTATGACCTCGACCCGGCCGAGCTGGCGGCGAGCTATCGGGATCTCGGCGCTGCGTGGTTGCACGTGGTCGACCTCGATGGCGCCCGGGAGGGTGCGCTCGGTCATCGGTCGCAAATCCTCCATCTCGCCAAGACCGGCGGCCTGCGTTTGCAGGTCGGTGGCGGCGTACGTACGACCGCTACCGTGCGGACGCTGCTCGAGGGTGGCATTGCACGCGTGGTTGTCGGTAGTGCGGCCGTTGAAGACACCGCGGGGGTACAGCAGTGGTTAGCGGATTTTGGCGGCGACCGAGTCTGCCTAGCCCTCGACGTACGCATCGATTCTTTGGGCACGCCTCGAATTCACACGCGCGGGTGGACCGAAGCTACGGCGGTGAGTCTCTGGGAAGCGGTTGATCGGTTCGCGCCGCAGGGCCTACGACATGTGCTGTGCACCGACATCGCCCGGGATGGTGCGTTGGCGGGTCCAAGCTTCGATCTGTACGCCGAATGTCTGCGGCGCTATCCGTACATCGCTTGGCAGGCGTCCGGTGGCGTTCGCCATCAGGCAGACCTGGAACAACTGCGGGCCATGGGCATGCCGGCGGCGGTCAGCGGTAAAGCCTTTCTCGAGGGCCGAATCACTGAAACCGAGGCGCGCGCATGGTGGGCAGGCTGAATGCTCGCCAAACGCATCATTCCCTGCCTCGACGTGCGCGACGGACAAGTCGTCAAGGGAGTTCGTTTTCGCGATCACCGAATCGTCGGCGACATCCTCGAACTCGCTGCGCGCTACCGCGACGAAGGGGCCGACGAGCTCGTGTTTTACGACATCACCGCGAGCCCCGATGGGCGCAGCGTTGATCGGAACTGGGTGCGTCGCGTGGCGCAGTTGCTCGACATTCCATTTTGCGTCGCCGGCGGCATTCGCTCCATTGCCGAGGGTGAGGCGGTCCTCAATGCCGGGGCCGAGAAGATCTCGATCAACTCACCGGCACTCGAGAACCCGTCGCTGATCGACGCCCTCGCCCGCCGGTTTGGTTCGCAGTGTGTCGTGGTCGGCGTCGACAGTGAAGCGACCCCGAGCGGGTATCGGGTGCATCGCTACACCGGTGATCCGAACCGCTCGGCAGATAGCGGGCGCGATACCCTGAGCTGGGTCCGAGAGGCCGTCGATCGCGGTGCCGGCGAAGTTGTCCTCAATTGCATGAGCAGCGATGGCGTTCGTCGTGGCTACGATCTTGCTCAACTCCGCGCGGTCCGCGAGTGCTGCCCTGTGCCGCTCGTCGCATCCGGGGGCGCCGGAACCGTGCAGCACTTCGTCGAAGTGTTCCTTGAAGCCCGAGTCGATGCGGCGCTCGCCGCCAGCGTCTTCCACTCGGGTGAGATTGTCGTACGTGAACTCAAGCAAACCCTGATCCAGGCGGGTGTGGAGATTCGTCCATGATCGTGAGTATGGAAAATGCGGCGGAACTCGATTTCGCCAAAGGCGAAGGCTTGCTCACCGCCGTGGTCCAGCACGCGAGCTCCGGTGAAGTGCTGATGGTCGGATGGATGACCCGCGAAGCGCTGGAAGAAACTCTTCGCCGCGGCCGTGCCGTCTTTTGGAGTCGCAGTCGGCAGTGCCTGTGGGAAAAGGGGGAAACCTCCGGCCATACGCTGCATGTCACCGCGGTGCATGCGGACTGCGACCGCGACACCCTGCTCGTTCTGGCAACACCCGACGGAGCCGTCTGCCACGAGGGCACCCGCCACTGTTTCGGCGATGCGACGCTGATCGGGAGTTCCGCTAATCGCGATCAGGGTCCGCTCGCATTTCTTGTGACGCTCGAGAACGTCGTTACCCAACGACTGACCGAGGGCGACAGCCAGAGCTACACGCGGCGTCTGGTCGAGGCAGGTCCGGCGCGGGTGGCGCAAAAGGTGGGCGAGGAAGGCGTCGAGGTGGCACTCGCGGCCGTGAGCGCCGATGCCGACAAACTGGTGAGCGAGTCAGCGGATCTGCTCTATCACCTCATCGTCTTGCTGCGTTCAAAAGGACTTGACCTGGAAGCAGTCAGCCGCGAACTCGCGCGACGCCACTCAGGGTAACGAGCCGACGAGGGCGCCGGTCGCTAGATCAAGATTTCTTCGGCTGGATCGCGAAGATTGTAGTGCGAGGCCATCGATGCGCCGTACGCGCCCGCCGTGGCGATCAGCAAGACATCACCCTCCGCAGTGTCGGCGGGCAGTGAGCGATCGTGCCCGAGCACATCGCCGGTTTCGCAGATCGGCCCGACCACCTCAACCCGTCGCAGCGCCCCGTCTGCGAGCCGCGATAGATTCACGATGTCATGATGCGCGCCATAGAGCGCGGGACGAATGAGTGAGTTCATGCCCGTGGCCACGCCGACGTAGCTGACCTCACCCTTGGTCTTGAGCTGCGTCACGCGGGCCAACAGCACCCCAGCCTCGGCGATGACATAACGACCGGGCTCCAACCACAGGGCCACACCGGGCAACATCGGCTGAAGTCTCATCAGCGCGGCATCGAGCGCGCCGAGATCGAGTCGGCGACCACCTTGGCGAGTTGGGATACCGAGGCCGCCGCCCAAGTCAAAAACCCGAGCGTCCGGAAAATGGGCGCGTGCCACCATCATGAACTTTGCAGTATCGATCCAACTATCGATACCGAGAATGCCACTGCCCGCATGGGCATGCAGCCCGACGACCCTCGCCCCAGCTCGATTAGCCGCCGCCGCGAACCGCTCGATCTCGTCGTGGGCCACGCCGAACTTGGATTGACTACCCGCCGTTCGGACGTGTTGGTGATGACCTCGCCCGCTGCCCGGATCGAGACGAACGAACACCTCGCGACCTTTGAAAAGCTCGGGCCACTGTTCGATGGGGTGCAAGCTGTCGAGCGTGACGCGAACGCCGCGCGCCACAGCCCTGGCGTCCTCCTCGCGCGGCGCACACTTGGGCGTGTACAACACCTCTTGCGGATCGATGCCCGGACACGCGTCAAACACCTGCTCAAGCTCACCGCGCGAGACGCATTCGAGCGCGAGACCTTCCTCGCGCACGATACGCAGGACCTCCGGGTGCGGATTCGCCTTCATGGCGTACGACACGCGCGCGAGCGAACCCAGGGCTTTCAGTTCGCGGCAACGCTCCCGAAGCGTCAGTCGATCGTAAACGTAAGCACTGTCTCGATCCTGCATCAGAACTAGCAGCTCTGCGCGTCGCGTCGCCCACCAAGGCGGAGGCGTCTTCACCGCTGTCTCGGGGGTCTGAAACAACTGTGACCAACTTGGGCCGAGCACGACATCATCGCGCACCGGCTCGACCAACAGTTCGTGCAGACTCTCGACCAAGCGATCACCCTGATCCTGATCAACCACGAACGTCAGGTTCAGATCGTTGGCGGCCTGACTCACCAGATAAATCCGACGATCAGCCAGCAACTCGAGTGCACTACCGAGTCGGTGCAGGATGCCCCGAATGTTCTGCCCGACGAGACTGACGGACGCACACGGCCCGATCAGCTCGGCACGGCACAGTGGTGCGAGGTCGCGCTGCAAGGCTTCGAGTGCCGCCGCATCGAGGGCGTTGGCTTGTGGGTCGAGCGAGACGGTGACGTTGGTCTCGGAGGTCGACACCTGGTCCACCGACATGCCGTGCTGTTTGAAGATCTGAAAGGCATCGGCGAGAAATCCGACCTGATGCCACATGCCGGTGCTCTCCATCGACACCAGCGTCACGCCTTTCTTGACGCACACCGCTTTGACCTGCGCCACCTCGGAGACGGGCGCCGTACTGATGCGCGTACCGCGCATAGCGGGAACCTGCGTCGCATAGACAAAGAGAGGAATGTCGTACTGACGCACCGGCAACAAGCAGCGCGGGTGTAATACCTTGGCCCCAGCGGTGGCGATCTCTTGCGCCTCGTCGTAGGTCAACTCCAAGAGCTGCCGTGCCGTCGGGGTCGCGCGTGGATTGGCACTGAACATCCCGGGCACGTCAGTCCAGATCTCCAGTTGCCGTGCATTGAGCAGCGATGCGAAGTACGCACCCGAGGTGTCTGACCCACCGCGCCCGAGCAATACCGTGTCACCCGCGCCGTCGCTGGCAATGAAGCCTTGCGTGATCAGCAGCCGACCCAGCGACGCGAGTCGGCCCTGCAGCGCCTCATCGGGGCGGAAGTCGCAGGTCGCGGACAGATAACTCGCACGTTGAGTTGCGGCTTCGCGGGTTTCGGCCCGAAGGCACTCGCGCGCATCGATCCACCGTACCGGCAAGCCACGCGCCTGCAAATACACCTCGCCGATGCGTGTGGCGAGCAGCTCGCCCATCGCCATCACTCGCGCCCGCGTGCGATCGTCGACCCGGCGCGCCGTAACGACGTTCTGTAGTCGATCGCCGAGCTCGCGCCACCACGGCTCGAGAGTGATCGGGGCCTCGATGCCGAGCTGCTCGATGAGCGCTGAATGCCGAGCCCGAAGCGCCTCGAGCGCCGTGCTGTAGTCCCCGGAAACCGCGTCGGTAAGCAAGGTCTCCAGGCGATCCGTGACGCCACTCAAGGCTGAGTGAACGATGAGCACTCGATCACCCGCAAAGAGGCGCTGCTGCGCCGTGGCAGCAAT
This sequence comes from Nevskiaceae bacterium, assembly GCA_046091245.1. GTDB lineage: Bacteria > Pseudomonadota > Gammaproteobacteria > Steroidobacterales > Steroidobacteraceae > UBA964. The sequence continues at coordinate 2,104 of JBJTBK010000252.1, read as the reverse complement.
GTTGGCCCAATTGGATTCAGACGAGACGCTGGTGCCGCCGAACTTCAGGACGACCCAGTCAGAGGTTCCACCTCGGGACATGCGCGAACTCCCGTCGGCCTAGAGTTCGTCGTCGTAGATTTCGCGCAAATCCTTGGCGAGTTTTTTGTCCGCCAACACTTCCTCGACTTTGCTCCACGCCGCCTTTCCGCGCTTGCCGGGCACGGGGCGCGCACGCCGCTCTACCCGGTCGAGGAACCGGTCGTAGTCGTTGTTCTCATCTTGATGGGCCACTTCGCCCAGCATGTCGTCGTCAAGCTCGAAGCTTTCGGAGTCCCGTTCGGATATCATTGCGATGTCAAAACCTTTTAAATCAACGAGTTAGGCGCTGCCCAGCACCGCAGACGCCGGGGACTATAACGAAAATTACCCGCCAGTCAACTACGGCGCACGGCGTTGCGGACGATTACCGGGGCTCCACGAGATAGGCCGAGTACATCAGACGCCCTGCCCTCAGCCACGGCAATTTCGAGCACGCCAAAGGAATTCACGAGCGCCATGCTCTCCCCAGGCCGCATGTCACCGTAAGTGCGCCGTAGGGACAGTACCTCTCGCCCCGCGTGGACAATGGGCTCCACCCAACCTTCGAGCAGTCGACTATCGATGTTGGTAATGAGGTTACCGAAGTGATCGATGGTAATGACGACGCCTGCCACTCGATCGGCCGAAGCCTCGGGTGCATCAACCCACGCTGGGACGAGTTGGTCGATCGGTCGGCCGAGTTGCTCGGGCGTGACCCGTCCGGCCGCGATCTCAGCAGCGAGGGGCGCGAATACATCGCGCCCATGAAACGTGGCGCTCGGCCGGCCCAGACGAAACCGGCTGAGCACCGCTGAATCCAGATGCCAGAGTCGAACCGCAGGATCGCGCGCCGCCACCGGCTCGAGCAGCCCGTTGTCCGGCGCGAGGAATAGGTGCGAGCCCACTTGCACGATCGCAATATCCCGCGCTGTACCGACGCCGGGATCGACCACTGCGACATGAACCGAGCCCGCCGGGAAATATTCGAACGAGCGCGCGAGCCAAAATCCCGCCTCAGCCGGCCAATGGGCGAGGATGTCGTGCGTCAAATCGACGATTTTCGCTTCAGGGAAGCGCTCGAGGATCCGGCCCTTCATCACGCCAACAAACGGATCACGCAGGCCAAAGTCCGAGGTCAGCGTGATGAGACCGGACGGCGTGAACGAGGTTGACATGCGCAATGCGCTCCGGGAGGCGAACGAATTTCCAACGAAGCGCGTACGGTATCATCGCTCGTATGACAACGCCTCTGCTTCCTGATTTTCGGCTCGACGGCAAAGTGGCTTTGATCACAGGGGCTTCGAGTGGCATCGGCGCGCGGCTGGCGGAAGGCTTCGCGGCCGCCGGTGCGACGGTCGTGCTCGCGGCGCGGCGCGAAGATCGCTTACAAGCCTTGGCGGCACGTCTCCAATCGCACGGTGCAAGGGCGGTGCCCGTGGCCCTGGATGTGACCGACCCCGCTGCCATTGCCCAGACATTTGATCGCATCGCGGCAAACATCGGTATCGTCGACGTACTCGTCAACAACGCAGGGATCGCCGAACCGCACCTCTATCTCAAGACCACGGCGGAAAGCCGTGATGCGACCTTTGCGACCAACTTCACCTCGGCCTGGGACATGAGCGCGGAGGCGGCCAAGCGTCTCATCGCAGCCGGTCGACCGGGCAGCATCATCAACATTACCTCGGTGCTGGGCATCGGTGTGGGCGTCGGGTACTCGGCCTATGCGGCCTCGAAAGCAGCGCTCGCCCAACTGACCCGAAGCATGGCACTCGAGTTCGTTCGTCATCGGATCCGCGTCAACGCTTTGGCACCGGGATGGTTCGTCACCGAAATGAACGAACAATTCTTTGCCACAGCGGAAGGTCAGGACTATCTAAAAAAGATGCCGCCGGGACGCGCTGGGCAGCTCGACGAACTGGTGGGACCCGCATTGTTGCTGGCGAGCGAGGCCGGTTCGTTTGTGAACGGCGTAGTTCTACCCGTTGACGGCGCGCATCACGTCGCGCTCGTCTGAAGACTGGCCTCGGCGGGCGCAGGCGCT
>JBJTBK010000251.1:0-5997 GCA_046091245.1 Nevskiaceae bacterium | reverse complement strand
GTTCCAACAGTCGCAACGCCGTCGGCGGCTTTATCGAACCGATCGGCGGCGGCAGCATCATCGATCTGGCGCGGGCGGCGAGCGACCCGAAATCCCTGACCACCGTCCCGCGCGGCTCGACTCTCGGCGTCGGCCGACTCGGCTCCGGTGGGGTGGATTTCGCCGCGATCGTCCGTGCCCTGCGCGGCGATTCGACTACCAACATCATCGCGACGCCCTCGATCGTCACGATGGACAATCAAGAGGCGGAAATCAAAGTCGCCCAGGAAGTGCCGGTCGTCACGGGCCAGTACACAAGCACGGGCGGTGGCAACACCGGCAACCAACTGAACCCCTTTCAGACGATTCAGCGTCAGGAGGTGGGCACCATTCTCAAGATCACGCCGCAAATCAACGAAGGCGATGCGGTGATGCTGAAGATCGAGCAGGAAAGCTCCAGTATCGCAGCCACCAGTAGCGGTGCGGTCGATCTCGTCACCAACAAAAGAACCATCAGCACCAATGTGCTGATCGAGGATGGCGGCACGGTAGTACTAGGTGGGCTGATTCAGGACTCACAAACGGGTGGCGAGCAACGCGTGCCGTTCCTGGGTCGGGTTCCGTTTCTGGGCGAAGCCTTCAAGACCCGCAGTGCAAAGAAAACCAAAACCAACCTGATGGTGTTCATCCAGCCACGCATCCTGCGCGATGGCAAAGACACGATGATCGAGACCAACCAGAAGTACAACTACATCCGCAACGAACAACGCCGCCTCGGCACGCGAGAGGAAGTACTGCCGCTGCTGCCTGGCGAAAAGCTTGCCGAGTTACCACCTCTGCCGGCCGCAACCCCTGCACCGGCGCCTATGGCCCCAGTGCCAACGCCAGCGGCCCCAGTGCCAACCCCTGCGACCACCGCACCAACGCCTTCAACCGCTGCACCGACACCTGCTGCTACCGCGCCAACGCCGACCCCGACGCCGGCGCCGGCGATGACGGCACCTGCGCCCATCGCGCCGGCACCCACCTCGACAGTGGAGACGGTCGCCCCCGTGCAACCCGCCGATAAGGCACCGCCGTGAGCACGCCTGCGCTACCGATTGGATCGCCCTCCGAGACTGCTTCGCCAACGCCGCAATGGCCTCTCGCCTTCGCGCGTCGACATGGCATCTTGCTGCACGGCATCAACGATGGCCTTGCGCAGTTGACGGTACGGCCTGACGTGGCGGCGCTGAGCCTCGCGGAGGCGAGGCGCCATCTGGGTCGGCCGCTAGCCCTCGAGAAAGTCACTGCCGAGCGTTTCGATCAATTGCTGCGCGAGGCATATGAAGCCGGCACCGATGCACGTACCGCAGCCGGTGGCCTCGAGGAGACGACGGATCTGGCGTTCCTGGCGCAGGACCTGCCAGAGCAGGCGGACCTGCTCGACAGCGAGGACGATGCGCCCATCATTCGGCTGATCAACGCGCTGCTCACCCAAGCCATCAAAGATAACGCCTCGGACATCCACATCGAGCCCTTCGAGAATCGCCTCGTGGTGCGCCTGCGGGTCGATGGCGTACTGCGTGAAGTGCTGCAAACCAAGCGAGCCGTAGCCCCTGCCGTGGTATCGCGCATCAAGGTGATGTCGAAACTCGATATCGCCGAGAAACGCCTGCCGCAAGATGGTCGTATCGGTCTGCGGGTGGCGGGCCGCCCGGTCGATGTGCGCGTCTCCACCATCCCCGCCGGCCACGGCGAGCGCGTGGTGCTGCGTCTGCTCGACAAACAGACCGGCCGACTCGATCTCGGTCAGCTCGGCATGGAGCCGCGCATCGCTTCGCTGCTCGATGGCTTGATTCACAAGCCGAACGGCATCCTGCTTGTCACCGGGCCCACAGGCTCAGGCAAGACGACCTCGCTCTACGCCGCACTCACGCGTCTTAACGACGCGACGCGCAACATCATGACGGTCGAGGATCCGATCGAGTACTACATCGATGGCATCGGTCAGACTCAGGTCAATACCAAGGTCGATATGAGCTTTGCGCGCGGCCTTCGCGCGATCCTGCGCCAGGACCCCGACATCGTGATGGTGGGTGAAATCCGCGACCTTGAGACCGCGCAGATCGCCGTGCAGGCCTCGCTGACCGGGCACCTCGTGCTCTCAACCCTGCACACCAACACTGCGGTGGGCGCCATCACCCGCCTGCGTGATATGGGGATCGAGCCGTTTCTGTTGGCCTCGAGCCTCATCGGCATTGTGGCGCAGCGCCTCGTGCGCACGCTCGATCCGCTGCAACGCGAGGCCTATATCGCAAGTCCACTCGAGTGCCGACAGTTGAACCTCCCCGCTGAGACGCCCGCACCGACCTTGTATCGCCCGGGACGGGACGGCGCAGCCTATCGCGGTCGTACCGGCATCTATGAGTTGGTGGTGGTGGACGATGCGCTGCGCACCATGATCCACGACGGAGCTGCCGAGACCGAACTCGAGCGACATGCACGCCGCACGACTCCCTCGATCCGCGAAGATGGACTCGCCCGCGTGCTGCGCGGGGAAACCACGCTCGAGGAAGTGTTGCGCGTCACCCGCGAGGACTAAGGTGGCTGCTTACGAATACACCGCCCTGGATGCCGCAGGTCGCGAACAACGCGGCGTGCTCGAGGGCGACAGCCCGCGACAAGTGCGCCAGATGCTTCGCGAGAAGCAGTGGTTGCCGCTCCAGGTGCTGCCGGTCAGTGGTGATCGGCGCGACGGTAACGCAGGCACCGCCGATGCGACACGACGTTCTTTTGCGTGGCGCGCAAACATCAAAGTCGCCGATGTTGCCTTGCTGACGCGCCAGCTGGCCACGCTCGTCCGGGCTGCCGTGCCGCTCGAAGACTCCCTGCGGGCGGTCGCCGAGCAATCGGAGCGCCCCGCAGAGCACAAAGTGCTGGCCGCGGTGCGCTCGCGCGTCATCGAGGGTCACACGCTCGCCCATGCACTCGGCGAATTCCCCAAGGTATTTCCGGAAATTTACCGGGCCACGGTGGCTGCCGGCGAACAGTCCGGACGCCTCGATACCGTGCTCGAACGTCTCGCCGACTACACCGAGAACCGCGATCAGCTGCGGCAGCGGGTCCTCGGTGCAATGCTCTACCCCATCGTGCTGACCGTCATGTGCATCGTGATCATCGCCGGCCTGCTCACCTACGTCGTGCCCAAGGTGGTCGAAGTCTTCGAGTCGGGTCGAAACACCCTGCCCTGGATGACGCGTGCACTGCTCGCCACGAGCGAGTTTCTCTCGACCTTCGGACCCTGGATCCTGGCTGCGCTCGCCGTAGCCGCGGTGGTCTTTGCACGCTGGGTGCGCGACCCGGCCGCACGGCGCAAGGTGGATGCCCTGCTGTTGCGGCTGCCGCTCGCCGGGCGTCTCGTACGCGGCTTCAACGCGGCGCGCTTCACCCGCACCTTCAGCATACTCACCGGTAGCGCCGTGCCAGTACTCGAGGCCTTGCGCATTGCCGGAGCGGTGATCGGCAACCTGCCGATGCGCGATGCCGTGGAGCGCGCCGCCGAGCGCGTACGCGAGGGGGCACCGATCGGCCGCTCGCTAGCCTCAGGTGGACTCTTCCCGCCGATGACGGTGCATCTGATCTCAAGCGGCGAATCGAGCGGCAAACTCGAGGAGATGCTCGAGCGGGCAGCGACCAATCAAGAGCGCGAGCTCGATGGTCTACTCACCGCGCTGGTCGGCCTGCTCGGGCCGATGCTGATCGTTGCCATGGGGGTGTTCGTCACCGCCATCGTCTTTGCCATGCTCATGCCGATCTTCGAAATGAACACCTTGGTGCGCTGAAGCCCATCTGACCGTTGCAAGACGGCGCGCGGCGAAATAAATTCGCGGCGTTGGGGGTTATCTGGCGTTCGGGCCATGCGCGATATCGATCGGGCGCGGCGGCGCGGCGGAAGCCCCAAGGGCGGCGATCCGGCGTGGCGTCGCCTCGAGCGGCTGCGCGAAGACAAGCGCACCGCCGAACTCGTCAGCGATTTGGATGATTACGACATCGGGATCGACGACGATAAGCCAAAGACCACGCGGCGCGATCGCTAACGAAAGTTCCGCGAGCGTGTCAGCAGCCGGCCGAGTGGTCGGCTGCGATCGATTAGCCGTTCGACGATGACATGCGTCACCGACTGTTGACGCTGCAGTCGTCCCTCGGCCTCGAGCAGCCGTGAATCGAACAGGGCTCGCCGATAGGCCTCGCCTACCGCCTTCCAGACGATGAGATTGACGTTGCCGGTGTCATCTTCAAGCGTGATGAAGGTGACGCCGCTCGCTGTGCCCGGTCGCTGGCGAGTCGTCACCAGTCCCGCCACACGCACGCGTGTACCGCTCGCCTGAGCCAGCAAGTCACTCGCGCACAGCACGCGGCGCGGCGCGAAGAACGCGCGTAACAATGCGAGGGGATGGCGACCGAGCGTCAGCCCCAGATGCCGATAGTCGGCTACGAGATCCTCGCCCTCGGTGGGCTGCGTGAGCATTGGTAAGGCAATCTCCTCGGCCGTAGGTGCGAGCGGCAGTTGCTCTTCCGTACCGGCCACGGCCCAGAACGCCTGATGACGATTACCGGTCAGCGTGGCGCAAGCGCCCGCAGCCGCCAAGGCTTCGAGTTGCCCGCGATCGAGTTCGGCCCGTGCGGCAAGATCTTGCACACTGTCGAAGTCGCGCAGCGTACGCGCCTGCATTAGCCGTTCGGCCGCCGCCGCCCCGAAGCCGCGCACGAGTCGTAACCCGAGACGCAATGCCGGCCGTACGCTTGTACCGTCGGCTTCGAGCGTGCAGTCGTAGTCGCTGCGCAGCACATCGACGGCGCGTACCGTCACGCCGTGCGCCCGTGCATCGCGCACGAGTTGCGAGGGCCCATAGAAACCCATGGGCTGACTGTTGAGCAGCGCAGCAGTAAAAGCCGCAGGCTCATGGCACTTCAACCATGCCGATACATAGACGAGCAGCGCAAAACTGGCTGCGTGCGACTCGGGAAAACCATATTCGCCAAAGCCTTTGATCTGCTCGAAGATGCGCTGCGCGAACACCTCGCTGTAGCCCCGCTCGCGCATGCCGCGAATGAGCCGCTCGCCAAAATGTCCAAGACCGCCGTGGCGCTTCCAGGCCGCCATGGCCCGGCGCAGTTGATCGGCCTCGCCCGGTGAGAACCCGGCCGCGACGATCGCCAATTGCATCACCTGTTCCTGGAAGATCGGCACGCCCAGCGTACGTTGCAGCACGCTCTTCACCGCCTCGCTCGGATAGCTCACAGGCTCCTCGCCGCTTCGGCGTCGCAGGTATGGATGCACCATATCGCCCTGGATCGGCCCCGGACGCACGATCGCGACCTCCACCACGAGATCATAGAAATTGCGCGGCCGCAGACGCGGCAACATCGCCATCTGGGCGCGCGATTCGATCTGGAAGACCCCGACCGAGTCGGCTGCACAAAGCATGTCGTACACCCGCGGGTCTTCGGGTGGCACCTGTTCGAGAGCGAGCGGTGCTGCGCCATGTCGTGCACGCCACTGCGACACCAGTACGAGTGCGCGACGGATCGCCGTCAACATGCCAAGCGCCAGTACGTCGACCTTGAGCAGACCGAGCGCATCGAGGTCGTCTTTATCCCACTGGATGACCGTGCGACCGACCATGCCGGCGTTCTCCACCGGCACGAGTTCCTCGAGCGAATCGCGCGCGATCACAAAACCGCCCACATGCTGCGCGAACTGAGCGAGCCGTTATGCGGATTTCCTCGGCATCTGTCGCAGCATGTGGGCGGTTTTGTGATCGCGAGCGATTCGCTCGAGGAACTCGTGCCGGTTGAGAACGCCGGCATGGTCGGTCGCACGGTCAGCCAGTGGGATAAAGAAGACCTCGATGCTCTCGGTCTGCTCAAGGTCGACGTACTGGCGCTTGGCATGTTGACGGCGATCCGTCGCGCACTCGTACTGGTGTCGCAGTGGCGTGCACGACATGGCGCAGCACCGCTCGCTCTCGAACA
>JBJTBK010000250.1:0-2613 GCA_046091245.1 Nevskiaceae bacterium | reverse complement strand
CTCGTCATTGGCGTTGAGCTCGATCAGCTCTTCAGCATCGAGGAACAGGAGAGGATTGCGATGACACTGCGCGCCGGCGGTGTCGCTACCACGTTCACTCGGCTAGACAGCCTTGCCGGTCATGATGCCTTTCTCGTCGACTTCGCCAGCTTCGATGTGACCATCCGTCGCTGGTTCGACACCCACTCACCTCCCGGAGTTACCCATGCGCCCTGAAACCATCGCCGTTCACGGTGGCTACACGCCCGACCCGACCACCAAGTCCGTGGCGGTGCCGATCTACCAAACAACCTCCTACGCCTTCGACAGCGCGCAGCACGGCGCGGACCTGTTCGATCTGAAGGTGCAGGGCAACATCTACACCCGCATCATGAATCCAACGAGCGATGTGCTGGAGAAGCGCATCGCCGAGCTCGAAGGGGGTATCGGAGCACTGGCACTCGCCTCAGGCAGCGCCGCCGTGACCTATGCGCTGATGACCATCGCCGAACAAGGCGACAACATCGTGAGTTCCGGTGCCCTGTACGGCGGCACCTATAACCTGTTCGCCCACACGCTGCCGCAGTTCGGCATCGAAGTGCGTTTCGCCGATCATCGCGATCCCGCCTCGTTCGAACGCCTGATCGACTCGCGCACCAAAGCCGTGTTCTGCGAATCCATCGGCAATCCGCTCGGCAACGTCACGGACTTCGGCGCCATTGCCGCCATCGCCCACCGCCACGGCGTGCCGCTCATCGTCGACAACACGGTGCCCTCGCCCTACCTCTGCCGGCCGTTCGAGCATGGCGCCGATATCGTCGTGCATTCGCTCACCAAGTATCTTGGCGGGCACGGCAACAGCATCGGTGGCGTGCTGGTGGATTCGGGCAAGTTCCCTTGGGCCGAGCACAAGGCCCGTTTTCGTCGCTTGAACGAACCCGACGTGTCCTATCACGGCGTGGTGTACACGGAGGCACTCGGACCTGCGGCCTACATCGGTCGTGCGCGCGTCGTGCCGCTGCGCAATATGGGCGCGGCGATCTCGCCGTTCAATTCCTTCCTGCTCTTGCAGGGTGTCGAGACGCTCGCGGTGCGCATGGATCGCATCTGCGACAACGCGCTCGCCGTCGCCCGATTCCTCGCGCAGCACCCGGCGGTGAGTTGGGGGACGTACGCGGGCCTGCCGGATCACCCGGACCATGCGCTGGTCCAGCGCTACATGGGTGGCCGCGCCTCCGGGATTCTCACCTTCGGCGTGAAGGGCGGACGCGCCGCAGGCGAGAAATTCCTCGATGCGCTGAAACTGGTGATCCGTCTCGTGAATATCGGCGATGCGCGCTCACTCGCCACGCACCCGGCGTCCACCACCCATCGGCAGCTCTCGCCCGAGGAGCTCGCCAAAGCAGGCGTCTCCGAAGACATGGTGCGCCTGTCGATTGGCATCGAGCACATCGACGATCTGAAAGAGGACCTCGATCAGGCGCTGCGCAGCGCCTAACGACGGCTGCGACGCTGGGCGGACTTGCGCGACGGCGCGGCTTTCAGCGCGGTCGGCTTGGGTGCCCGGGCAGCACGGCCGCGCGCTTCCTCGACCTGCTCCTGCAGGATGCGGAACAGGCTATCGATGAACTCCTTGCGTTCCGCTCCGAGCTTGGCTTCCTGCTCCGGGCTGAAATCGAAGGCATCGATTTCGCCTGCGGCGAGGCCGCCCTGTCGAACCTGGATCGCTTCAAACGCGGCGAGCCGCTCGCGCAAGGTCCACACCTCGCTGCCGAGCACCACGACCATGTTCAGGATCTTGTCGATCGCGGGATCAGCAAAGAAATACGGGCGCCCGCCACGAATCGTACGGCGCATCGGCGCGCGACTCATTTCCAGGCTCCGAAGCAGTACCACATGATTCCGTCGGTCAACCGACCGGTCTTGTCACTGTCGACCTCGGGCGGTCGGGTCGCCGCCTCGGACCACACCTTCTCGCCATACCAGCCGATGGACGGGATCACGAACTGCAGGAAATTCTTCGCCTTGAAACCCGCCTTCGCACACACCGCAGCTGGATCGAGATCACGGAACGGCTTGTAGAACGGCTCGTTGTTATAGGCGCTGTCCCAATCGAGATAGAAGGCTTCGTAGGGCGAGAGCTGCCCGTTCGGCGGCAGTTCCATGTGCAGCATCAAACCGCCTGGTTTGAGCACGCGATACGCCTCGGCAATGATCTTCTCGATGCCTTTCTTCGGCACCTCGTGCAGGAACATCGACGAGAACACCACATCAAAGCTCGCATCCGGAAAATCGAGCTGCTCGGCATTCATCTGATGGAAGTGGATCTCACGACCCTGCGCTTGAGCCCGCGCATGCGCGTAGCGCAAACACGGTGCCGCCACATCGATGCCATGGACCTCGGCTGCGGGGAACTGGTCTTTCCAGGAGCCCGTGTTATGACCGATGGTGCAGCCAAGATCGAGAATTTTTGCGGGCTTGAGCTGCGGAAACTTCAAGCGGATGAACCCGGCAATCGATTGGCCGATGTCATCGAGGTTCTGACCCATGAGCCCGAAAGAGAACACCGCAAGGCCGTTGTCGTAGAGCGCGCCCGCGGCGAGATCCTCCGCCTCGTACTCACCGTCGTAGTTG
>JBJTBK010000249.1:0-2332 GCA_046091245.1 Nevskiaceae bacterium | reverse complement strand
GTCTTGACGGCTTCCGCCGCGAGCGACTCGACGTTTACGGGTTGGAGTGGTGCCTGCACAGGCACTGCCGCCTGTACGGTGACGATGGCTGAGGCGCGTAATGTCACCGCGACTTTCACTCTGAAGACCTATGCGCTCTCGGTGGTCAGAGCGGGCGAGGGCAGCGGTTCTGTAACGAGCACGCCTGCAGGGATCGTTTGTGGGATCTCATGCAGCGGTAACTTCGACATTGGAACGAGTGTGATCTTGACCGCAAAAGCGGCCAAGGACTCGGCGTTTAGTGCGTGGACAGGGTGTTCCACGGCAACCGGCAGCGTGTGCACGGTGAGCATGGATCGCGCGAAGAGTGTGACGGCGACGTTCACGCGAGCGGCAGTGACCGGCAAGGTCATTGACGGCTACATCAAGGGCGCACGCGTATTTGTCGACATGAACTGGTCCTTGCAATACGAAGAGGGTGAGCCCACCGCAGAGTCCGATGACGCAGGGGGCTGGGTGCTCAGTCCCGCACAGCTTGCGGCCTTCAGTTGTTATGCCGATGCCAACGGTCCGCGGCCGATCATCGCAAGTGTGCCCGCATCGGCAATGGACAAGGATCGCGGGGCCGTGCGTAAGCCCGTCAAGCTGGTGTTCTTGCCGCCGTCCTGGCTCGGGCTGAATTTGCCGGGTGGCACGGCCAATTTGACGCCGTTTACAACGCTTTTTGCCACAGCGATCTCAAACGCGGGTGGTGGATCGGGGCTCGGCACGACGCCGATTCCCGTCGAGCAGGCATGCGGGAACGAGGCGAGCCTCATCGCCGACCGGGTACGTACGCAGATGTCGCGGCTCGGCGAAGCCATCGTGGGTGCGGGCTTCTCGACCCAGAGGTTGTACGACGACTACATCGCCTCCAACGACGCCACGGCGCAGCGTAAGGGTGAAGTGTTGGTTGATTATCTGACCCGTTCGCTCGAGATCACGCAGATTCTGGTCGAGGCCGTGCAAAAAGAAGTCGGAGTGTCTGAGCGTATTTTCTCAACCTCCGGGTTCAGCACCGAGGCCATCACGACGATTTTGGGTGACGGCATTCCCGCAGTGCTGCCGTTTGATTTGCGATCGTCCGCACAAGGGATCGCAGTGCCCGGCGGCGGGCGAGGATTCCTTCACATCGATGTCGAGGGGATTCGCCTTAAGGCTAATGGCGAGGCGATCGCCTTCAACTGCACTGAAGCGGACCCCGCGAAGTGCGCCCCGGTGCCCCTGCAGTCGGCAGATCAAATCTACAAGGCCGCGAGGTCGGTTTTTAAATCAGTCGCGCTGGGTGACGGTCGTGGTTTGGGCTTCGCCAAAGGATTGAAGGCTGGCAAGGTCGATTGCGAGAACCGGGTTCGCTTTGATTACGAGCCCATTAGAGTACCCGACGTCGATCCCGCCAAGCTCACGAAGCGGGAGTTAGCGCAGCTCGAGTTCATCTATAAGATGCCGATCGAGAACGGCTTCGCTCGCTTCGGCTGCGAGACCGGGGATGTTGGTCTCACCGTTACAAAGGCCACCGTTTATCCGCCGACCAGCGAGGGGAACTACTACTCGCTGTTCCGATTTGGCGGGCAACCCGACGAAGGGCGGATTCAGCAGTTGCTGCCCTACTGGTCAGCGTATGCGCGCGGAGATTTCATCAAAGCTCCCTTCGATCGTCAGCGTGCGATCGATGAACTGGCAGCGCTGCCGAGCACGCCGAACGAGTTACCGAAGATCGAGGAGCAGCTCGGAGGCTCTGGTACCTGGTATCTGCAGACCGGCTCGAAGCAGCGTGACTACTTACTCGGGGGTCGCAATTCCAATTACTCGTGCCGCGTCACCAGTGCCGGTAACTCAAGCCAAGTGATCAGCGTCACTGAGGGGGCGGGCGCCGTTGCCGCGTGCTATTCGGATCTCGCCGTGTTCGGCTTGCCCGTGCGGCTTCAGGTCTCGACCGTAGAAAAGAATGGTGGCTCGGGCAAACTCGTCAGTAGCCCCTCAGGTATCGACTGCAAGAACTGCAGCGCCGATTTCCCAGTCGGTACGCGGGTCACGTTGACGGCTGTTCCCGGTGATGCCAATTCGGTGTTGGAGTCGTGGAGTGGAGCCTGTACCGGCACGGCATCATGCACGGTGACGATGAGTGAAGCGCGCAGTGTGACGGCGACGTTTGCGCTGAAGGTGTTCGAGCTGACCGTGGCCAAAGCGGGCAGTGGAACGGGCACGGTGACGAGTAGCCCGGCGGGGATCAACTGCGGCAGTACGTGCAGCGCGAGCTTCAATGCCGGCTCCATCGTGACGCTCACCGCCACCGCTGTAAACGACTCGATCT
>JBJTBK010000248.1:0-3134 GCA_046091245.1 Nevskiaceae bacterium | reverse complement strand
GGTGGTCCCGGTTCCGGCGAGGCTGCTGTCGCGCGCATGTCGCGCTCCTACGGGGGCGTGGCGCGCCGTGGGGGGATTTCGCGCGCATGGCGCGCTCCCACAGGGGCGTGGCATGCCGTGGGGGCTTTCGCGCGCGGGGCCTGGTGTGTGACCGGTAGGAGCGCGCCATGCGCGCGAAATTCACGGGACGTTCCAGAGAGCACGCCGCCAGTCGACGCCTGCCGGGGTCGGGTGCGATGCGAGCGGCGATCCGCAGACGCTACAAGGCGCTATACCCATCTGGCATCCGGTGCCCTTAAGCTCTATCCTTGCCATGCATGGAAGTGGTGTGACCAAGGTATACGGATGGCGGTAGACATCATCTGGGAAGCGCGCGGCGTGAGGCGCCTTTACCATGGCATTGTCACCGCTGGCGAATTCCTGCAGTCGATCACCACCGTGCAGAGCGATCCGCGCTTCGACACCATCGCTTACAGCGTTCTCGACACGCTCGACGTGACGGGGACGGACGTCTCCGATCGTGATGTCAAAGCCGTGGTCGCGCATTCGATGGGCGCGATCAGCTCCAACTCCACGGTGAAAGTCGCGCTGGTGGTCTTGGACCCGGAACTGCAGGCCCTGACCACTATTTTCCTGTCCCCACCCTATACGTCCTACCCGGCGGATGTACTCGCCTCGCGCGAGGAACTCGCGGAGTGGCTGAAGAACGTCTGACGGCTGCGCCACCGGATGTAATCCGGGATTTCGACCATCACGGCCGGGCATACCGTGAACGCCCGCTCGAAACACTCCGCGAAATGAGAGAGTCATGCCCTTTCTCGTGGAGCGAACACCATGGCGGTTTCTGGATCGCCACACGCTACGAGACCGTGTTGCAGGTTTCACGCAAGCTGGACGCCTTTTCCTCGGCCGAGGGCACCGTGATCCCCAGGGTTTCGGAACGTCGCTTCCTGCCGATCGAGAGCGACCCGCCCGAGCTACAGGACATCCGGGCGCTGCTGGTCCCGCTCGTCGCCCCACGCCCCATGCAAGCCGAGGCACCGCGGCTCCGCGCCGAGGCTGCCTCGCTCGTCGAAGCGATGCGTCATCGCGGCGAAGGCGACGTGGTGCTCGACCTTGCGCAGCCTCTCGCCGGCCAGACGACGCTGCGACTCATCGGGCTGCCTGAAGATGAGTGGCATGAGTACGCGGGACCTATCCACGACATCACGATGGGCAGCCTGCCGATGAACCTCGCCTCGGCGAACTTCGAGGCGATGGTCGAGCGCATGCGCGGGGAGATACGCCGGCTGCGCAGGTCAGCCTCGCAGGCCGGCGCGCCGGATCCGTCAACGACGCGACCCCCGCGGAGCAGGAGGTCCTCCCCTCGCGTCATCGTGCAGACCCGGCTGCACTCCTGCCCAGCATTCCCGACAAACGCTCCGTGCGCGCGATGTTCTCCTCGCACTTCGCGACCAGCCGGGCGATCTCGGCCTGAGCCCGCGGCCAATCCGAAGCCTCCGCCGCCTCGGTCACTGCCGGCAGGCTCATTGCCGCGTAGGTGTAGCGCGGTGCGTACAGCAGGTGTTTGAACCACGCACGGCCCGGGATTCCGGCCTCGTGGAGCCAGGTCTGCTCGAAGGCTCGCAATTCGCGGTTGATGCGCGCCGCCCGGCGCTCGGAGAGCCCACCAGCTGCGAGGGAGGCACCCATGCGCGCATTCAGGGTCTGCCCGGCGCGCTCGAGACGCTCGGCCGTCTCGAGGAGCGGGCGCGTGTCGAGTCGATAGCCAGCCTGGGGGATCGACTCGAGCTCGCGCGCGAAGCGCTGGATGGCCACGGCGTATGCCGCGACGTCGAAGGGCAGGATGCCGGCGTTGGCAAGTCGCAGCGCGAGCGATCCCCAGAGCGTGGTCATCGTGCGCGCATACGCGAAGCCGGGGTCACCGATCGCGGAGACCCAATGATGGCTGTCGTAGGCCGAGTGGTAAACGCCGTAGGGCCCCGAAAAGCTGAGATCTGCCACCGGCAGGCCCACGTGATTGATGAACACCGTGTGATCCGATCCACTGCCTATTCGAGTGACGACCAATTCACCGTCGCGACGCGCGCCGAGCGTGATCGTGCCGCTGCCCGTCACGGGTCTTTTCCAGGCATCGAGCAGGCTGCCACCCGCCGGCGAGGGAAGCTCGGCGCTCAGCTCCACGATCGCGGGAGCAAGCGTGCCCACGGCAGAGATCTCGAGATTAGGACCGGAGGCCGAGGAATCGACGTTGAGATACGCCACGGCCTTGTCGCGCAGTTCCGCTCGGAACTGCTCACCCCACTCGGTGGAACCGGTGAGTGTGACTTCCTCGCCGTCCCAAGCCCCGAAAACCAGCGTACGGCGCGGGCGCTGGCCCTCACGGGCAAGTGCACCGAGCACGCGTGTGAGCTCCAGCATCGAGGCGGTGCCGCTCGAGGGGTCCACGCCACCGAAAACCCAGGCATCGTGGTGGTTGCCGAGCAGCACCCACTCATCGGGCTCTTCCGTGCCGCGCAGGCGTCCTTCCACGACGTAGTTCGGCTGGATATCTGTCTGCATGTCGATGCGCACGCGCAAGCGCGCATCGGCCCCGCCCAGCCGGTAGGCGATCGGGAGCCGCCCGCGCCAGGCGAGCGGCGCTTCCGGTCCGCCAAGGGCCTCGAGGATCGGCGGGATGTCGCGGTGCGACATGGGCACAGCCATGATCCTCGGCACGGACACCGCGTCGGCCACGTCGATGCGCCTGGCGCCCTCCACGGAGGCCCAGCCCGGCGTGAGCGGATCACCCGGGACGATGTAGTCATAGGCCACGCCACCGCGCTGCAGGTGGCTTGCGGGCCCCCACGGTCCCTCGGGGTAGACTGTTCCCTTGGCGAAACCGTCTTCCTGTGGATCCGAGTAGATGATGATCGCAGCCGCGCCCTCACGCTCTGCCGTGAGCGCCTTGAAACCGCGATAGCTGTAGGGATTGGAGTAGCGGACCACCACGATCTTCCCACGCGGGTCGATACCGTTCGCGCGAAGTACGGCGTAGTCCGCCGGGTTGCCGCTATTCGCGTACACCACCGGCGCAGTGACATCTCCCGAGGCGGAGAACGACGCCCACGCGCCGCTGATCTCCGGGTGTGCGG
>JBJTBK010000247.1:0-2127 GCA_046091245.1 Nevskiaceae bacterium | reverse complement strand
AGTACAGTCGATCCACGGTCGGCAAGCGACGGCGCGTGACTTTCTCGAAGGCCTCTTCGATCGACAAGTGGGCCGTGTCGCGGATGATTTCCTTGATTGCTGCAAATACCAGTGGTGGCCCATCGGCCAACTGCTGCGCGAGTTCGCGTGCGCGTGGCATGAGTTGCTCTGCGGTCACAACCTCATTGATCAGGCCCCAGCGCTTGGCCTCCTGGGCGTCGATGCGTCGACCCGTGAGTAGCAGGTCCATCGCCACGTGGAACGGGATGCGCCGCGGCAATTTGATCGAGGCGGCATCGGCAACGGTGCCCGAGTTGATCTCGGGCAGTGCGAAGGTGGCGTGTTCGGCGACGATCAGAAGGTCGCAGGACAAGGCGATTTCGAAACCTCCACCAAAAGCGAGACCATTGATGGCCCCGATGACGGGTTTATTCAGTCCGGGTAATTGCTGTAGTCCGCCAAAACCACCCACGCCGTAGTCGGCATCTGGCGGTTCACCCGCGGCGGCGGCCTTCAGATCCCAGCCCGGGCAAAAAAAACGATCGCCCGCGGCCGTGAGGATGGCGACGCGCAGCGAGTCATCGTCGCGGAAACGTGCGAAGACATCGCCCATGAGGCGACTGGTTGCGGCATCGATGGCATTCGCCTTGGGTCGATCGATGGTGACTTCGAGTACGGTGCTGCGACGTTCGCAGCGTATCGGTCCGCTCATGGTGACCTCGGGGTAACTGACGCAAGAAATTCATTGGTTGCGCGAAACCTGATGAGTGCATCGACAGCGATGGCTCGATCGGGCAGGGCGAGCAGTGGGTTGATGTCGAGTTCCTCGAGCTCGTCGCGGTACTTGTCGGCAAAGGCTGCGATGTGCTCGATCGTGTGCACGACGGCCGTGGTATCCGCCTGACGCCCACGGTAGCCGACCATCAGTCGCCAAATGCGAAGCCGGGCGAGTGCAGCTTCGATGTCGGCGCGTCTGGCAGGCAGCAGCAACGTGACGTTGTCGGCCCACACTTCGGCGAGCACTCCGCCCGCGCCCAGCAACAAGGCGAGCCCGTATTGCGGATCCCGGACGACACCGACGATAAGCTCGGCAACGTCACCCGTCACCATCTGCTCAACGAGCACGCGATCACCCAGATGACGCATCGTTGCCACCGCTGCTGCCACAACGTCGGAACAGTTCAGCGACAGCGCGACTCCGCCGACATCGCGTTTATGCGCTCTCGCAGCGTTGGAAATTTTCACGGCCACTGGAAAGCCGATGCGTTGTGCGGCGGCGGGTGCCTCGTCGAGGGTGCACTCGATCGAGCGCGGAACGTCGATACCCTCGGCGCCGAGCAATTGCTTCGCCGCGACTTCTCGCAGGGTCGCCACCACGGTGCCAGCCTCGCGGCTTGTTGTTCGCGCAGGCCAAGGCGCCGGTGGCGCCAGAAGCCGTTGATGTTCGCCGATGGCCGCGGCAGCTCGCAGTGCCTGCAACGCATCATCGATGCCGATCAGGGGCGCGACGCCCGCAGCGGCCAACTCCGCAGCCAGGGCGGCCGGCATACCTTCAGGCAGGCTTGCCACCACTGCGGCGCGCGCGCCCGTACGCTCGTGCGCGCTCATGAAGGCGCGCGCGGTGATCAGCCACGAATCGGCTTTCATTGACGGATGGGTCGGTGTGTCGAGAATCAGCAACCCAGCATCAAAGCCGTCGGACAAGGCTGCCGTGAAGGTGGCGTCGAGTTTGTCGCGTTGCCCCCAGATGAACGTGTGGTAGTCGAGCGGATTGTCGATGGTGACGAGTTCATTCAATGTGGCGGCGACGCGCGAGGCGCCATCGCTCGAAAACGGCGGAAACAGCAACTCGTGCTCAACCGCAAGGTCAGCAACGAGCGCCGCCTCACCGCCCGAACAACTGAGCGAGAGCAAACGGTTGCCCGCCAGCGGCCCGCCGCAATGCAGCAGTTTCAAGGTTTCGACGAGGCTCGAGAGCGTCGAGACTCGCGCGACGCCGCAGCGCTCGAGCAGCGCGTCACAGAGTCGATCGGCCCCGGCGAGGGAGGCGGTATGACTGAAGGTGATTCGTGCACCTTGTGGCGAGCGACCGGTCTTCAGCGCCACGATGGGTTTGTCGTGCTGACG
>JBJTBK010000246.1:0-6447 GCA_046091245.1 Nevskiaceae bacterium | reverse complement strand
AGAACGTGACCACCGACAACGGTAATCAGATCCTCGATGTGCACGGGCTGCGCATCCTCGATCCACCCGCACTCGAGACCGCGATCAATGGCCTCGCGGGCGTCGTCACCGTGGGGCTGTTCGCCCATCGACGCGCCGATGTCGTGATCATCGGCGGGCCGAGCGGCATTCGTCGCCTGTAATAACACCAAACCGCGCTCAAACCAAAAGGCCCGCATCGTTCGCACGATGCGGGCCTTCGTTCTGGCTGGGGGACTAGGATTCGAACCTAGGTAAACGGAGTCAGAGTCCGTTGTCCTACCGCTAGACGATCCCCCAAAAAGCGGCAGCCTGGACGGCGGCAATACCTCGCGACTATATCAGCGCTTGGAGTACTGCGGACCGCGACGCGCCTTGCGCCGGCCGACCTTCTTACGCTCGACCTCACGGGCGTCGCGGGTCACGAACCCGGCCACGCGCAAGGGACGACGCAGCGTCTCATCGTATTCGATGAGTGCGCGGGTGATGCCCTGACGGATGGCGCCCGCCTGACCGGTGATACCACCGCCCGCGACCGTAACGCTGACATCGAAGCGACCGGTGGTCTCGGTCAGCTCGAGCGGCTGCCGCACGATCATGCGGCCGGTCTCACGGCCGAAGAAGTTCTCGATCGTGCGATCGTTAATAGTGATCTTGCCCGAGCCGGGCTTGAGGAAAACGCGAGCGGTGGAAGTCTTGCGACGACCGGTACCGTAATTCGTAGCAGACATTCTGGATATTCCTGTCAGACGTTCAGGGGCTTCGGCTGCTGGGCCGAGTGCGGATGCTTATCACCGGCAAACACATGCAACTTGCGATACATGCGGCGGCCGAGAATGGTCTTCGGTAGCATGCCCTTGACCGCAAACTGGATCACCCGCTCCGGATGCTCCTTAAGGAGCTTCTCGAGGGCAATCGACTTGATGCCGCCGATCGCGCCGGTGTGGTGGTAGTAGATCTTGTCGGTGAGCTTGGCTCCCGTGACCCGAACCTGCTCCGCGTTGAGGACGACGAGGTGATCGCCCATGTCAACGTGCGGGCTGTAGTCCGCCTTGTGCTTGCCCTTCAGGCGCAGCGCAATCTGTGACGCCAATCGACCGAGGGTCTTGCCCTTGGCATCGACGACAAACCAGTCCCCGCGCACCGTGGCGGGCTTTGCAAATACCGTGGTCATATCTAATGTCTCCGCGGGGGATGCCGCGAGTCCCGAAAAAGGGGCGGAAGTGTACTCAAGCCCACCCCGGTTTGCAAAACCCCCCTCATCCTCCGGCCGCTCGGACCGATAGGAAGACCACGGGGGCAAGGCAGCCTCGGGGGCCAAGTCCCATGTTTATGTCAATATCTCAGCATCCCACCCTAAAGGTCCGCCCCCGGCGGCCGAAACAAGGACTGACATGAGCACTCTCACCCCATTGGACGACCTGCTGACTCACGTCGATCGCGCCCTCAAGGCCGTCTTCGTGACGCCCACGGCAGCGCGGCCAATGCCGCAGCCCGGACCGCACCATGACCCCAACATGGTACTGAGCGACGCCGAGCAGCGGGCGGCCGCGGCGCTCATGCGTGTGAACCACGCCGGCGAAGTCGCCGCCCAGGCCCTGTATCACGGGCAGGCGGCCTTCGCACGGCGTCCAGAGGTTCGCACATTGCTGCTGCAGGCAGCACGCGAGGAGGCGGACCACCTCGCCTGGAGCGACCAGCGTTTGCGCGAGCTGGGCTCGAGGCCGAGTGTGCTGAGCCCACTCTGGTACGCCGGCTCGTTCGCCATCGGTGCCGCCGCAGCAGCCATCGGTGATGGCGTTAGCTTGGGCTTCGTCAGTGAAACCGAGCGACAGGTGGAAGGCCACATCGACTCGCATCTGCAGAAACTGCCAGAGCAGGATCAGCGCAGTCGCGCGGTCCTCGAGGCCATGCGGGCCGACGAAATTGAACACGGCGCCACGGCGAGAGCCGCGGGCGGCGTGGAACTGCCCCCACCGGTGCAGGACGCGATGCGCGCCACGGCCAAAGTAATGACCACGACGAGTTATTGGATCTGACTTCACGGAGATCGGTGCTATGCCCCCATTCAACAATCCGTCCAAGCCCCCGTCAGCCAACACCGCGAGCAACCCGGTGCGTCCGGGCTATCCGGTGCAGCGACCGGGCGTGGCGGTGACGAGCGGCGCGACCGCAGCACCCGGTTCACGACCTGCCATCACGCCGATCCAGCGCCTCATGATATGGCGGTGCGCCGCACGGTACCGAACCGCACCGTGCTCGTGCGCGGCGGCGAGCCACCCGATTCGCTGTTTTACATCATCACGGGCTCGGTCGAGGTCGTGGTCGAGGACGATCAGGGCAAGCAGATGGTGCTCGTGTACCTCACCAAGGGTGAATTCTTCGGCACGATGGTGACGCTCGGTACCGACTCCGGTCGCAGCATGTTGGTGCGCAGCCGCGGTCGTAGCGAAATCGCCGAGATGCACTATGCCCGCTTCAAGCAGCTCGCCTCCGAAAACCCGCTGCTCGCCCTCGAACTCGCCGCGCAGCTGGCCGGTCGTCTCGAGCAGGCCACGCGCAAGCTCCGTGATCTCGCCTTCGTCGACGTCAGCGGACGCATCGAGCAGACCCTGCGCGAATTGTGCGAAGCCGACGATGCCATGACACATCCCGAGGGCATGCAGATCCGTGTCTCGCGACAAGATCTGGCGCGACTCGTCGGTTGCTCACGCGAGATGGCAGGTCGTGTACTGAAGAACCTCGAGGACGAGGGCGTGCTGCGCGCCACCGGCAAGACGGTGGTGATGCTGGGTCTTCGACCCCGTCAGACGGCCCCTTCTGCGATGGCAACTCGCATGCTGCGCAACACGGCGGCGTAATCGGTCGCACCGAAGATCGCAGAACCTGCCACGAACGTATCGGAGCCCGCATCAGCGATGGCGCCGATGTTCGTTGTCTTGATGCCGCCATCGACCTCGAGCCGCCCCGCGCGGCCGCTAGCGTCGATACGTTCACGTACGGCGCGGATCTTGGCGAGGGTCGACGGAATGAACGCCTGGCCACCGAAGCCCGGATTCACCGACATCAATAAAACCAGATCGAGCTGCTCGAGGGTGTGATCGAGCCAGTGCAGCGGTGTGGCCGGATTGAGCACGAGCCCCGGCCGACAACCGAGTTCGCGAATGAGCCCGATGGTCCGATCGACGTGCTCGCTCGCCTCAGGATGGAAACTGATCCAGCTCGCCCCCGCACGCGCAAAGTCCGTCACCAGTCGATCGACGGGGCTGACCATCAAGTGCACATCGATCGGCGCCGTGATGCCATGCCGACGCAGGGCCTCGCACACCAGCGGACCGATCGTCAGGTTCGGGACGTAGTGGTTATCCATGACGTCGAAGTGGATGAGATCCGCGCCCGCCGCCAGTACCGCCTCGACCTCCGCCCCGAGCCGCGCGAACTCGGCGGAGAGGATCGAAGGGGCGATCCAGTGCTTGTGGTCTGACGTGCTCATGACTTGATTCCTCGCGCTTCGCGGATGACGTTCCACGCTTCGATGATCTGCTGCGTGCGTTGCTGGGCGTGCTCCAGCATCGATTCGGGAAGCCCATTGGATTTGAGCTTGTCGGGATGATGCCGCGACAGCTGCCGGCGGTAGGCCTTGGTCACCTCGCCATCCTTCGCAGAGGCCGCCACACCGAGCACTTCGTACGCCTCAGTGACGCTAAGCCCACCACCCGTTGGGGCTGCCCGCGGACGCTCCTGCTGTTTCTCGCGGGCGCCGGCGCGGGCCTGCTCGCGCTTCTCCTCGGCGCGCCGTGCGTACTCGCCTGTGCCCGGGCGGTTCCAGTCGGCCGCAGCACCGCGATTGCCGCGCGCTTTGTAACGGATGCGGAGCACAGTCTCGAGCCGCGCGAACTCGAGCCCACCGACGCCGAGCATGGCGGCGATGCGATTCAGTAGCGGGCGCGCGGCCCCCTGCAGATCGGAGCCGCCGATCGCCGTGCGGATCTGGATCTCGAGGAAGTTGTGCAGCATGTCGGGTCGACCCGCACACGCGCGGCGTAGCGACATGATGGCGCGCGACCAGTAGTACTCCGGCTGCTTGACCAGGTTGAAGGCGTTGATCGCCCGCTCGAGCTGCGCAGGCTCGAGCTTGAACTCATCCATCACCGCGCGCGCCGCGCGGATGTCCTGCTCTGAAACTCGCCCATCGCTTTTGGCGATGCAGCCCATGACTTCGAAGGTCGTCTGAAAGAACCGATCGGCCACCGCGCCGGGGTCGGACACCTGCGGCCCCTCTCCGCCGCTCTCGTTGAACTCGACCGGCTCGACCTCGATGGTCGCATCCTCAACATGGTGTACACGACGCTGCGGCGCGGCCTCGCGGGCGTTGCGTGCATAGGCCTCGGTGCCAACGGCGCTGCGGCGTTGCGGTGGGCGCGGCTTGGAATTCTCCGCGTCGCGCGTCTGCTTATCGTCGAGCAGATGACCGGCGAGCACGCCGAGCGCAGCGCCCACGGGACCGCCCAGCACGAGCCCAGCTGCGCCCCCGACGAGTTTCCCGAGCCAGTTCATCCTGTAATACTACCAACGCCCGGCACTCAGCCGGAAACCGCGAGACCGCCGTGGACCCGATTCCGACCGTACATACGACTGCCCTGCGCCACCTGAAGCTGCTGCATCGCGGCAAGGTGCGCGACATCTACGAGATCGACGCGAGCCACATGTTGATCGTCACCACGGACCGCCTGTCGGCCTTCGATGTGGTGCTACCGGACCCAATCCCGCACAAGGGCCGGGTGCTGACCGAGATCTCCGAGTTCTGGTTTGAGCGCACCCGCGCCATAGTGCCGAACCAACTCTCCGGGCGCAGTCTCGATACCCTGCCACTCGATGCGGACGAGCGCAGCCTGCTCGCGGGTCGTGCAGTGATCGTGCGCCGTCTCAAAGCATTGCCGATCGAGGCGGTGGTGCGCGGGTACTTGATCGGCTCAGGCTGGAAGGACTACCAACGCACCGGCAGCGTCTGCGGCATCGCTCTGCCTGCGGGGCTTGAGCTTGCCCGTCGTTTGCCGCAGCCGCGTTTTACGCCGGCGAGCAAAGCGCCCGCAGGCCAGCACGATGAGAACATCGCCTACGCCGAGGGCGAGGCCACGGTCGGCGCGGTGACCGCCGCGCGCATCCGCGACACCTCGCTCGCGCTCTCCGCTTTCGCGGCAGCTCACGCCCGCGAGCGCGGCATCATCATCGCCGACACCAAATTCGAGTTCGGCCTGGATGAGCAAGGCCAACTGACGCTGATCGACGAGGTGCTGACGCCCGACTCCTCGCGCTTCTGGCCTGCCGACACCTACCGCGTCGGCATCAGCCCACCCTCGTTCGACAAGCAGTTCGTGCGCGACTACCTCGAGACGCTGGACTGGAACAAGCAAGCGCCTGCGCCGCGTCTACCCGAAGACATCCTCCGCAAGACCAGCGAGAAGTATCGTGAGGCGCTGGCTCGTCTGACCGGACCCGCAACGCGTTAACCGCCGCTGCGCCTTACTCGCCGGCGATCGTCAGCTCATCAAGCAAGATGGATCCCACGCGGATGCCGCCGCGCAGATCAACGTCGGTGCCGATGGCGAGCAGATTGCGGTACATGTCACGCAGGTTGCCGGCGATCGTCAGTTCGTGCACCGGATAGGCCACCTCGCCGTTCTCGATCCAGAAGCCGGTCGCACCACGCGAGTAGTCGCCCGTCACACCGTTGACCCCCTGGCCCATGAGCTCCGTGACCCACAGGCCGCGCTGCATCTGGCGCAGCATCGCGCGGGCATCGCCGGCGCCCGGGCTGGCGTCGACCAGCAGGTTGTGCACCCCGCCGGCGTTGCCGGTGCTGGCGAGGCCGAGTTTGCGCGCGCTGTAACTGCCGAGCAGATAACCCTCGAGCACGCCATCGCGCACGAGCTGCCGATTGCGCGTGCGGACACCCTCGCCGTCCCAGTTGGTGCTTGCCAAGCCCTTCTGCAGGTGCGGCCGCTCATGCATCTGCACCCAGTTCGGGAACACGGACTGACCGGCGGCGCCGAGCAGGAAGCTCGCCTTGCGATACTGGCTGCCGCCACGGATCGCACCAATGAAATGACCGACAAACCCTCGGGCCACCTCCGGCGCGAACAGCACGCGTGCCTTGCCGGTTGCGGGCCGACGCGCCCCGAGCCGAGCCACGGCACGCTCACCGGCAATTCGCCCGACGGTCGCGACATCGAGCAGATCCTCTGGATCTCGCGCGCTCGTGTACCAGTAGTCGCGCTGCATGTCATCGCCCGCCTGCGCAAGCAGGACGCAACTGACCGAATGGCTCGAGGCGACATCGCCTGCGAGGAATCCGTGCGAGTTGCCATAGACACGCACGCCGCGTTGAGTGCCGACGCTCGCGCCTTCGGAGTTGGTGAGCCGCGAATC
>JBJTBK010000245.1:0-2404 GCA_046091245.1 Nevskiaceae bacterium | reverse complement strand
TGGCTGCGCCCTGTCGTGCTCGCTGCAGGACACCACCCGGATCCCTCGCTCGATCTTGGCGAGCCCAAGTGCCGCCTCCGGCATGACCCGCAAAGCGGTGTCGTGAGGAGCGAAGCGAGCACCCAACGCATTCCACAGGATTGGGTCACCGAGCGGTAGCGACGAGCGCCAAGCCGAGACGCATGCGAAGTGGAGCCGAGGCGTCCGCGTACGGGTCATGCCGGGGGCGGAGCGGTCGAATCCAAGTTCACTTCCCAGGCATCCGCGGACCGCGCCCAGCCGCACCGCCCTCACCCCGCCGCGATCAGTCGCTCCGCAATCTGGATCGCGTTCAGCGCCGCACCCTTGAGCAACTGGTCCCCCACCGTCCACAGCGCCAGTCCGTGCCCATCCACCGCACCGTGATCGCGCCGCACCCGCGACACCAGCACCTCATCACCCTCGGCCGCCATCAGCGGATCCGCCGGTGACCCCGCGCGTTCGTCCACCAGCCGCACACCCTCCGCCCTGGCCAGCACCTCGCGAGCGGCGTCCGGCTCGACCGGTTTCTCGAACTCCAGATGCAGGGCCACGGCATGCGCTCTTCGCACCGGCACGCGCACGCAACTCACGCTCACGCGAAGCTCCGGCAGCCCAAGGATGCGCCGGCTCTCGTTCACCAGCTTGGTCTCCTCCTCGTTGCTGCCGTCGGGCAGCAGAGGGCTGTCATGGGGAAACACGTTGAAGAGCGTGGGCCGTCGGAACACCTTCGCCTCGGGCGGCTGCCCCGCTGCCCACTGACGCGCCTGTCCCTCCAGTTCCTGTATGGCGGGCAAGCCGGCACCGCTCACGGCCTGGTAGCTGCATGCAGTGATGCGACGCAGACCGAATGCGCGATGCAGCGGCGTCGCCGCCATGAGCGAGATGATCGTGGTGCAGTTGGGGTTCGCGACCAGCGAAGGCCGAGATCGAAGGGCTTCGCCGTTGATCTCGGGCACCACCAGCGGCACCTTCGGATCCATGCGGAAGGCGCTGCTGTTGTCCACCACGACGGCTCCGGCGGCGACCAGCTTGGGCGCCCACGCGCGGCTGGTCGCGGCGTCGGCGGCAAGGATGGCCACCTGCACGCCGTCGATGGCCCGATCCTCGAGCGCCTGCACCGTCACCTGTCCGCCGGCGAATGGAAGCGTTCCGCCGGCGCTGCGCTGGCTTGCGATGGCTCGCAGCTCGCCCACGGGGAACTTCCGGCTGTGCAGTCGCTCGAGCGCCTCGCGACCCACGGCGCCGGTGGCGCCGATCACGGCCACGGTGCGCGGCCGACCCGCCGAAGCGTGGCTCACTGGTGCGGCCCGACCAGATAGAAGCGGCTGATCGCCACCTCGAAGGTGCTGCCGTCGTCGCGCTGCATCACGTAGGCGCCTTCCATGGTGCCCCACTGCGTCTGCAGCGGCGCGAAGCTGCTGTACTCGAACTTCTCGCCGGCGCCGATGACGGGGTTGTGCCCCACCACGCCCATGCCCTGCACCTCGTGACGCTCACCGTCGGCGTCCACGATCACCCAACGTCGGCTGCGAAGCCGCACGCGATCGGTTCCGTTGTTCACGATCTCGATGCGGTAGTTGAAGAGGTAGCGGCCGGTCGCCGGATCGCTGTGCGAGGGAAGGTAGCGCGGCTCGACCATCACGCGGATGCCGTGCGTCTCGCACTCGCTTCCCTTGCAGCCATGGGCCGTCTGCGTCATGCCCGCCAACATACTCCGTCAACCCGGGCGTGCCAACGAAAGCCGTCATTCCGACCGTTCCAAGGGCGCGCCCGGGCCTACTCGAACCAGCCCTTGCGACGGATCCAGACGGTCCGGATATCTCCCTCGCCGATCGAGGACCAGTTCAGGGCCTCGCGCCGGTCGCGATGTCCGGGGGCACGGATCTGGATCACCAGCGGAACCAGATCCGGAATCGACATCGGCGGGGTCAGTCCGTCGGCTCCGGTCACGCCCGCGAAGCCGTTGGGGGCGGGCGGCAGGCCTCGGCGGGGTTCCTCGAGGGTGATCCACGCACCCTCGACCGGGGTGCCCCGCTTCTCGTCCAGCACCTCGAAGCGCATCGGCTTCCAGTTCAAGGGTCGAAGCTTCAGCGTGACAGGCCCGGACGGGGGCTCGCGCAGATCCGTGTGGGACTCGGTCCATCCGGGCGCCCGGGCCGTGATCCGGTTGCGGAAACCGGACACCAGATCCACCCGGGTACCAGCACCGTTGTTCGCGGGCAATCGCTGCAGATCCGGGAAGCCCCATCCGTCCTCGAGCCCGGGAGCAGGAAGGAAGAGGAAGGTGCTCGCGAGCACCTCGGCGTCGGGCACGACCTCCTTGCCATCCTGCGAACGCACCTTCACTTCGATCGGCGTGCGCGTGACCGGCCGGATTCTCATC
>JBJTBK010000244.1:0-7416 GCA_046091245.1 Nevskiaceae bacterium | reverse complement strand
ATTTGCGCGACTATTTCCGGCGAAAAACCGGAGGAATGCATGGCCAGCGAAAAAAAGCCCTCTTCTGCCGACACCGTCGCCCTTGCCACCACGGAAACCGACTTCGCGCGCAGCGTCGATCGCGAGATCATCCGCCAGGTTGGCGGCATGAACCTGCGCGGCCTGCGCACGCTGCGCGAGGCCTTGTCCACGTCGCGTCCCGGTCTGCCCGCCGCAGCCGAGGCCTTGCGCGAGCCGTGGTTGGCACTCGATGAAGGCGCCGTCGCGGCCGTGGCCGATGCGCCGTATCTGCTGTTCGATCTATCCCTGGAGCCCGCCTTCCAGGAGCGGCAGCGCCGCTTACCCGAGGAGGCCCCGCCGCCGCGGGCTGAAACCGGCTTGTGCGGCACCGCCACCGGCCGCAGCTTTGCTCGGCTCATGTGTCACTTCGCCTGGCAGACCAGCAAGGCCCGCCCCGCCGCAGCCGCTTTATTGCTGGGGGTGAACGCCAGCACCTGCAACACGCTGCGGGCGCTCGATCTGCTCGAGCTCGATGGCATCGCCGAAACGGCCGGTGAGTGCGTCACTCTGCGCTGGGGCAACGATCTGCGCTTCTGGTCGCGCCGCCTTGATGCGGCTCGCACCGCCGATCGTGCCGCGCAGTGGGAGAGCACTCTTTCGGGGGTGCAGCGGCTGGCGTCGCTTGCGCGAACCTGAGGCGTGACCTAGCGCTCGCTGCGTGGCCCGTCATGACCCGGCTGCACCCGGGTCGGGCGCGCCCGTGCTATCTTCCCCCGCCCATGCAGGCGCTCGAAGTTCGCAACCTCGTCAAGCAATACCGTAACGGTGTGCAGGCCCTCAAGGGCATCGATCTGAATGTGGCACAGGGCGATTTCTTCGCCCTGTTAGGGCCGAACGGTGCGGGCAAGAGCACTCTGATCGGCATCTGCACGTCGCTCGTCAACAAGACCTCCGGCAGTCTCAAGGTCTTTGGCCACGATCTCGACACCGAGCTCGAGGCCGCCAAGGCCTGCATCGGTGTCGTGCCGCAGGAACTGAACCTCAACCAGTTCGAGACTTGCGAGACCATCGTAGTCAACCAAGCCGGGTTCTATGGCATTTCGCGTCGGCTCGCCCACGAGCGCGCGGAGAAGTATCTCAACCAACTCTCGCTGTGGGATAAGCGGCACAAGATGGCGCGCACGCTGTCGGGTGGCATGAAGCGCAGGTTGATGATCGCCCGAGCGCTGATGCACGAGCCGCGCCTGCTGATCCTCGACGAACCGACCGCCGGTGTGGATATCGAGATTCGTCGCTCGATGTGGGACTTCCTGCGTGAACTCAACGAGGGCGGCACCACCATCATCCTCACCACGCATTATCTCGAGGAGGCCGAGACGCTCTGCCGCAACATTGCCATCATTGATCGCGGCCGTATCGCCGAGGCCGATCGCATGGACCGGCTGTTGCTGAAGCTCCACACCGAGTCGTTCGTGCTCAGCGTGCGTGCACCGCTCGCTGCGGCACCGACCGTGGCCGGCTACGAGGTGCGCTGGCTCGATCCGCATACGCTCGAGGTGGAGATCAGCAAAACGCAAACACTGAACGAGGTGTTCTCGCAACTCACAGCGAGCGGCATCGAAGTGGTTTCCATGCGCAACAAGGTGAATCGCCTCGAAGAAATCTTCATGCGGCTGGTCGACAAATCCGGGAGCCCCGCATGAGCACGAGCGTCGCACGCGCCCGCTGGATTGGCTTTCAGACCATCATCCTGCGCGAGTTCGGTCGCATTCTGCGCATCTGGGGTCAGACCATCGTACCGTCGGCGGTCACGGCGGCACTGTATTTCGTGATCTTCGGCACCTTGATTGGGCGACGCATCGGGCAGATGGACGGCGTCGATTACATGCAGTACATCGCCCCCGGTCTGATCATGATGGCGGTGATCACCAACGCCTACGCCAACGTCTCCTCGTCGTTCTTCGGCGCCAAGTTCCAGCGATTTCTCGAAGAGATCTCAGTCTCGCCGATGCCGGACTGGGTGGTCGTGCTCGGTTACGTCTCGGGCGGCGTGCTGCGCGGATTATTGGTGGGGCTGGCGGTAACGATCATCTCGCTGGTGTTCACGCATCTGCCAGTGCATCACGTTTTGGTGATTTTCGCGGCTGTGTTGCTTACCGCTGTCGTGTTTTCCCTCGCGGGGTTCATCAACGGCGTGTTCGCCAAAAACTTTGATCAGGTCAACTGGATCCCGACGTTCATCCTCACGCCGCTGACTTACTTCGGTGGGGTGTTTTACTCGATCAACCTGCTGCCGCCTTGGGCACAGTCGCTGTCGCACGCCAACCCCGTGCTGCACATGGTCAACGCTTTCCGTTACGGCTTTTTGGGCCGATCGGACGTCGACGTCGTGCTGGCCTTCGCCATCATGCTCGGCGCCGCAGTGATTTTGTTCGGCGTTGCGCTGACGTTGATGCGGCGCGGCACTGGCTTGCGCGACTGACCGCGTCCGCCCGCTCGCCTCATGTTCGACACCGAGCTCGACTATCGTCCGCACCCTTGGCTGCGCGGCGGGCATCTGCAATCGGTGCTGCCGAGCCTGCCGGGTCGCCGGCCGCTCGTGGAGCGCCGAGCGCGCCCCATGCTCGAGGTGAGTCGCGAGATCCTGCTCGATTGTGGCGAGGGTGTGCGTCTGCAGGCCTTTCATGCCGCTCCGCGTGAGCCGCGTGAGCCGCGC
Source organism: Nevskiaceae bacterium (assembly GCA_046091245.1). GTDB lineage: Bacteria > Pseudomonadota > Gammaproteobacteria > Steroidobacterales > Steroidobacteraceae > UBA964. The sequence continues at coordinate 4,700 of JBJTBK010000244.1, read as the reverse complement.
AGCGTCGCCGTACTGTTGCACGGCTGGGAGGGCAGCGCGCAGTCGTTATACGTGCTGTCGCTCGCGCAGACCCTGTTCGAGCGCGGGTTCGATGTGGTGCGTCTCAATCTGCGCGATCACGGCGACACCCATCACCTCAATCGTGATTTGTTTCATTCCTGTCGTCTTGGCGAAGTGGTCGGTGCGGTGCGTCGGCTGCAGTGGCTGTTTCCCGGTAAGCCGATGCTGCTGGCGGGGTTCTCGCTCGGCGGTAATTTCATGTTGCGCGTCGCTGCGGCAGCGCCTTCGATGGGACTGCAATTGCACCGCGCCATTGGCGTGTCGCCTGTGCTCGACCCAGCGCGAACGCTCGATGCCCTCGAGACGGGTTGGGCACTGTATCGGCGCTACTTCGTGCTCAAGTGGTCGCGTTCGCTGCGGCGCAAGCAGGCGCATTGGCCGGGGGAGTTCGACTTCGAGCGATTGTTGGCCTCTGGCGACCTGCGGCAGATGACCGACGAACTGGTGCTGCAGCATTCCGGCTACGCCGAGATGCGCGATTATTTCCAAGGCTATGCGTTGACGGGCGAGCGCCTCGCTGGCCTTGAGGTGCCCTCGGTGATCTTGACCGCGCTCGACGATCCCATTATTCCCGCGGCAGATCTTGAACGCCTCGCTCGACCGCAAGCCCTGCGTATCCAGACGACGCCGCACGGGGGGCATTGCGGATTTTTCGATTCGTTGGCCGGCCCAAGTTGGGCGGACCGGTTCATCCTGCGCGAGTTCGAGTCGGCGATCCTCAACCAGCCGTAGCCGGGAACGGCTGCGCCGAGCATGACCCAGAGCGGTGCATCCCCTAGAATCGGGTGCATGGGTCCTCGTGTCGTTTCGCTCCTGGTGCTCTGCCTGCTGGCAGGTTGTAGCGACTTGCAGGATTGGCGCAGCACCCAGAATGCCGACACGCTGGAGGCCTACCAGTTATTCGTCGACACCCATCCCGAAAGCCAGTACGTCACGGTCGCCGAGCGCCGCATCCTCGAGCTGACCGAAGATCGTGACTGGCGGATCGCCAACGAGCGCGATAGCGCCGAGTCGTACCGCAGTTTCATCAATGCCTACCCGCGCGGGCGTTGGGCCAATGAGGCCAAAGTTCGCCTGCAGACTTTTTTGGCTACACCGGGTGTCATCGGCCCTGCCGCCGTGGAGCCGCTCGAGGCGCCGCCGCCGCCGGCGATGCTGCCGCCTGCGCCACCAGAGGAGCCGTTGCTGCCTCCGGGCGACTCATCGACGGCGGCTGCGCTGCCACCGCCCGTCACGCATCGCATCCAGCTCGGGGCGGTCTCGAGTCGCGAACTGGCGCTTGAGGCCTGGCGTGCCGCGCGCGAGCAGCACGAACAGCTGCAGGGACTCGTCGCGCAGGTGGTCGAGGTGCCAGCGACCGTCAACTCGCCAACCACGCGGGTGTTCCGTCTGCAGGCGGGTGTGGCGAGCGAGGCTCGGGCGCGTGAGATCTGTGCGGCGCTGAGCGCGGACCGCCAAGCCTGCGTCTACGTGCTACCGGATCGCTGAGCGCGGGGCCATGTACCAAGCCTTCTTCGGTCTTGCCGAGCTGCCGTTCTCCATCACGCCTGACCCGCGCTATCTTTTTTTGAGCGCTCGTCACTCGGAGGCGCTGGCGCATCTGTTTTACGGCGTCAGCGAGGCGGGTGGGTTCATTCAGCTGACGGGCGAAGTCGGGACGGGCAAGACCACCATCGTTCGCTCGCTGCTGGCGCGTGAGCCTGCGGATGTCGACATTGCACTCGTGCTCAATCCGCGGGTCACGGTAGCGGAGTTTCTGGTCACGCTTTGCGAGGAACTGTCGATTCCGCTCGCCGAAAACGAGCGCAATAGCATCAAGACGCTGATGGATAAGATTGGTGCGCGACTGCTCGAGGCGCACGCCGCCGGACGGCGTGTGGCCGTGCTCCTCGACGAAGCACATCTGCTCGAGCGCGATGTGCTCGAACAAGTGCGGTTGCTCACCAACCTCGAAACCGCGACGCGCAAGTTGCTGCAGATCATTTTGATCGGCCAGCCTGAACTGCGCGGTTTGCTCGCCCGCGAGGATCTGCGGCAGGTCGCCCAGCGTATTACTGGGCGGCATCATCTGGCGCCTTTGTCGGCTGCCGAAACGAGCGCGTACGTGCGGCACCGTTTGCGGGTGGCTGGCGCGACGCGTGAGGTCTTTACCCCCGCGGCCTTGCGTGAACTGCACCGGCAGAGTGGTGGATTTCCGCGGCTGATCAATGTCATCGCCGATCGGGTGATGCTCGGTGCTTTTGCCGGTGATCGACACGTCATCGGGCCGGCGCTCGTGCGCAAGGCGGCCTCGGAAGTGTCAGGCGAGCCGGTCTCTGGACCGATCTGGTGGTGGGTCGCGCTCGCCGCCTCGCTGCTCGCTATCGTGGGCGCGGCCTGGTTCTGGTGGCGTGGAAACTAACTGAAGCGTAAGACTGATGGAGCCGTTTATGACGACGCGGTGGCCGAGCAACCCATTCATGCCTGTCGCGAAGGGTGTACAGGCTTTGCCAATCACATGGGCCATGCACGCGCTCCTCGTCGTGCTTTGCGCAGCGACCGTCACTGCCTCGGCTGCAGGCAGCGGCGCGGATTGGCCCGCCTTCGGCGGCGATGCGGGTGGCAGTCAGCATTCGCCGCTCACGCAAATCAACAAAGGTAACGTCAAGCAGTTGAAGCTTGCGTGGCAGCACCGCTCGGGTGATTTCATTGATGCGCCGTCGCCCAAAGGGTCCTTGCTGCAAGTGACGCCGTTGCACGCCAATGACACGCTGTATTTCTGCACGCCCCTCAATCGGGTGTTTGCCCTCGACCCGACCAATGGCAAGGAGCGTTGGGTGTTCGATCCGCACCGACCGGACGCCAAAAGCGGCCGCCCGGCGCTCTCGCCACCGCTCGTGATGGCGAGCCGCTGTCGGGGTGTGGCGTATTGGCAGGAGCGCACCGGCGACGGTCAAGCGCCCTGCCTGAAGCGCATTTTCAAAAACGGCGAGTCGTCACGGGTGTACGCGCTCGATGCCGACACCGGCGCGCTCTGCGCCGATTTTGGAGCGGCGAACGGGCACCCGGGTTGGGTGTCGCACGCCGATTATGAAAACCATGGCGAAGGCCTGATGGCTTCCTCCACCTCACCGCCTGTCGTCCTCGGCGATCTTGTCATTGCAGCGATGTCGGTCAACGACGGTATCGCCAATGCCAAGGATGGCATCGTGCGCGCGTTTGATGTGCGAAGCGGCGCACTGCGCTGGGAGTTCAACCCGATTCCGCCCGAGTACCGCGATCGCAGTGGCGCAGCCAACGTGTGGTCGACGATCAGCGTCGATTCGGTGCGTAATCTCGTTTTCCTGCCGACGACGAGTCCATCCACCGACTCCTACGGCGGTGGTCGACTGTTCGATATTCCACTCGCCAATGCCATCGTCGCGCTCGATGGAGCGACGGGGCGCGTCGTCTGGTCGAAGCAGGTCGTGCGCCACGACTTGTTCGACTATGACCTCGTGGGTCATCCGGTATTGGTCGACATCAAGCGTGGCGGCAAGACCGTTCCGGCGGCGCTGTTGCAAACCAAAATGGGCTGGCTGTTCGGCTTCGAGCGCAGCACCGGTGAGCCCTTGTGGTCGATCGTCGAGCGGCCCGTTCCGAAGAGCGATGTGCCCGGTGAAACCGCCGCTGCCACTCAGCCTGTTCCTGAAGACATGGCGCCGTTCGCGCGTCAGGAGCTCCGTCGCGAAGATCTGTTCGGCTTGACGCCCATTGATCGTTACGCCTGTCAGAAAAAGTTCGACGAACTGCGCTACGACGGGATGTACACGCCACCCTCCATCCGCGGCTCGATTCTTTTTCCGTCTGCGCTAGGCGGCGGTAACTGGGGTGGTGCCGCGTACGATCCGGAGAGCAACTTGCTGCTCGTGAAGGCGGAGAACCTCGCTACGGTCATCAAGGTGGTCGCGAAGAAGGACGCTCGTGAAGACCAGACGCCGCCCAAAGATTATTTGACCCGCGCGCTCGTTGGTACGCCCTATCGCATGGAGGGCGAGTTGTTCCAGTCGCCGCTCGGCATCCCCTGCACGCCGACGCCCTGGGGCACCTTGACGGCGCTCGATCTTGGTACGGGAAAGGTCCGCGGGCAGATTCCGCTCGGGCAGAGTCGTCGCGCAGGGGTAACGCTGCCGCAGCGCGCTGGGCTTGGCTCGCCGAATGTTGGCGGCCCGATCACCACGGCAGGTGGCGTCACGTTCATCGCTGCAACGATGGATGCGCATCTGCGGGCGCTCGATACGCTGACGGGCAAAGAATTATGGACGGCGGATTTGCCGGTACCCGGCATGGCCGTACCCATGACCTATCAAGCGGGCGGCAAGCAGTATGTGTTGATCGCGGCGGGCGGCAATGCGCAGGTGGGCACGCCGATCGCCGATTACATTTTGGCTTACGCCCTGCCGGATCGTCCCGCCGCGAGATAGCGCTCCAGCAATGCGAACACGCTCTCTGCGTCGGCTTTGACGGCCCAGTGCACGTTTTGTGCGCGGCCGCTCGCGGCGCGGAATTCCACCGCCGTGTGGCCGAGTGTCAGGGCAGAGTCGACCTCGACGTCGATGTGGCAAGCGCGGAACGTGAACAGCTCCGGCGCGAGCAGCCAGGCGATGGGGCAGGGGTCGTGC
>JBJTBK010000243.1:0-2484 GCA_046091245.1 Nevskiaceae bacterium | reverse complement strand
AAAGGCGAAAAGAAAGACGACGAGGCGCTCTCGCGGCGCATGGCGGCCCTATGCGATGTGTTCGTGATGGACGCATTCGGTACCGCACACCGAGCCGAGGCGAGCACCCACGGGGTGGCGCGCTTCGCGCCCATTGCCTGTGCGGGGCCTTTGCTGGTGGGCGAGCTCGAGGCGCTGGAGCGGGCTCTGGCGCGACCGGCCCGGCCGCTCGTGGCCATCGTGGCGGGCTCGAAAGTGTCGACCAAGCTCACGGTGCTCGAGTCACTGCTCGCCAAAGTCGACAAGCTGATCGTGGGTGGCGGTATCGCCAACACCTTTCTCGCTGCTACAGGTGTAGCGATCGGCAAGTCGCTGCACGAACCCGACATGCTCGATACGGCGCGCGCGTTGCTCGCGCAGGCGAAGGCGCGGGGTGCGGAGATTCCGCTGCCGACCGATGTGGTCGTGGCGACGGAGTTCGCACCGACGGCCACTGCGACGGTGCGACCCGTGTCGGCCGTGGGGGCCAATGAACTGATCCTCGACATCGGGCCCGCGACCGCCTCCGCCTTCGCTGGCGTGCTGCAGTCGGCCGGGACGATTCTTTGGAACGGCCCGGTTGGGGTATTCGAGTTCGACCAGTTCGGCGGCGGTACGCGTACCGTGGCCGAGGCAATCGCGCGCAGCGCAGCGTTCTCGCTCGCGGGCGGCGGCGACACGCTCGCGGCCATCGAGAAGTACGGCGTCGAGCAGGGTATTTCGTACATCTCGACCGGTGGCGGTGCGTTTCTCGAATTTGTCGAGGGCAAGACCTTGCCCGCGGTCGCCGCGCTCGAAGCGCGTGCGAACTGAACATGCTGCGTAGAACCAAAATTGTGGCGACCCTCGGGCCCGCCACCGACGATCTCGAAGTGCTGACCGAGATGTGCCGTGCGGGTCTCGATGTGGCGCGAGTCAACTTTTCCCACGGTACGGTGGATGACCACCTGCGGCGCATCGAGTTGCTGCGCAGCGCCTCCTCACGGGCCGGACGTTTCGTCGCCATCCTCGGGGATCTCGCAGGTCCAAAGATTCGCATCGAAAGCTTCGTTGACGGTGCCGTGCAACTCGTTGACGGTCGGCCGTTCGTGCTCGACACCGCACTCGATAAACGTGCGGGCACGGTTGATGCCGTTGGCGTCGCGTACAAGGAGTTGACGGCGGATGTCAGCGCCGGCGATACGCTGCGGCACAACGACGGGCTCATCGTGCTCGAGGTCACGGCTGTCGAAGGCACGCGCATCCACACGCGCGTCGTCTCGGGTGGCGAACTGTCGAATCGCAAGGGAGTGAATCGCAAGGGCGGTGGCATTTCCGCACCGGCGCTCACCGATAAAGATCGCGAAGACATCCGATTTGCCGCTGCGCAGGGCCTCGACTATCTCGCTCTGTCGTTCGTTCGCGATGCCAACGACATCCACCTCGCGCGCGAGCTGCTGCGTGAGGCAGGCGGTGCCGGCGTACGTATCGTTGCCAAGATCGAGCGTCACGAGGCTGTGGCGCAACTGGCGGGCATTATCGACGCCACCGATGTCGTGATGGTGGCGCGCGGTGATCTGGGCGTGGAAATGGGTCACGCAGCCCTCACCGGCCTGCAGAAAACCATCATCCACCAGACGCGGCATCGCAATCGCGTGGTCATTACCGCGACGCAAATGATGGAGTCGATGATCAGCAATCCGGCGCCGACGCGCGCCGAGGTCAGCGACGTCGCCAATGCGGTGATGGACGGGACCGATGCCGTGATGCTCTCCGCCGAAACGGCGGCGGGCAAATATCCGGTCAAAGCGGTGGCGGCCATGCCCGAAGTCATCGAGGGCGCCGAAACCTATCACTTGTCGATGCATCGGCCGCGCGAGCGCTCGAACGTGCGCTTTAGTCAAACCGAAGAGGCGATCGCCAATGCCGTGATGTACACGGCGAATCATCTCAACGTGCGCGCGATCGTCGCACTCACCGAAAGCGGTGCTACGACGCAGTGGATGTCGGGCCTGCGTTCGGACATCCCGATCTACGCGTTCACCCGACACGAGTCCACGCGCCGTCGCGTCACCTTGTATCGCGGTGTGTACCCCGTGGCGTTCGACATACCGCGCGACAGTCGCCAGAGCCTGTTCCAGAGTGTCTTCGACATGCTGCTCAGTCTGCGGATTGTCGATGAAGGTGATCAGATCATTCTCACTCAAGGCGAACTCACTGGCGTGCAGGGCGGCACCAACTCGCTGCAGATCTTGACGGTGCATAGGGCCCTCGCATGAAGAAAGCACTGCTGTGGCTCGGCAGTGCCGTGGTGGTGGCATTGGCCGTGCTGCTGGTGGTGGTGTGGTGGCTGCTGCGCGGTTCGCTACCGCAGCTCTCAGGTGAACTCGATGGGCTAGAGACCGGGCCGCAGGCGCAGGTGGTACTGCAGCGCGATGCGGACGGCGCGCCGACGGTGCGCGGTGACAGTTGGCCCGACGTCGCGTA
>JBJTBK010000242.1:0-8677 GCA_046091245.1 Nevskiaceae bacterium | reverse complement strand
GGCCGCACTGCAGCAGCGCGCCGAGGTCGAGGCCATGCGCCAACGTGTGCAGGAGCGCGTGGACTCGATCGCCGCTCGCATCGGTCAGGTCAACGCCCACGTGGTGCGCCTCGATGCACTCGGCAAACGCCTCGTCGAGATGACCGATCTCGATTCGCACGAGTTTTCGTTCGATACGCTGCCGGGCACCGGCGGTCCGGAGTCGGCCGAAGCGATCGCCGGCGAGATTCCCGATGTCTCGCGCATGCTCGATACACTTGAATCGAAACTCGCCCAGCGCGATGCGCAGCTCGGCGTGTTGGAAAGCCTTATTTTACAGCGCGATTTGCGTCGTCAGACGCAACCTGAGGGTCGGCCTGTGGCGCGCGGTTTTCTCTCCTCGGTATTCGGATTGCGACAGGATCCGCTGTCTGGTCAGACCGAGTTTCACCGCGGCATCGATTTCGTCGGAGAGCCGGGCGAGCCCGTGCTGGCGGTCGGTGCAGGTGTCGTGACCTTCGCGGGTGAGCGGCCAGGGTACGGCAAGGTCGTTGATGTGACCCACGGCGACGGGTACGTGACCCGCTACGCACACAACCAGCAATTGCTGGTGCGTGTCGGCGATACGGTGCGCCGCGGGCAGCCGGTAGCCCATCTGGGCTCGACGGGGCGGTCCACTGGGCCGCACGTGCATTTCGAAGTGCTGCGCAACGGCCGGCACGTCAACCCGTTGTCGTATATCGACGGTTGATCGCACGTCACCGCGGTCCGGGCGAACCATTCGACCGGTACCGCCTCAAACCAGTAAAATACCGCTCTTTTTCGCAGGGCCATCCCGAGTGTTAAATTTTCTGACCCGTATTTTCGGCAGCCGCTACGATCGGGTGCTCCGAGGCCTCGTGCGCGACGTGCGCACGGCGACCGCGTTCGAGCCCGCCGTGCAGGCCCTCAGCGATGAGCAGCTGCGCGGCAAGACGGACGAGTTTCGGGCCCGATTAGCGGCGGGTGAATCGACGGATCGGCTGTTGCCGGAAGCCTTCGCAGTGGTTCGCGAGGCCGCACGCCGCACGCTCGGTCTGCGCCATTTCGATGTGCAGTTGATCGGTGGTTCCGTTCTGCACCGCGGCCGCATTGCCGAGATGCGCACCGGCGAAGGCAAGACGCTGATGGCGACCTTGCCGGCGTACCTCAACGCCTTGAGCGGTGAGGGCGTACACGTCGTTACCGTGAACGAGTACCTCGCGCAACGCGATGCCGATTGGATGGGCCCGGTCTATCGTTTCCTCGGGTTGACCGTCGGCGTGGTGCGCAGCGCACAGGCCCCTGCCGAGAAGCGGGCGGCGTACCTGTGCGACATCACCTTCGGTACCAACAACGAATTCGGTTTCGATTACCTGCGCGACAACCTGGCGTTCCGCCTCGAAGATCGAGTGCAACGCGGACTCGCCTTTGCGATCGTCGACGAGGTCGACACCATCCTCATCGACGAGGCGCGCACGCCGCTGATCATCTCCGGTCCAGCCGAAGAGAGCACCGACACCTACGTCCGCATCAATAAGCTCGTCCCGCAGCTCGAACGCGTTGCCGGTCCACCGCGCAAGGATGTCGCTGAAGAAGAGGGCCCCGGGGATTACTCGGTCGACGAGAAGCAGCGCCAGGTGCACCTCACCGAGGCGGGTCACGAGCGCGTCGAGGCGCTGATGATCCAGGCGGGAATGTTGCGCGAGGGTGAGAGCCTGTACGACCCGGCGAACATCCGCTTGATGCACCACCTGAACGCGGCGCTGCGCGCGCATGCTCTCTACAAGCGCGATGTCGAATACATCGTGCGCGGCGGCGAGGTGATCATCGTCGATGAGTTCACGGGGCGCACCATGCCTGGTCGCCGCTGGTCGGAAGGCTTGCACCAGGCGGTCGAGGCCAAAGAAGGCGTGCGCGTTCGAGAAGAGAACCAGACGATCGCCTCGATCACCTTCCAGAACTATTTCCGTCTCTACAAGAAACTCTCGGGCATGACCGGCACCGCCGATACCGAGGCGCCGGAGTTCCTGCAAATTTACGGTCTTGAGGTCAACGTCATCCCGACGCATCGGTCGATGATTCGCAAGGACATGCCGGATCTCGTGCATCTGACCCAGGCGGACAAGTTCAAGGCGATCGTTGAGGATATCCGCGATTGTGTTTCGCGCCAGCAGCCGGTGCTGGTTGGCACGACCTCGATCGAAACATCGGAGTTGATCTCCAGCATCCTCAACAAAGAACGCGTGCCGCACCAGGTGCTGAATGCGAAACAGCACGAGCGTGAAGCGCAGGTAGTCGCGCAGGCTGGACGCCCGGGTGCGGTCACGATCGCCACCAACATGGCCGGTCGCGGTACCGACATCGTGCTGGGCGGCAACCTGGAGGCGGAACTTGCGGGCTTGGCGGTCGATGCGTCCGCTGAGGAGCGCGAGCGCGTTCGGGCTGAGTGGCAGGTACGACACGATCAAGTGGTGACGGCGGGCGGTCTGCACATCATCGGTACGGAGCGTCACGAGTCGCGACGCATCGACAACCAGTTGCGTGGTCGGTCCGGTCGACAAGGCGATCCGGGATCGTCGCGCTTCTATCTGTCGATGGAAGACAACTTGATGCGCATCTTTGGTGATCCCAACTTCACCAAGCGGCTGTTGACGGTCGCGGGCATGAAGGAAGGCGAGGTCATCGAGAGTCGCATGCTCAGCAAGCGCATCGAGACCGCACAGCGCAAGGTCGAGTCGCACAACTTCGACATCCGCAAGCAGTTGCTGTTGTTCGACGACGTCGCCAATGACCAGCGCAAGGTGATCTACCAGCAGCGCACCGAGATCATGGGAGCGACGGACCTCTCCGGCGCGATCCGCGGCATCCAGGAAGATGTGGTGGGGCGGGTACTGGATGAGTTCCTGCCGCGTAATGTGCCGCACGAGGACTGGGATCTCGAGGCGCTGCGCGAGGCGCTACGCAAGGATTTCAATGCGGATGTGGATGCGCGTGGTTGGCTGGCTGTCGAGCCCGAGCTTGAAGAGCCGGTGCTGCGTCGCAGAGTGGTCGATGCGGTCGCCGCGACTTATGCGGCGAAGTCTGCGCGCTATGGCAGCGAGCTGATGCAGCATCTCGAGAAGGACATCATGCTGCGAACGCTCGATCAGCATTGGCGCGAGCATCTGGCCGCCATGGACTATCTTCGTCAGGGTATCCATCTGCGCAGCTACGCACAGAAGGACTACCGCTACGAATACAAACGCGAGGCATACGAGCTGTTCAGCGCCATGCTTGATCGCGTGACGTTCGATACGGCCTCGATGCTCACCCGCGTGGAGATTCGCAGCGAAGCCGATTTGCAGCGTGAGGAAGAAGAGCGCCAGCGCAAGCTACTCGCTGCACTGCAGTTGCAACACGCCGAGGCGGCCTCGGCCTTGGCTGCGGCACCACCGGATGATGACGCTGAGCGTAACGTCGCGGCCGATGACGACGGTGCAGCGTCGGCGCAGGCGCCGATGGTGCGCGGCGAGCGCAAGGTGGGCCGCAATGAGCCCTGTCCGTGTGGCTCCGGCAAAAAGTACAAGCACTGTCACGGTACGTTAGAGAGCGGCTGAGGCGCTCCCGTCGCCGCTTGTGCACGCGCGATGATGCTAACACTCGAGGTTGTGGCCGCAGCGCTATTCGATGAGACGGGTCGAGTGCTCGTGACCGGCCGCCCTCCCGGTAAGCACATGGCCGGTCGTCAGGAGTTTCCGGGCGGCAAAATCGCCGTCGGTGAGTCGCAGACGGCGGCCTTGCAGCGGGAACTACGCGAGGAACTCGGTATCGAAATGGGCACAGCCCAGTTTGCGATGACGCTCGATCACGATTACACGGATCGTCGCGTCAGACTGCATTTTTACTTGGTCGATTCGTTCAGCGGCATTCCGCAGCCCCGCGATGGACAAACCTTGCAGTGGGTGCCGATCCAGGACTTGCATCGTCAGAACATACTCGAAGCCGACGCGCCGTTCGTGGCCCTGATCCAACAGCGGAGACTTCCATGCTGACATCCACCGGTGAACTCATCGAAGTGCGCAACCCTCGCAGCGGCGAGGTCGACTACCGTTTCAACGCGCCCTCGGCGACCGAGCTGACGACGACGCTCAAGGGGCTACGGGCGGCGCAAGTCCCCTGGGCAGCGGCACCGCTCGCGCACCGTATTGCGGTGTTGCAGCGTTGGCGTGCGGAGTGGATGGCGCGGCAAACCGAACTCGTCGAGGCGCTCGCGACCGATACGGGTCGTTATCTGATTGCTGGCAGCGAAGTGCAATCGGTCACGGGCATGGTCGATCGCTGGTGTGGGCTCGTGCCCTCATTGGCTGCCGAGGAGGAGTCCCGTTCGGCGACCATGCCACACATCAGCTATCGCTCGCAGTACGTGCCGTATGCGCTCGTGGGCGTGATTTCGCCATGGAATTTTCCGGTCTCGCTGTGTTTCATCGATGCCATTCCAGCGCTCCTCGCGGGCTGCGCGGTGTACGTCAAGCCTAGCGAGGTTACGCCGCGTTTCGTCGAGCCTGCGATGCGTTCGATCGCGGCCGTGCCGGAGTTGGCTGCGGTGTTTGGCATTCAACCCGGCGCACGGGCGACCGGTGAAGCGTTGATCGCGCAGAGTGATGTGGTGTGCTTCACCGGTAGCGTGGCCACCGGACGGCTGGTAGCTGAGAATGCTGCACGGCATTTCATTCCGGCATTTTTGGAACTCGGTGGCAACGATCCGTTGATCGTGACGGCCAGTGCAGATCTCGAACGTGCGACGGACGTTGCGCTGCGTGCGACCTGTCTCGCAACGGGGCAGGCTTGCCAGAGTCTCGAGCGTGTGTACGTCGATCGGCACATATACTCGTCCTTCGTCGAGCGACTCGTGCAGAAGGCGAAACAGGTGGAAACGAATTGGCCCGACATCCATGCGGGTACCATCGGCCCCTTCATTTTTGCGCGACAGGCCGAGATCGTCGCCGAGCAACTGGCGGATGCGCGTGCCAAGGGCGCCAAAGTGCTCTGCGGCGGCGAGATCGAAGATCACGGAGGGAAGTGGCTGCGGCCGACGGTGATCGTCGACGTGCATCACGGCATGAAAGTGATGAGCGAGGAGACCTTCGGGCCCGTGATCCCGGTCATGCCTTTCGACAGCCTCGATGAAGCGGTGGCACTCGCGAACGAGGGCGTATTCGGACTTTCTGCGGGTGTGATGGCCGGCACGCTCGAGGAGGCTGAGGCGATCGGTCGGCGCATCGATGCTGGTGGCATCAGTTTGAATGACGGCTCGCTGACTGCGATGTGTCACGAGTTCGAGAAGAACTCATTCAAACTCTCGGGGATGGGCGGTTCACGCATGGGGCCTGCTGGGTACACGAGGTTCTTCCGCCGTAAGGTGCTGATTCGTCAGCACGGTTCGCCGGCCACCATGGCCCACATCGCCGAGGCGCATGCGCGACCCCGGTGATACGGCCCGTCGATACGGTATGATCTTTAACCATCACGCCGAGGTTCTCGGCACGCAGCGCAGGAATCCGCCGATATGAGCACGCAGGACTTGGGTCTTCCCGACATCCGGATCGACACGAACAGTCTGTATCGCGAGGAGGTCTTTACCGATCGTCGCGCCGGCACACTGCGCCGTATGGTGCCCGTGACCGTCGATGGCGCACCGGATGCCACCCGCGCCGTGATCTACATGGGGCAGACGCAGCTCATGACGCCGGGCGGAGTTCTGCCGCTCGGCTTCGAGATCGAGGCCCAGGATTTGGCTGAAGCCATCGGCAAGTTCCCGGACGCCGTCAAGCAGGCACTCGAGGATGCGATCGAGGAAGCGCAGCAGATGCGGCGCGAGGCTGCCTCGCGCATCGTGGTGCCTGATGCGCCCGGGGCAATTGCCAGCAAGATCAAACTGCCCTAGGCGGGCTCCATATCGAGCACCGTGCGGTAGACCTCGGCGTACTCCTCCGGTGAGCGTATGCCGACGGTGAGATCGCGTAGCAGCCCATCGTGCAGATCGTAGATCCAGCCGTGAATCTCGAGCGCCTTGCCGCGATCCCAAGCGCTTTGCACGATGCTGGTCTGGCCAATGTTCAGCACCTGCTCGATCACGTTGAGTTCACACAGCCGATGCAGACGAGAGGCCTCATCGGGTAGCTCCGCCAGTCGTGCGTGATGTTTCTTCATCACGTCCTGCACATGGCGCAGCCAATTATCGATCAGTCCGAGCCGATCGTTGCGCAGCGCCGCCTGCACGCCGCCGCAGCCATAGTGGCCGCAGACGATGACGTGTTCTACATCCAGCACATCGACGGCGTACTGCAATACCGAGAGGCAATTGAGGTCGGTGTGGACTACCACATTGGCGACGTTGCGGTGCACGAACAGTTCGCCCGGCAGTAATCCGACGATTTCGTTGGCAGGCACACGGCTGTCTGCGCAGCCGATCCAGAGGTAGTTTGGTGACTGCTGCCCCACAAGTTTACTGAAGAATTCTGGGTCCTTGGCCGTAATCTCCTCGGACCAGCGGCGATTACTGTCGAACAACGGGCGCAAGCTTCTCATGGGGCGGCGCTCTCCGAAGGCTCGTTGTGCAGTGATCGATCAAAGAAACGGACCACTGTTTGGTAGCCGTGTGGACCGGTCGCGGCAAAACGCATCAAGGCGTGCTTGCTGCCGGGGTAGGCCATCACGTCAAACGGCTTGCGCTCGTCTTGCAGCGTCTTGAACAGCGCGGTGCTGTGGGTAAAGAGCACGTTATCGTCGGCCATGCCGTGCATGATCAGCAGATCACCGCGCAAGTTTCGCGCGTGGGTCATGACCATCCCGTCGGCATAGCCCGCCGCGTTGTCCTCTGGCGTGCCCATATAGCGCTCCGTGTAGTGCGTGTCGTACAAGTGCCAGTCCGTCACCGGCGCGCCAGCGACGCCCGCGGTGAAATAGTCCGGGGCTTTGACCATACACATGAGCGACAGATACCCGCCGTAGCTCCAGCCGAAGACGCCCACACGCTTGGCGTCGACGAAGGGCAGTGCGCGCAGGAATTCGACCCCGCGCACCTGATCTTCGACCTCAACGGTACCCATTCGACGATGGATGGCCGACTCGAACTTTTGACCCCGAAAGCTCGTGCCGCGATTGTCGAGGCTGAACACCACATAGCCGCGTTGCGCGAGCAGCTGACGGAAAAAGCCTTCGTTGCTGCGCGGGAAGCCCGGCCAGGCGCGGCGGACCCGCTGATTGCCCGGGCCGCCGTACAAATCGACGATCACCGGGTAGCGTTTGCCGGGCTGCATGTTCATCGGCTTGATCAACTGGGAGTGAAGCGTCTGGCCGTCAGCCGACTGCAGCGTGCCGTATTCGGTCGGCTGATGTGCGGCGAGATAAGGCGCGTACGGGTGCTGGGCATCGAGGGTGTTCGCCACGAGCACGGCCAACTGGCGGCCGTCGCGGTCGCGCAAGGTCAGCGAAGGCGGTGAGGTGGGCGTGGAGAACGTATCGAGCCACAATCGCCCATCGCGGGAGAGCGTGCTGGAGTGCCAACCTGATCCTTGGCTGAGTTTGCGAATCGCCGCATCGACCTTGCTGGGCTCGATCGCGCCGCTGAGGGGTGCTGAGTAGAGGTGACGCTCGAGAGGTGTGTCACGGTTGGCGGTGAAATAAACGACCCCGCGGGCTTCATCGACGGCCTCGATGGCGCGCTCTCCAGAGTCTCCCGCGACCATCCATTCGCCAGCCGTGAGCGGGCGCAGCAATGTACCGTCTGCGCCATGCAGATACAGGTGTCGATAGCCGCTGCGCATGGAAGCCCAGATGAAGCCGCCGCGCTGCCTGAGGAACGTCAGCTCATCATGCAAATCAACCCAGGTATCGCTGCGCTCTTCCAGCAGACGCCGTCCGACGCCGCTCGCGAGATCCACCTGCAGCAGTTCGAGTTGTCGCTGGTCGCGCGACTGACGCTGCACGGCGACTGCTTTGGAATCCGGCAGCCAGTGCACGCGCGCCAAGTAACCCTCGCCCGGGTCGGCTGCTGGCAGTGCTCGTGATTCGAATTCGAGCCCTTTGGTGGGTCCTGTGTTCTTCAGCTTGGCGACGAATACGTTGACCCGTGCGTTAGGACGACCCGCGGCGGGATAGCGCTGTCGCACGACCTTCACCGTGCTCGCGTAGATCTCGAAACGCTCCACCTCATCGACCGTTGATTCGTCCACCCGCGCAAAGACGAAGGCACTCTCATCCGGTGCCCACCAATATCCCGTCTGTCGATCCATCTCCTCTTGGGCAATGAACTCGGCCATGCCGTACGAAACGAGTCCGCCGCCTTCGCGAGTGACGGCGTATTCGCGTCCTGAGGCGAGCTCGATCACGTAGAGGTTCTGCGCGCGGACGAAGGCGACGTAGTTTCCGCGCGGTGAGAAACGCGGGTCTGTCTCCGCGTCGGCGGTTTGTGTGAGTCGACGCACCGCCTGAGTCGCTGCGGAGGCACGCAGGTCGTACAAGAACAAATCGCCCGCCAGCGGAATCAGCAGATAGCGCGAGTCGGGCGAGAACTCGTAGTCGATGATGCCTGCGAGGGATGAGGTGCGCGCCCGTTCGCGCCGGGCTTCTTCTTCGGGTGACAGGGCCGCTTCGTCGGCTGCGAGCGCAGCCGCGTCCAGCAGAAGAGCGTAGATTC
>JBJTBK010000241.1:0-8049 GCA_046091245.1 Nevskiaceae bacterium | reverse complement strand
CAATTGCAAAGTGCCGAGCATGCCATCGAGATCATGACCGGGGCCGTACTCCCGCTGGGGTGCGACGCTGTCATCCCCGTCGAGCAACTGCGACGCGAGTCGGGGCAAGTCACCCTTCTTGAGGGTGTGAAATCTGCCCGCGGGCAAAACATCCATCGCCGGGGCAGCGACACGACTCAAGGCACCCTGTTGCTGCAGGCCGGCATGCGCCTCGGCGCGCCCGAGATCGCGGTCGCTGCGGGCGCCGGCATGCCGCGAATCCGCGTGAGTGCGCAACCCACCATCATCGTGGTGTCCACCGGCAACGAATTGATCGAACCCGGCGAGCCCATTGCAGATCATCAGGTCAGACGCTCGAATGCTTACGGCATCGTGACGGCACTACGCCAGCGTGGATTCCAACGCATCGCGGACGATCACCTGCCTGACGACATGGATGTCCTGCAGCGTCGCCTGCGCATCTATCTCGACACCCATGACGTGCTGGTTTTGTCGGGCGGTGTCTCGATGGGCCAGCTCGATCTGGTGCCGGCTGCACTCGCCAAGCTCGGTGTCCGTGAGGTCTTCCACAAAATCTCGCAGCGGCCCGGTAAACCGATGTGGTTCGGTATCGGCCCCTCGGGTACGGCCGTGTTTGCCCTGCCCGGCAACCCGGTCTCTACGCTGGTGTGTCTCGCGCGTTATGTCATCCCGGCACTCTACGCCGCCATGGGCGAAACCTCTCGCGCCGCGGAAAAAATCGCCATCGCCACCCCGATCGAGGTGAAGGTCAATCTGACGAGCTTCGCGCCGGTGCGGCTCGAACACGACGAGTGGGGTCGCAGCTGGGCACACCCCTGCCCGACCAACGGCTCGGGCGACTTTGCCGCACTGGTGGGCACCGACGGCGTGGTCGAGTTACCGCCGGGACCCAACACCCACCCGAAAGGGTTTGTGACGCGACTGCATCGCTGGTAGCCAAGCGTTCACCATGACCACACGCGAACACACGCTGCTGCCGCTGGGCGCTCTGGCCACGACGACTGACACGCTCGGTCGGCCCATGCGTGACTTACGCATTTCGGTGATGGATCGGTGCAACTTTCGCTGTCCGTACTGCATGCCGCAGCACACCTTCCACGACGGCTACCGCTTCCTGAAGTCGGCCGAGCGGCTCTCGTTCGAAGAAATCGCGCGCGTGGCACGCCTGTCAGCAGGTCTCGGCGTACGCAAGCTGCGCATTACGGGCGGTGAGCCTCTCCTGCGGCCCAATCTTGTCGATCTCATCGGCGATCTGAGCACGCTGCGTGGCATCGACGATGTGGCTCTCACTACCAATGGCGTGCTGCTCGGCAAGTACGCCACGGAGCTCAAAGCCGCCGGGCTTGCTCGCATCACGGTCAGTCTCGATAGCCTGGACCCCGAGGTGTTTGCCCGCATGAGTGGCGGCTTCGGTGGCGTCACGGACGTACTCGCCGGCATCGCGGCGGCGCAGCGTGCGGGGCTAGCACCCATCAAGATCAACGTCGTCGTACAACGCGGCGTCAACGATCACACCCTGCTGCCGTTGCTGCAGCACTTTCGCGGCAGCGGCGTCATCGTTCGCTTCATCGAGTACATGGACGTCGGCAATCGCAACGACTGGCGGCCCGAACTGGTGCTGCCCTCGGCAGAACTTGCTGGGCGCATCAACCAGCACTGGCCGATTGAACCCGTGGATCGCAATTACGTCGGCGAAGTCGCCGAGCGTTATCGGTACTGCGACGGGCAGGGCGAGGTGGGTTTCATTTCTTCGGTCACGCAGCCCTTCTGCGGCGACTGCTCGCGGGCGCGCTTGTCATCGGACGGCACGCTCTACACGTGCCTGTTCGCCACGCGCGGCACCGATCTGCGCGCTGCGCTGCGCAGTGGCGCCAGTGATGCCGAACTGCAGGAACTGCTTAGCGGCGTCTGGCGCGCTCGCACAGACCGCTACAGCGAATCGCGCGCCGAGCAGCGCTTGGACAACACGCCCAAAGTCGAGATGTTCCACGTCGGAGGTTGATATGCCGGCACGCCGTCAAAAGCCCGCGTTGACGCATCTCGATGCACAACACCGCCCCGCCATGGTGGACGTCGGCGACAAGCCGACTTCGCGTCGGGAAGCAACGGCGGAAGCACGAGTCCGTCTGCCACGCGCTGTCGCCACCGCCTTGAAAGCGAGCGGCCATCGGACGCGCAAGGGCCCGGTGCTCGACACCGCCGTGATCGCCGCGGTTCAGGCGGTCAAGCGAACTCATGAGCTCATCCCGTTCTGTCATCCGCTGCCCATCGATCATTGTGAACTCGACATCGTGCAGCAAGCGTCCGGGCTGATCGTCATACGCTGCACGGTACGAACGACGCACCGCACGGGAGTCGAGATGGAAGCGCTGACCGGCGCCACAGTCGCGGCGCTGACCGTGTACGACATGTGCAAGGCACTCTCGCACGACATCGTCATCGAGCGGGTACGCCTGCTCGCCAAGCGTGGCGGCAAGCGCGATTTCGGACGCCGCGCATGAGTGAGCCCACACTTTGCGGCCTCGTACTCGCCGGCGGGCGCAGCTCGCGCATGCATCGTGACAAGGCTGCACTCGCCTATCATGGTCGCTCGCAGCTCGCGACTAGCTTCGAGCTGCTGCAAAGCGTGGTGGATCGTTGTTACGTGTCGGTGCGTCCCGACCAAATCGACGAGCCGCTGCGCAAAGGCTTCGCGCAGATCGTGGATATCGCCGGACCCGGCGGGCCCATCAACGGTATCCTCGCAGCACAGCAGCACCATTCGCAGGCGGCGTGGCTGGTGCTTGCCTGTGATCTGCCATTTCTGGACCGCGCGAGCCTTATGCACTTGCTCGCCCACCGCGACCGCTCCGGCATGGCGACGGCCTTCCGATCGAGTCACGACGGCCTTCCCGAACCACTCTGTGCCATCTACGAACCGACCGCCGCTCAGGCCCTACAGCGATTTGTCGATGAAGGCGGGCGTTGCCCGCGCAAGTTTCTGATCACCCACGAAGCAAAGGTGATCGAACCGCTGGCGCCGTCTGCTCTCGACAACATCAACTCGGCGCAGGAATATTGGCAAGCCATGGAGACGCTGTCCCCCGACACCCAAAACGCCCCACGCACCGTGACGGTGCAGTACTTCGCCCTGCTTCGCGAGCAGGCAGGCTGCAGCACTGAAACCGTACGCAGCGCAGCGCACACGCCAGCGCAGTTGTACGCGGAGCTGGCGATGCGTCATCCGTTCACCTTGCCGCAGGAGATGCTCAAAGTCGCGATCAATGCTGAATTCGGCGATTGGGCGCAACCGCTCGCCGAAGGCGACACCGTGGTGTTCATTCCGCCCGTGGCCGGAGGCTAAGTCAGGACATGTCCCGCTTCAGTTTCAGCACCGAAGCGCTGAACGTGCCTGCGCTGCAAGCGAGCCTCGTTGATGTCCGTTGCGGCGGCTATGCTGCGTTCGAGGGCTGGGTCCGTAATCACAACGAAGGTCGCGAGGTCACCGGCCTCGAATACGAAGCCTTCGCCGAACTCGCGGTGCGTGAAGGCGAGCGCATCATTGCCGAGGCCTGTGCCAAGTTCGGCGTCGACAACGCCCGTTGCGTACATCGCATCGGCGCGCTCGCGCTGACCGACATCGCCGTCTGGGTCGGCGTCAGTGCTCGGCATCGCGACGAGGCATTTCGCGCCTGCCGCTACATCATCGACGAGGTCAAGCACCGCGTACCGATTTGGAAAAAGGAACACTACGTCACCGGCGATACCGGCTGGGTGAACTGCGAGCGCTGCGCGGCCGCGCCTGCGCATACCACCGAGGCGCAGATGCCGGGCGATGCGCAGGATCATCGGCACTCGCATGATCATGCGCACGATCACGGGCATCACCATCACGACACGCATCGCGTGCATGCCGCGCCGCAACCCGACTACTCGAGGCAGATGCGACTGCGCGAAGTGGGCGCCGTCAGGCAGGCACGACTACGCGCTAGCACCGTCGGCGTCATCGGGGCTGGCGGCCTCGGCGTGCCGGTGCTGCAATACCTCGCAGGGGCGGGTGTGGGCACGCTCGTCATCATCGATAGCGATCGCCTCGAGCCCTCCAATCTGCATCGCCAGACCTGGTATGCCCTCGCCGATTGCGGCACACCGAAAGCAACCCTCGCTGCCGCGCGCATTGCCGCACTCAACCCTGAGGTGGCGGTCCGCGCCGAAACTCAGCGCCTCGATGCGATGAATGCCACGCAGTTGCTCGCAGGCTGCGATGTCCTCGTCGATTGCACCGATAACTTCGCGAGCAAGTTCCTGCTCAACGACATCGCGCACAGTCTGGGCGTACCACTCGTGCTCGCGAGCGTGCACCAGTTCGAGGGCCAGTTGCAGCTCGTCGATCCCGCACGCGGTTCGGCTTGTCTACGCTGCCTCTGGCCGCAAGCGACGCAGGAAGGGGTCGTTGGCAACTGCGCCGAAGCCGGTGTGCTCGGCCCGGTACCCGGGGTGCTCGGCAGCCTACAGGCGCTCGAGGTGCTGAAGATCCTGCTTGATCTACCAGGCCGACTGACGAACGAGTTGCTGATCGTCAACCTGCTCGATCTGAGCACCACCCGCGTCAAGGCCCGCCGCGCAGCCGAGTGCGTGGGCGCGTGCACGCGCGCCGCCTCGGGACTCGCGGCAGCCCGCTCCAGCGCTGCGCTGGAGGTGGACTTCGAAACGCTCGAAAGCGCGCTCGCCGCCGGCTTTCACGTCATCGATATTCGCGACGCACATGAGCTCGATAGCGCGCCGCTACCCCACGCAGGCATCACGCACATCCCGATGCAGGAACTGCTCGAGGGTCGCAACCTGCCCGCTGAAGGCCACTATCTGCTGGTCTGCGCGCGCGGCGGACGCAGCTTGAACACCACGCGGGCGTTACGAGAAAAAGGCCTGCAGCAGACGTATTCGCTGCGCGGCGGCGCCGAGCACTTGCGCCGGCCGACTACGGCCTGATCTGCCCCGAACCCTCGAGCACGTATTTGTAGCTCGTCAGTTGTTCGACACCGACTGGGCCGCGTGCGTGGAATCGATCGGTGGAGATACCGATCTCCGCACCCATACCGAATTCGCCCCCATCGGCGAACTGCGTCGACGCGTTGTGCAGCACGATCGCACTGTCCACGCGCTCCAGAAAAACGCGCGCCGTCGCGGCATCCTGTGTGACGATCGATTCGGTGTGACCCGAGCCATAGCGAGCAATGTGCTCGATCGCTTCCTCGACGCCGCCGACCACGCGCACCGCGATGATGGCGTCCAGGTATTCAGTGGACCAGTCCGCCTCATTCGCCGGGTGCACACGCGCATCGACCGCCTGCACGGCAGCATCGCCGCGCACTTCGCAGCCCGCATCAAGCAGCGCCTGCACCAATGCCGAAAGGTGACCCGCCGGCGCTTCTCGATCGACGAGTAGCGTCTCGGCGGCGCCGCACACTCCGGTGCGCCGCAACTTGGAGTTGAGCACGATGGCCACTGCCATCGATACCTCCGCCGCGCGATCGACGTAGACGTGGCAGTTGCCATCGAGGTGACCGATCACCGGCACCCTGGCCTCCTGCTGCACCCGAGCCACAAGGCCTTTGCCGCCGCGCGGTACGAGCACATCGATGAACTCGGTCATGCCGGAGAGCATCAAACCGACGGCCTCGCGATCGGCCACGGGCACAAGCTGGATCGCAGCCTCCGGCAACTGCGCGGCGCGCAAACCCTCAACCAGGGCAGCACGGATCGCCGCACTGGAGCGCAGGCTCTCCGAGCCGCCGCGCAAAATGACGGCATTGCCCGACTTCAAACACAGCGCACCGGCGTCGGCCGTCACATTCGGTCGGCTCTCGTAAATGATCCCGATCACGCCAAGCGGTACCGGCACGCGTCGGATCAACAAGCCGTTCGGACGGCGCCACTCCGCGAGCACCCGGTCGAGCGGGTCCGGCAACTCAGCGATCTGCTCGAGTCCGCGCGCGATGGCCTCGAGCCGCGGGGCGTCAAGGCGCAACCGATCGAGCATCGCTGCCGACAAGCCTTTCTGCTCACCCTCAGCCATGTCCCGGGCATTGTCGGCCAAAATCTGCGCAGCCTGCTGTCGCACCGCGCGAGCCGCTGCGCGCAGCGCCTGATCACGCGAAGCGGCTGTGCTGCGCGCCAACGTAGCCTGCGCTGCGACCGCTTGCTCACCCAAACGGCGCATGAGCCGCTGCAGCTCAACCTGCGTTGCGCTGACCGAAGCCGTGCTCACGACAGCACCAGATCGTCACGATGAACGAGCTCATCACGCCCTGCGAACCCCAGCACGGCGGCGATCTCCTCGCTGCGCCGACCGATGATGCGCAGCGCCTCACTGTCGGAGTAAGCGACGATGCCCCGCGCGAGTTCGCGGCCATCGCTACTCTGCACGCTGACGGTATCGCCACGTTCGAAACGACCCTGCACGGCTGTCACGCCCGCGGGGAGCAGACTCTTGCCCGCGCGCAGCGCGCGCGCAGCGCCATCGTCGACGCGCAGTACGCCGGCCGGTTTCAAGGTGCCGGCAATCCACTGTGTGCGGGCCGCCACTGGCGAAGCCGACGGGCGAAACCAGGTACTGCGACCGCCTTGTTCGATGCGCCGCACCGGGTGACGGGGCGCACCGGCCGCAATGCAGAAATGACACCCTGCAGCCACGGCAATGCGCGCTGCGATGATCTTGGTCGTCATGCCGCCGCGGCCCATGTCCGAAGCCGACTCCCCGCCCATGGCCTCGATCTGCGGCGTGATCTCGCGCACCAATGGGATGAACTGCGCGTTCGGGTCCCGGTGCGGATCAGCCGTGTACAAGCCGTCGATGTCGGAGAGCAGGATCACGCAATCGGCGCTGATCATCTGCGCAACGCGGGCAGCCAGCCGATCGTTGTCGCCGTAGCGAATCTCGGCCGTCGCCACCGTATCGTTTTCGTTGATCACCGGCACTGCACCGCGCGCCAGCAACGCACTGAGCGTCGCGCGAGCGTTCAGATATCGTTGACGCTGCTCGCTGTCTTCGAGGGTCAGCAACACCTGCGCGACTTGCAGATCCCACTGCTCGAGCAACTCCTTGTACGCGTGCGCCAAACGGATCTGCCCGACCGCGGCCGCTGCCTGACTCTCTTCGAGCCGCAACGGCCCTTTGGGTAGACCAAGGTGCCGCCGACCGATCGCGATGGCACCTGAGGATACCAGCACCACTTCCTTGCCCTGGCGATGCAGCCGCACGACGTCGGCCACGAGCGTCTCGAGCCAGGCACGGTTCAGCCGCCCACTCGCGGCATCGACGAGCAGGGCCGAACCCACCTTGATCACGACGCGACGCGCACGCTGCAGGGGGTTAGGGGTTGGCGTATTGGGAGTCTTGCCGGGCATTAGCCGCTGTCCACTTCGTTAGCACTATAGATCAGAGTCGCAGTAAAATCCGCGTCGGATTCGACCAACGCCGTATTGGGGTGAGCGCCGTGAGCAGAGACAACGAACCCGTCAAGGGACAATGGTACGAAATCGTCGATGACGAGGAGACCTTTCGCGTCCTGTCGGTCAACGAAGATGCCGAACTCATCGAGATCGAATATCTCGATGGTGAAATCGACGAACTCGACGTTGAGGAGTGGCACGAGCTCGACCTCGAACTCATCGACGAGCCTGAGGGCTGGTCGGAAGATGAAGACGAGGATGAGGAAGAAGAGGACGACGACTGGGACGACGAAGACGAAGAGGATGACTGGGAAGACGACGACGGCGACGATGGCCGTGAGCGTTAACCCGCGTCTGTGAGCGACTCACTCGACAGTTGGTACCACGAGAAGGAATCGGCTTGGCTGTATTCCAAAGTCGCCGCGTGCGAGCCGGATCCCGTCAAACGGCAAATGTTTTTTCAGTTGGGTACCGCCGCTGAAGAGCAGGCCTTGAAGTGGCAGGCGCTGCAGCCTGGTCGCGACTATCGGTTCTCCCCCGCCTTGCGTGCCCGCATCGTGGCCTCACTCGTGGCGCGGTTCGGGCCGCGTAACTCGC